>CAJUGT010000219.1 GCA_910586435.1 uncultured Acetatifactor sp. | reverse complement strand
AGATTGCGAAGCTGGGGTTTGGAAAGCTGAACATTTCCATTGAGGATTCCATTGCGGCGCAGATTGCCGTAGAAAGCCTTTCCTCTCCTCAGCTGATGCAGTATATCTGCCTGAACATCTGCACCATATTGGAAATGTCCGGGGAAGAAATCCGGCAGATCCGCCAGGAAATTCTGGAAACCGCCTATCACTATACCACCGCAAACTTTGAATACGGAGATGTAGTGTCTCTGATGCAAAAAGGGCCGAATACACGCGGTAAAAGCCGGAACACTTTCCGAACCCTCAGCGGACAGGAACATGATATTTATGATCTGATTGTAAAATCTATCGCAGAAAATCCGCCCATTATGAAGCTTGCATTTGAGGATGTTAAGGAACGTATCTACCGCCTGCTTGCAGACGACAGCCAAAAGCCTTCCCCCCAGATGCTGCGAGAAAGCCTGGCAAAGCTGAAAGAGCTTCTGTATGGACGGGAAGATATATTCAAGGTACTTGACTGGAAGGAAGGGAGTCTCTATATTTTAGATCCTCTGTTCCTGTTCTATCTGCGATGGGGAGGCGCACGCTGACAATCATGTTTCATGGTGTAGAAAGCTACATAACAAGTATACCAAATGCCGTTACACGGCTGAAAAATGTAAAAGATGGTGGGGAGTTTTCCGCTTTATTGGCCGGTTTGAGAACTTTTCTGAAAACACTGAATAGCAGCCCGCAATGCCTGATGGAGTTGGAACAGCGGGCATACTATGTCATAAACGAATACTCTGACAAAGAAACCAGGAATAATCTGGATGCCGCAAGGAAACGGGTCATCGAATATCTGGAAGAGATCATGACTGGTTGCCCTGCTGACAGCCAGCTTCTCACCATACTTGAGAATTACTACCTTTTTCTGGAAAGCCTTTTGGAGCGTCCGCCTCACAGGCGTGGCGGCATCCAAAAAGAACTGCTGTCAGGGCTGAAAATCCAGAATGAATATGATGTCCAGCACCTTCTGTATGCCTATTTAAAGCCCCTCTATCCACTGGCAAGAGCTGAGGTCAGCGAGGATACCGGCTATGGTACAGTCCGGACGGATATTTTTCTGGATTCCGAACATGTCATTGAAGTAAAATGTACCCGACACAGCATGCCGCAAAAGAAACTGATAGAAGAATTGGAAGCGGATATGGTGCATTACCATGCTGAGCATATATATTTCTTTATTTATGATAAGGAAAAAATGATTGAAAATCCCCAACTGTTCCGCAATATCTATGAAAACAAAGTAAAAGGGAAGCAAATACATATCATTATCCATCAGCCTAAAATACTATAAAACTCTTTCTGGGGAGAGCGTGTACCAGCAACCGGACGAACTTTCCTGAAAAGAAATCCTCAATACAGCTCTCCCCAGAATCCTTTATTATCTCTCCTGCCTATTTCTCATTTTTGTTGAGATACTGCAAAATCCCCATATGTATCGCCCATGCCACTCTTTCCTGATATTCCGGACTACATAGCGCTTCCGCCTCGGCACTGTTGGATAAGAAACCACACTCCACAATCACAATGGGAACATCCGTCTTCTTTAACAGATAATAACTGTCATTTGCCTTAATCCGTCGATTATTCTCAGCATCCACCCTTTCCACAAACTGCGCCTGAATGCATTCTGCCAGCAATTCCCCCCTGGCACTTCCTGTATAGTAAAATACCTGCGCGCCATGGACATACTCTTCCGGATAACTGTTCTGGTGAATGCTGACTGTCACCATCGGCTTTGCTTCCTCTATCAGTCCAATACGTCTCTTCATATCCTGTACTTTTTTATTGGAAGTGTCTGCATCATACAACCCCTCATCAGATTCCCTTGTCATTACCACCTCTATATCATTTTCCTCCAGAAACTGTTTTACCAGCATGGCAATCTGAAGATTAATATCTTTCTCTTTTGCTCCGTTAATCCCTACCTTGCCTGGATCATCCCCGCCATGTCCGGCATCAATGACCACGCATATTTTCTCATTCTCCACATCCACGCTTCTGCCCGTAACATAAGATGCCGCCTCTTTTCCCACATACAGCACCGATACCAACAGCAGCACGGTCATAATGATTGATATGAGCTTGTTTTGAAATCTGTTCATTTCTTATCCCCATTTGGTTCTTTCTCCATATTTATATTATATATAACCTCCCATCATGCTACTATTTCTCCTTTCGGTTCAATTCTTTTGATATCACTTTTTCCGTCAAATCCCGTTTCCCGGCATGGGTGACATGACAACAATTATAAGTCCAGCAAAAAAATCTCCGGTACAGATTTTTTCCCAAACTTATATCTGGCTACCTTGGTCAAGGGATTTTTAAAACAATTACCGGTCTTTGGATATTTTCCATTCAAAATATCATTATAAAGATTGTCTATAAATTGTCTCCACTCTTCCGACCCTGTTTGTTTTTCCTTTTCCATATTATCTAAATAAGCAAAGCCATCCGCAAGAAAAAAAATTTCCAGCGCTAACGCCAAATCGCAATTTTGATTCTTCAGAATTTTTTCAGGAACTTCAAAACCGTCATCCCAATTATATTTATTCAGCGTTTCCTTTAAGTCATTATATGTCATATTCTGCCCCTCTGTCTTGTTATTTACTTCTCCCCATTATACCATAATTTTGTGTGCTTCAGCACACATGGAATCAAAAGTTGACACAATGCTCTTCTGTGTCAACATTATACCATGATTTGTGTGCTTCAG
>CAJUGT010000218.1 GCA_910586435.1 uncultured Acetatifactor sp. | reverse complement strand
CTGGTGAAGGGTTCATTGAACACATTCTTAAATGCCATGACCTATCCGGATAAGACGGTATACCCTGTGGCAAGCTGCAATGACAAAGATTTCCAGAATCTCATGCATGTGTATTTGGATGCGGTGTTTTATCCTAAAATATACGAAAAAGAGGAAATCTTCCGTCAGGAAGGGTGGCATTATGAACTCAATGAGGCAGGGGAGCTGATTTATAACGGCGTGGTCTACAATGAGATGAAGGGAGCATTCTCTTCTCCTGACGGTGTGCTTTACCGGGAAATTACTTCCGCATTGTACCCCCATACCACATATGGCTATGAATCCGGCGGTGATCCGGATGTGATACCAAAGCTGACTTATGAACAGTTTTTGGAGTTCCACAGAACGTATTATCATCCTTCCAACAGCTATATATATCTGTATGGAAATATGGATATGGCCGAGAAACTGGCTTTTATTGATGAGCACTATTTGTCAAAGTTTGACGCGCTTGAGGTGGATTCTGAAATAAGCATGGAACCTGCTTTTGAGGAGCCTGTCCGCAGAATCAGGGAATATCCTGTTAGCGAAGGTGAGAAGGAGGAAGAAAACGCCTATTTGTCCTGGAATCTGTCTGTGGGAGACAGTCTTGACAGGGAGCTTTATGTGGCGTTTAAAGTGTTGGATTTTGTGCTTTGTGGTGTGCCGGGAGCGCCCTTGAAGAAAGCGCTGATTGACAGGGGGATTGGAAAGGATGTGTTCAGCTTTTATGACGCCAATTTCAGACAGCCTTGCTTCAGTGTGGTGGCAAAGGGAACATCTGTGCAGTATGAGCAGGAGTTCAAGTCCGTTATCCATGAAGTTCTGAGCGATATTGTGAAAAACGGTTTGGGAGAAAAAGCGCTCTTATCCGCTATAAACCTATATGAATTTAAGTATCGGGAGGCCGATTTCGGAAAACGTCCCAAGGGACTGGTGTATGGACTTCAGATATTGGACAGTTGGCTCTATGATGAAAATAAGCCTTTTATCCACATTGAGGCCAATGAGACTTTCGCAAAGCTAAGGGAAAAGGCAACAAAGGGATATTTTGAGGGGCTGGTGGAAAAATATCTCCTTGACAATTCTCATGGGGCAATGGTGATTTTGCAGCCGAAAACTGGACTGGCTGCAACGCAGGAGAAGGCTTTAAAGGAAAAACTTTCAGACATTCAAAAACAAATGACGCAGGAACAGCTTGCCCAGGTTCGGAACATGATGGAAGCTTTGACAGCATTTCGTGAAACGGAGGATCGGCCGGAAGATATAGCAAAGATTCCTCTTTTGACCCGTTCTGATATGCGCAGAGAGGCTTTGCCGCTGAATAATAAAGAAAAAGTACTGGGTGGGGCGCCTGCTTTGTTCCATGATGAATTCACAAATGGAATCGGTTATCTTACGCTAATGTTCAGGATTCATGACATTCCGGAAGCCTATTTTCCGTATATTGGAATTTTGGTGAATGTATTCTGCAATCTGGACACAGAACATTATACTTATGCGGAATTGTGCAATGAGATGAACCTGGTGACGGGGGGCGTGAACAGTGCGTGGAGCTCTTATGGGGATGCGGAGAACCCTGATAAATTTCAGATGACCATGGAAGTGTATGTCAAGGCGCTTCGTGGAAATCTGGCAAGGGCATTGGAACTGGTGGAAGAAATGATACTCACAAGCAATCTGGGGGATACCAAGAGACTAAAAGAGATTCTTGCGGAGAATAACTCACGAATGCGGGAGTACATGATGGAGAGCGGACATAGTGTGGCTGTGTCAAGGGCGCTTTCCTACGGCAGTCCTCAGGATGCGGCAATGGATGAATTAGAGGGAATTGACCATTATCGTCTGTCCACATGGCTGGAAGAAAATTTTGAGGAAGAGAAGGAACAGCTGGTGGAGAAGCTGCGGGTTCTATGCAGAATGATATTCCGTCCTGAGAATCTTATGGTGGACTTTACAGGAGATGAAGAGACATTGACAAGTCTTGATAAGCCTGTTGAGTCCCTGGCAAAGAAGCTCTACACCTGCCAGATAGAGAAAGGGGAGTATGCGCCTGTCTTGAACAGGAAGAATGAAGGGTTTATGAATGCGGGACAGGTGCAGTATGTATGCCGTGCGGGAAATTTCCTCAGAAAGGGGCTTCCTTATACAGGGGTGCTGAATGTACTGAAGGTGATGATGGGGTATGAATATCTGTGGGTCAATGTCCGTGTCAAAGGCGGAGCATATGGCTGTATGTGTGATTTCCACAGAAATGGAGTCAGCTATTTTGTATCTTATCGTGATCCTAACCTGGAACAGACCATAGATGTCTATGAAAAGGCGGCGGATTTTATTGCGGAATATCAGGCGGATGACAGAACCATGACACAATATATCATTGGTGCCTTTAGCAATATGGATGTACCACTTACTGCGTCGGGGAAGGGCAGCCGTTCCAAAGGCGCCTATATGAGAGGGATAACCTTTGATATGCTTCAGAAGGAGAGAGATGAAGTGTTAGACGCCACACCGGAGGATATTCGGGGAATGGCGGCATATATCAGAGCCTTTTTGGAGGAGGATTTCCTGTGTGTTGTGGGAAATGAACAGAAAATCAGAGCAGAAGAAAATAAATTTATGAAGATAGAGAACCTTTTCTAACGTTTGCCGTCTTATAAGATAAGACCGGGATACCAAATCTGGTACCCCGGTCTTTTTGGCCCACTGGGAATCTGTTTCCGGGCAGCAGGCAGGAAAAATTCCCACAGATTTATGGGGCTTGGGAGGGAAGTTGCGGAACTAAATTATAAAAAACTGCAACGGACCGGACAAGCCCTGGGAGGATATACTGACGCGCCTGCGGCAGGAAATTCTCCCAGATTCATGGGGGGCTTGGGAGGGAAGTTGCGGAA
>CAJUGT010000217.1 GCA_910586435.1 uncultured Acetatifactor sp. | reverse complement strand
GAGACTGTTTTTTGATTCCAGTTCCCGCTTGCGGGAACTTGTTCCGGTCTCTGCATTTCAGCGCCTATATATTTTTCTTCATTTCTTCCGCCACAACTGCTGCAAGAGCAAGGGAATTTACCTTTGTTTCAAAGCTGTCGGAACGGCTGGTCAGAATGACAGGGACTTTGGTGCCTGTGAGGATACATCCGTTCTTTACTTTTACCATATGTACAATGGCCTTATATACTAGGTTGCCTGCGTGAATATCCGGGAACAGCAGAATATCCGCGTCTCCCTGAATCTTTCTGTCGGTTGCGCCTTTGTGTTTTGCGGCTTCTGGGTCAATGGCAAGGTCAAGAGACAGCGGGCCGTCCACGATACATCCGGGAATCTGTCCTTCTTCACACATTTTCACCAGTTCCGCAGCTTCCACAGTGGCGGGCATCTTAGGATTCACCACTTCCACCGCAGCCAGCGGCGCTACCTTGGGCATATCTATTCCGCAGGCATTACATACAGGAACGGTATTCTTAATGATATTTACCTTGTCCTCCAATGTGGGATATGTCATAAACGCCACATCTGTCAAAAACAAGAGCCTGTCAATTCCGGGAATCTCAAACACACATACATGGGACAGGGGCTTTCCTGTGCGCAGTCCGACTTCCTTATCCAGCACACTTTTCAGGAAATCCTTGGTGTCAATGAGTCCCTTCATATACATATCCGCTTTGCCGTCGTGAACCAGCTTTACCGCCTTAAGAGACGCCTGAATCATATCCGGCTCGTCAATGATTTCATATCCCGACAAATCCATGTCTATGGATGACGCCACCTGCCGTATCTTCGCCTCATCCCCTACCAATATCGCATCAGCGATATCCCTTCTCTTGGCCTCTCTGACAGCTTCCAGGACTGCGGAATCCTGCGCCACAGATACGGATACCGTTTTTTTACTGCATTTTTGTACTTTTGCCACAATGTCGTCAAAACCCTGTTTCATTTCCAACCTACTTCCTTTCTGCCCTTGGGGCAATGCTTTTTTATATTTCGTCCGGACCCGCCCTTACAAAAGGGTCTGCCGAATGACGTCTCATAAACGTTCTGCCGTCATGAATCATACCACAAAAGTACAGAAAATGCAATCATGGAGTATAATTTTGAAGTATCTCCAGAATGTCGTTCTTGTATATATTTCCTCCCAGCACATCGCCATTGGGATTGACACAAATCGCACGGATATCTCTGGGATTTTCCGTATATGGACTTGTATATTCTTTCTTCTCATCAAAGTATTTTCCCAGATATTTCAGCGCGTTTCCTTCAGGAAAAATAATATTGCCGCTGCACTCTTCCAAACCTATCACACGCAATTCATCCAGAATTTCTCTTGTCCGTATGTTGTAGGGGTTGGGCTCCTCATTGTCCACAAGCCAGGCCGGATTCAGACATATATGAATTCCCATGTCCCTGACCGCTTTGGCAAAGAGTTTCACAGGTTCCAGGGGAATTGTTTCCTGATGAAAGGCATCCGCCGACAATAGAACCTGATTTACGCCGCTTTCGGCCAGCTTTGTTACAATATGATTTATCCGCTCTTTTTCCTTGCTGAAGAAACCATTGGTGATAATCTGTCTTTTGGGTATCTTCATTTCTTTCGCAGCGGAATGTATCTCACATACTTCTTCAAAATAAAGCAGCGGTTCTCCACCAAATGTCATCAGGGAATCTATTTGAAATTGACCGCATAAACTATAAACGGCTCTTGCTGCGGCATCTCCGTCCAGATACCCACCTCCCATGCCATGTTCCCCTTCGGAGCAATGTTTGCAATGTCCGGTACAATCCAGTGTAATCACAAACTCTATTCTGTCTAAATGTTGAACATATGGATTCATTTACTGTCCTCCTTTCCAATTGCTGTTCAGGTACTCCCCCGGATACCCCCACTTGTTTCGTAAATCAAAACAGCACCTGCTCCCCCATTGCATTCATCCTTGAATAATCAGCACTTGCTTCTCAAAAGTCAAGTGCTGTTTCTTTATGCGCAAAAAATTTACTCCTCTATCATATAGTCAAAATAATCAGTGCCCACATAAATTACCTGATTGTTTTTTACCACAAAGCCGATTACATCGCCCCACTCCCCTTCTCCTTCAACAACATAGGCAATTTCATCGTCCTTTCCCAGCATATTCACATACAACATGGTAAACCAGCAATACTTTAAAATATCAAGTTCACTCTCCAGCGCAGGCAATTCAAACTCTTCAGCTATACCGCCTTCTTTTGCGCAATTAATAATTCCTTTACAGATTTCCCTTATCTGGGACTCGGTGAGATTATTAAATGCCTCAACGCATTTTTCCGCGCACCCCGCCAAAGCAGGACCTTGAACGCCGATACTCAGCTCATCACCATCCTCATCATCACGAAAAAAACTACTCTTGAAAGTCCCTTCGCAAACTCCCTCTTCCTCATGCAGCCAACGAATCATAATTCCTTCCTCCTTTTCCAGTTCCCGCTTGCGGGAATTTGTGCCGGTCTCTGCACTTCGGTGCCCCAACTAGGGAAGGGTTATTCAGCCGCATATGCGTCTGAAAACCCTTCTCTGTGTCTGAAAGACACATTGCACCCACGTTTCGAGACTGTTTTTAAATTTACTCTTGACATTTCTTAGCTGAACTTTTCATTCCGCAAACAAATGGATTTACTTCAGCTATTTAATTTAAACGAACAATCTTTCCCCACGGTTTCTGTTGTCAAAGCAATTTTCCAGCCGCCGTAATACGCATTTATCATCAGCAGACTGACAACATAATAATACTCTCTCTTCTAAGTAATTTATGACTTACCATCACACTTATTATACACCTGTCTGAGGCTTTTGCAAATATTTTTCTCAGCATTCTTTCGACCTGCTCTGCTCCTCTGTGCTGCCTTTTGCAAAGACTTTTCTTTGCATTCTTTCGACCTGTTCTGCTCCTCTATACTGCCTTTTGCAAAGACTTTTCT
>CAJUGT010000216.1 GCA_910586435.1 uncultured Acetatifactor sp. | reverse complement strand
CTTTCTCATCATCACAGATTGCTATGTGTATCATTTCGTTCCTCTCCATGTCCAGCATTCCACGAAATATTATACTGTACTTTGAGTCTGTTCTCAATGACAATCTAAAAAAGCGGGAATAGGTTATCCTACTCCCGTACTATAAGTTACCGTATAAACGTGGTGTTGTTATGTCTGGTGTGGTGTCATAAACTTTGGGAAACTCCCGTTTCTCATTTGCTGATTGCCGGCATCCCTGGTATGGCGGCAGGGGAGGAAAAATTATAGTATTGCAGCGGCATCCTTTTTAGGGGTATAAGGAAAACAATTCAGGCATGGTAAATATTTGCCACCGCATCCTCTACATCCGGTTCTTTTACACTTAAATCCACAATATTCAGTTCCTGCCCCAGTTCATGAATGATTTCCGATGCGGTATAGAGGTGGTGGTCAAATTTGCACCACAATTTCCTGCCCTCCGCACGTATAATCTCTACCTTGGAGGACACAAGCTTTTCCACCGGCTCTGCCAGTTCCAGCACCAGCATACGGTAAGTCGCCATCCGGCTGACAATTTCTTCCAGAGGGCCGTCCTCTACAATAACCCCTTTATTGATGACCACCAGCCTGGTACATAGCCGCATTACATCCTCCAGGTCATGGCTGGTAAGGATGACTGTTGTCTTCCTGCGCCGGTTCATCGCCAGGATAAAGTCACGGATACCCTGCTTGGCGTCAATGTCAAGGCCGATTGTGGGCTCATCCAGGAACAGAATGTCAGGAGAATGAATCATGGCTGCTGCTATTTCGCCCCGCATACGCTGGCCCAGTGAAAGCTGACGCACCGGGATGTCCATCAGTTCTCCCAGAGCCAGCACTTCTGTCAGTTCTTCCATGGTCTTAAGATATTGCTGTTCAGGCACACGGTAGATCCTTTTCAGCAATTCAAAGGACTCCCCCAGACGCAGGTCCCAATAAAGTTGAGAACGCTGTCCGAATACGACACCAATCCCTTTTACCACTTCTTTCCTGTTTTTCTGGGGCGACAATCCGTTAATATAGATTTCTCCCGAAGTCGGATGCATAATTCCTGTCATCATTTTGATGGTGGTACTTTTTCCCGCCCCGTTGGGGCCGATAAAGCCTATAATCTCCCCCTGGTTGACGGTACAGCTGATGCCCTTGACCGCTTCTATCCTGATTTTTTCACTATGGATTAACCCTCGCAGTACTCCCAGCATTCCCTTGCGCTTTTTTGCCACCAAATATTCTTTTGTCACATTATGTAATATAATCTGTTCCATATCTTCCTAATATATTGCATTTTCTGTTATCACATTCTGTTTCGCCGATTCGCTTTTGCCATCAGGAACCAGCGCTCTCATATTTCGTCCGCAGGCCGTAATCGAATACTTTTCTTGCAGCCATAAACCAGACAATACCCACAACAGGCGTCCAGACAGCCATTTCCAGAGGTATCGGGAAACCAATCCCGCTGTCTATGCCAAGAAACCCGCACGCCGGATAAAAACTTACAAATCCCATTGGGATGAGAAAAGAGAAAAAGCGGATAAACCACTTGGGATAAATGGACATAGGCCATTGTGTGGTCTTGTCAAACAACTCCAGATTGACGCCCACAAACACGGAACTCTTCTTCGTCCAAAATGCTACGGAACCGGTGAGGGTGTAGACAGCCGCCTGTATCAATGTCCCGCCGATGATTACCAGGAGTAACAGCACTATGTTCACAAATGTCCACTGAAAATGAAGCGTCACACAGCCATATATAAATATAATCAGCCCAGGAATCAAATCAAAAATACCGCATAAATTCACCGTACCAATGCAGAACTGGAAAAATACGCCCAGAGGCCGCACCAGCGCCCGGTCAAATTCCCCACGGAGAATGCTGTTTTCTATATGTCTGGCCTGGATAAAAAACATATCCTGAAAGCCATGACTGAAAACCCCAAGTCCATACAGGAAGGCCACCTGGCCGAAGGTCCACCCGTTCAGTGTTCCCACCCTGTCCATCAGAACCTTCAATACATAGACACCAGAAAATATCTGAATGGGTATCATAAACATCCAGCAGAACAAATAGGATGTGTACTCGCATTCCGCTTTGAAGGCCAGGATAGCGCTGTATTGAAATACTTCCCAGTGATGCTTTAACTTCTCTATCAAACCATCAACCTCCCTGTACCAAGACTTTATTCCGCACCTTTTTCCAGACAAATGCCACCACCGCACCCAGAATCGCCATCCACAGAAGCTGTATCAAAATCTGGCCGACGCCTTCCCTGGGATCTATCTTGCCGATGTACAGCCCCAGCGGTGTCTGATAAGTATATGGAAATGGGGTTTTCATCAACAGCCGTTCCACCCCTTCGGGGAAAAACCAGATGGGAATCATGCTGCCGGACAGAATCGCCACCAACATGTCTTTTACCACGCCCATATTTCCTAGTTCCATGGTCACGAAGGCAAACATGCTTACCAAAGCGCCCAGCAGCCATAAAATCATATATCCGCACAGATAGCTTAAAAAAACCAACAACAACACCTCTGGAGACGCAGGCCCTCTGAGGGGCAGAAAAATACTGCATATCACCAGAATTGGAAACGCAACGGTAACGGCCTTTACAATCACTGTGCCCACATCCTCCGAAAAGTACCCTGCCAGAAGGCTATAGGGCCGCATCATGAGGATTGCCACATTCCCGCTTCTCACGTCATTATTCAATGAACCCTGGATACCGCAATAGCACATCACAGACAGACAGGCTGACAGTACCGAGTAAGTGATCATCTGTTCCCTTGACACATCTGAAATCGTCTCCTGCCCACTGTAAACTGTGCCCCACAGGAATACATTTGCCAGAATCAGTATGAGCCGTGCCGCAAGCGCGGCAAACACCTCAAACCGGTAGGTAAGATTAATCAGCATCTGCAATTTCATTTTGTATAAATAGACTGACATAATTACACCTAGCGCCCGCCATTTCCGGCACAGCCATGCTTGCCTTCGCCGCAGCCGCCTCCATGATGTTCATGCCCATGATGATCACAATGGGCATTGGGATTATACTCAAGCCTGCCTTCCAGAAAATCCCTCACTGCCCGGTCCGCTTCACCCGAGACACCGCCATAGAGTCTGATTCCTGCTTCTTCCAATGCCGCAATCGCTCCGCCTCCTATTCCTCCACAGATAAGC
>CAJUGT010000215.1 GCA_910586435.1 uncultured Acetatifactor sp. | reverse complement strand
CCTTGGGGCGTTGCAAGCTTGATACCCCGTTGCTTGCAGCGGGGTCTTTGATTGTCGCTGTCTTGATAGTTTATTCAATTCCCCTCATGGCCAGGGCTTTGGTTTGAAGTTCGCTCAGTTTATAAAACGTTCCCTTTTTGGCAAGCAGTTCCTCATGGGTGCCGGATTCCGTCAGTCTGCCGTCATCCAGCACTATCAAATGGGTGGCGTTTCGCAGGGTGGAAAGGCGGTGGGCGATGGACAGTACCGTTCTGCCTTTTTCCAGACGTTCCAGGGACTTCTGAATTGCCAGTTCCGTCTCCGTGTCCACTGCGGAGGTGGCTTCGTCCAGAATGAGGATTTGGGGATCTGCCAAGATGGCCCGGGCAATGGATATACGCTGTTTTTCTCCTCCGGACAGAGAGCGGCTGGAGGAGCCCAGGAGTGTGTCATATCCCTCAGGCATTTTGCATATAAAATCATGGGCATTGGCCTGTACAGCCGCCCGGATGATTTCCTCCCTTGTGGCATCGGGTCTGGCATAGGCGATATTTTCCGCCACTGTACCCATAAAGATATAAGTCTCCTGGGACACCATGGCCACATTTTTGCGAAGTTCACGGAAGCCGTACTGCTTTACATTGACACCGTCCACCAGCACCTCACCCTCCTGTGTATCGTAGAGCCGGGAAATCAGATTGACCAGGGTGGATTTGCCGGCGCCGGAGCGTCCTACAATGCCGAAGACTTCCCCGGCTTCCACATGGAAACTGATATCTTTCAGAATGGGCTTGTGCGCTTCGTAGCCAAAGGTTACATTCTTAAGTTCAATTTCGCCTCGGAGGGATTCCGGGCGGAGCGGGTTAGAGGATTCCTTTACCTCCGGTACCGCGTCAATGATTTCAAACATACGCTGGGCCGAATTCATACAGTTGGTATACCAGCGTATGATGCGGGACATGAATTCCAGAGGACCCTTCAGCTGTCCCACATAGCCCGAAAAGGTGAGCAGAAGTCCCAGCTCTATATTGGAACCTCCGATTATCATAGTGCCCCCAACAGCCCAGACCAGAAAGCTGATGGTGTCTTCCACGGTGCAGTACAATGCGAAAAATTTATTGTCATAACGGGCGAGATCCATTTCTGCCGTTCTCACCTTGCCATTGCTTTTGGAGAAACGGGTTATTTCCTGTTGCTGCTGGCCGAAAGCCTTTACCACTCTGGCTCCGGTGAAGTTCTCGTTCATCTGTCCTTTCAGACGTCGGTTGGCTCGATGCCTTTTGCCGTAATAATGCCATAAATGGGGCATCATGCGGTAGCTGATAATGACCAGCGCAGGCATTAGAATCACAGAGGCCAGCGCCAGGAGAGGATTCAGCAGAAACATGATAATGCTGGTGGCCAGTATGTTTCCCACATTGATGAAAAAATAAGGAATTCCGTCGATAAAAAAGCTTGAAATCTCCTCTGCGTCATCAGAGACACGGGTCATCAGACCGCCGGTTTGTCTCCTGGAATAGAAACTGATGGAAAGTTTTCCCATGGAGGTGAATACCTGACTTTTCAGTTTGGATACCACCTCCGGCGCTATTTTGGCAGTCAGAACACCTTGCAGAATGCCAAGGGCCTGAATGATAATTTTGGTTATAATCATGGCCAATACCAACATAATCAGGGCTGTCACGTAGCGTCCGGCAGGAAGATGCAGCAGAGCCAGAAAGTCATCGTCTTTTTCCAGCACTTTATCATAAAGGATGGTGCCGCTTAAGTAGGGCCATACCAGATTCAGCATCGCAGTGCCAAGGTAGCACAGCATCATGATGGCCAGGTATTTTCTGTATGGCTTGAAGTAAGACATCACCCGCAACAGAATGGACTTTTTATCCATACATTTAGGGCATACTTTGCGCTCCTGGTCAGGGTAGATCATGCCGCATTTAGGGCAGCATTCCTTTCCTTTTTTGACATCCAGATCCTCGGCCGTGATTTCCTCTTCCTTTTTCAGTTTCTCACACAGACGGCAAAGCCTCAGGAAGGATTCCATCCTGGTATTGGAAAAGTGGCAGAGATTCCGTTCCAGGCCGTCGATTTTCGCCATGAGGACACCGGTGGCAACCTGCCGGATGATTTCCATAGTTTCTACATTTTTCAGGTCAAAGGTTTGTAGGGCAGGTTCCTCAGAACAGGCCAGGCGCTGGGATTTTGATGACAGATTTGACTGCCAGTCGCCATAACCTCCGAAATTATATTCCGCGTTCTCCACATAGGGGTAGGCCGCCAGTATAAGTTTTTCTTTCGTAAGTGCCACAATGGAATCCGCAAAGCGGTATTCCGAGTCAAAGTCTGCGGTTGCGGCAAAGATAATTTTGTTTTTCTCAATCCCATATTTTTGAACAATGGTGATAAAACTGCTGGGTAAATTCATTGCTCCCTCCATTTCATATTTCAGTGACAGGTCATTCATATAGGATGTGAATGAAATGCCATATACTCCCGGAACACGACAAAAAACCATGGACTCCTTACGGAAGCCATGGCTTTACACATCAATACATCATTTTAATTATATATTGTACCTGAATCGGATAGTGCGTCTGTGCCGCCACAAAATTACAGCGTTTTGGCAGAAAAATCAGCCCCTTACGCAGAATGGCATTGCAGGTATACACTTGGCTGTCAGGCAAAGGATGATGATGAATTCAAGTCGAAATATCCCAGGAGACAATTTTGTGCTTATTTGATTGTGATGTTCTAATTCTGGTTTTGATTCGATTCAACATCATTTTATTGCCTCCTTTCTTTCATTTTTATTTACTACGAACCTTTTTCAGTATAAGCGAGTAATGAATGGATGTCAACTGTTTTTTGCCAAAATTGCAAAATATTGGTAACAGTTCAGCCATGCCATTCATAAGTTGCCGAAATATACATTTTTGCCAACAATTAATATGGCTGTCGGCAACTTATTTCATGTCGGGCGTCCGCCCTATAGAAATGATTGTACAAGTTGCCCTTAGTGAGCAAGCTCCCACGGGCAATTTGTACAATCATTTCTGCATGGCTGAACTGTTACAAATATTGGATGGGATGGTTTTGGTTCATTGCGTTCCAGAGTTATATCTCAAAGGAAATAAGTTGGGAAACGGAAGTTCTTTGGGGTGGTTTGCGGGGGGCTATGGCAGCGAAAGAGACGGCGGGTGGGGTGGGGGAATCGCTGCTCGGCCCGGG
>CAJUGT010000214.1 GCA_910586435.1 uncultured Acetatifactor sp. | reverse complement strand
AGATGAAAGCTATCTGTCAGAATTGAATGATGCCGATTTGTTATATGCCATGGATATTTTACTTGATTCATCAGGGACATCCGAATTGATTTGTGATTTTCCCAATGAGGACTGGGACATCGTAAGGCAGCGGGAAACGGAAGGAATCCGGGAATTTTGCGGACAGGGAAAAATGATTGTCTGGCTTTTGGATTGTGTTGCCAAGGAATGTGAGCTTACAAAAAGCACCGAAATTACAGCCCCAGGCAAGTGGCTGCATCTTCCTGGGGGCAAATTGCTGGCGGTTACAGCGAGCGAGTTGATTCAATGTCTTTCCTATCCGGAATTGGAAATGGAAAAGGTTTTTGAGTTGTCGCTTGAGCCCGGGTGGTATGCAATCCAAAACGAAGGAGTCGATCATATTATGTATTGCAGGCAGCCGCCGCCTGAGTGTATTCCCTCAAACATCCAGGAAATATGTTAGCGTTTATAGTCAATACACACGGTGCGCACCGTTTAAATACACCATGAATCAATTATATTCAATAGACTGAATGAGTATACACCTTCAATTTTGAAAATCAGTCATAAACACAAATGGTAACAGTTCAGCCATGCCATTCATAAGTTGCCGGAATGTACATTTTCACCAACAACCAGGTAATATTGCCGACAACTTATTTCATGTCGGGCGTCCGCCCTATGGAAACGATTGTACAATTTGTCTTTTGCGAGCAAGCTCCCACAGACAAATTGCATAATCATTTCCGCATGGCTGAACTGTTACCACAAATGGAAATTGGGACAAAAATATTATAGAAAATTATCATAAAACAGCATGAAACATGTGCGGAAAAGAGGTTGCTATGACAGAGGGAAAATTGATTTATGAAAATGCATTAAGCTGTGAGGAGGATATTCAGGGATTTGTGCTGGAAGGCAGCGCAAATGTGTCTTTTCCGGAGGGACGGCTGCGTCTGGAGAATGCGTTGAGCGCCCAGGAGGGTCAAAAAGCCAATTATGTCCTTTGGTGCCCGGAAGAGTTCCCCTCAGATGTGAGAATTGAATGGAGCTTTCGGCCTCTCAGAGAGCCCGGACTCGCGATTTTGTTTTTTGCCGCCAAGGGACGCGGCGGAGAGGATATTTTTGATGATTCCCTGACAAAACGTACAGGAGAATATCCGCAATATCATCATGGTGACATCAATGCGTTCCATGTATCCTATTTCAGGAGAAAAGAGCCTGATGAAAGAGCGCTGCACACCTGTAATCTGCGGAAAAGTTATGGTTTTCATCTGGTTGCCCAGGGCGGTGATCCAATTCCTGATGCCGACGAATGCCATCAGATGTACCGGATTGCATTGGAAAAGAAAGACAATATCGTGCGCTTCCTGGTGGAAGAAGTAGAAGTATTCCGTTTTGTGGATGACGGTGAAACCTATGGTCCGCTCTTATCCGGCGGCAGAATCGGATTCCGGCAGCTTGCGCCCATGATAGGGGAATATGCCGATCTGAAAGTATATGCTCTGTAATAGATAAGTTTTGTTTTTTGTGATTTGTACTATACAAACTTGAAATTCATGCTATAATGTATCATGTCAACAGGAAAATGAGACTTGGCTGAACTGTTGCGATAAAAGAAATGATAATGAAGAATGGATTTGGAGGATGAACCCATGCAGTCATATGGTGTGAATGAACTTAGAAAGATGTTTCTTGATTTTTTTGAGAGCAAGGGACATTTAAAAATGAAGAGCTTTTCCCTGGTGCCCCATAATGATAACAGTCTGTTGATTATTAATTCCGGTATGGCGCCCCTGAAACCTTATTTTACAGGTCAGGAGATTCCGCCCAGACGCAGGGTCGCCACATGCCAGAAATGTGTGCGTACCGGAGACATTGAAAATGTGGGCAAAACCGCAAGGCATTTGACTTTTTTTGAGATGCTGGGAAATTTTTCTTTCGGTGATTATTTTAAACATGAAGCCATTGCCTGGAGCTGGGAATTCCTGACAAAGACAGTGGGGATGGCTCCGGAACGTCTGTATCCTTCTATTTATTGTGAGGACGAGGAGGCTTTTGAAATATGGACAAAAGAAATCGGTGTGCCCGGGGAGAAGATTACGCGTTTTTACCGGGATGAGAACGGGAACTGCGATAACTTCTGGGAGCATGGGGCAGGCCCCTGCGGCCCCTGTTCCGAGATATATTATGACAGAGGAGAAAAATATGGCTGTGGGAAGCCTGATTGTAAAGTGGGATGTGAGTGTGACCGCTTTATAGAAGTATGGAATAATGTCTTTACCCAGTTTGACAGTGACGGGCACGGGAATTATACGGAACTATCCCAGAAAAATATAGATACCGGCATGGGCTTGGAGCGTCTTGCGGTGGTGGTGCAGGATGTGGACAGCGTATTTGATATTGATACCATGAAGGCAATCCGTGACAGGATCTGTCAGATTGCGGGAGTGGAATACAGGAAAGATGAGGCTGCGGATGTGTCCATTCGGCTGATTACGGACCATATTCGCTCCACCACGTTTATGATAAGTGACGGCATTATGCCTTCCAATGAGGGGCGTGGATATGTTCTCCGGCGTCTCATACGCCGTGCCGCAAGACATGGCAGGCTTCTTGGCATAGGGAGCAAGTTTATGGCGGAATTAAGCGAGACGGTGATTCGGGAATGTAAGGATGGTTATCCGGAGCTGGAAGAGAAAAAAGCGTTTATCCTGAATGTTCTTGCGCAGGAGGAAGATAAGTTTGATAAAAATATCGACCAGGGACTGAGCATTCTGGCGCAGATGGAAGAGGAAATGAAGGCCGGGGGTATAACGGAGCTTTCGGGAGAGAATGCCTTTAAATTATATGATACTTATGGATTTCCCATTGACCTGACAGAGGAAATTTTCGCTGAGAAAGGGTTTACCATAGATGAGGCCGGTTTTGGCGTCTGTATGCAGAAACAGCGTGATATGGCCAGAAAAGCCCGCAAAGTAACCAATTATATGGGAGCTGACGTGACTGTGTATGAATCCATTGACGCCTCCGTTACCACAGAATTTGTCGGATATGACAAACTGTGCCATAATTCACGGATTACCGTATTGGCTACGGAGTCCGAGCTGGCAGAAGCGCTTTCAGACGGAGAGGTGGGGACTGTGATTGTGGAGGAGACTCCTTTTTATGCCACCATGGGCGGACAGAATGGGGATACAGGTATCATTACCGCAGAGGACGGAAGCTTTGAGGTTATGGATACGGTGAAGC
>CAJUGT010000213.1 GCA_910586435.1 uncultured Acetatifactor sp. | reverse complement strand
AAGAGGAATTTAAAACAGTCTCGGAACGGAGGCGCAATGTGTCTTTCAGACACAGGGAAGGGTTTTCAGACGCATCAGCGGCTGAACAACCCTTCCCTCATAGGGGCACCGAAGTGCAGAGACCGGAACAAGTTCCCGCAAGCGGGAACTTTAAATAGGAGAAACAAATTATGCGGCGGTATGTGATGGCTTTGGACCAGGGAACCACCAGTTCAAGGTGCATTTTGTTTGATAAAACGGGCGAAATAGTTTCCATGGCGCAGAAGGAATTTACTCAGATTTATCCTCAGCCGGGCTGGGTGGAACATAATCCCAAGGAAATCTGGTCTTCACAGTTGGCAGTGGCAGCAGAGTGCATGGCCATGATAGGGGTCAGCGCCGAAGAGGTGGCAGCCATCGGAATTACCAATCAGCGTGAAACCACCATTTTGTGGGATAAGAAAACCGGAATTCCTGTGTACAATGCCATTGTATGGCAGTGCAGGCGGACTTCGGAAATGATTGACGCGTTAAAAGAAGATGGATTTGACCAAAAAATACGGGAGAAGACAGGACTGATTCCGGATGCCTACTTCAGCGCTACAAAAATTGCGTGGATTCTGCGAAATGTTCCCGGAGCAAGAGAACGTGCGGAAGCAGGTGAATTGTTGTTTGGAACGGTGGACACATGGCTGATGTGGAACCTTACCAAAGGCGGGGTTCACGCAACGGACTATACCAACGCCTCCAGAACCATGCTGTATGATATTCACAGACTTTGCTGGGATGAAGAGATTCTGGCAAGGTTCGATATTCCAAAATCAATTCTGCCCCAGGTACATCCTTCCGGCTATGAGTTCGGATATACAGCGTCCTCTGTGCTGGGGGGCAGAATTCCCATTACCGGAGCGGCGGGGGATCAGCAGGCGGCGCTGTTTGGCCAGTGCTGCTTTGAGCAGGGAGAAGTGAAAAATACCTATGGCACCGGCTGTTTTATGCTCATGAACACAGGGGAAGAAGCCATTATTTCCAAGGCAGGTCTGCTCACCACCATTGCGGCGGGAATATCGGACAAGCCGGGCTATGCCCTGGAAGGCAGCGTGTTTGTGGCAGGGGCAGGGATTCAATGGCTCAGGGACAGTATGCGGATGCTGCAAAGCGCTCCTCAGTCACAGGCGGAATGCATGGCGGTGGAAGATACGGCGGGAATGTACATTGTGCCTGCTTTTGCGGGGCTGGGAGCGCCCTACTGGAATCAGTACGCAAGAGGGACGGTGGTGGGACTGACCAGGGGATGCACCAGAGAACATTTTATCCGTGCCACATTGGAAGCCATAGCGTATCAAACCGCCGATGTACTGCGAGCCATGGAACGTGACAGCGGCCTTTGCCTGAAGAGTCTCAAGGTGGACGGGGGTGCCAGCGCCAATGATTTCCTGATGCAGTTCCAATCTGATATTGTAAATACTCAGGTACTCAGGCCCAGGTGCATTGAAACCACGGCCCTTGGAGCGGCCTATCTGGCCGGGTTGGCCGCCGGATATTGGAAGGACCGGACAGAAATCAAAGAAAACTGGCAGATTGATCAAAAATTCGAGCCGGCCATGGAAGATGGGAAAAGGATACAGCTCTTGAAAGGATGGCAGAAGGCAGTAAAATGTGCCCTGGCATGGGCGGAGGAAGGCGACGAATGACTCAGGCCCACACTGGGCTTGTCAGCAGGCTTTATAGAGTGCCTTTGACCAGATAAGGGAGCCTTGCGGCCACGTCCGGCACACAATGACTGAAATACTCTGTCAGTGCCAAATCATTATCAAAATAATGTGAAATTAACTCTCTTAATGCCGATGAAACACAGGACTCCATGATATTTTCCCGGTCTGTATGATTCGGTTCGGCAAATTCAGAGAGAGGAAACAACTGGCCTTGAAGTGTTCGCAAAATGAGGTTTTGGAGTATGATATAACATATGTTTTCAATCAGGACACAGTAATCCTCATGGTATGCGTAAAGCGTCTCCGTGATATAGGAGATGCTGAATCGCTGGAGAAACAGTTGTTCCAACTGGATGCATTTCACATATTCCAAAACGGCATCAATGCCGGACAGGGCGCTGATATCCTTTAAAATCGGATAGTCCAGGGTGAGCAATGTCTCCTGTGGGGCAAAACGGATGTCATAATGGTTCAGAAAAGCCGGGATTCCGTCAATTACAGTTTCCTTCAGGCATATGGAACCATAATCCTGGAAATCAGGAAGGAATTCCCCATAGAGATCCCGCAATTTTTGTACTTTTTCAATTACTATGGTTTTGCCGGCCAGATAAGCGTCCCGGGCAGAAAGCTGCCTGTGGAACAGGGCGTTATTTTCCGGCAGTTCCAATTCGTGGATACAATACAATACCGCTTCCATCAGCGTCTGGGCCTTTTCATAACTGATGGAAGAATGTTCATGGCCCGTGAATTTATTGGCCAATTCCGCCACTAGGGGAATTAAGTCTTCCGGAGCATATCCTGTATTTTGCATTTTACCTCCTGATTAAAGTCACTGTGTACACATTATAAGAGAAATTTTTATTATTCCCAACATAGTTCTCTCAAGACAGCCAGATATAACCCTTTATCCCAGCGGGGAGTGATGTCAAATTTCTCGAACTCATTTCGTCCCTCAGTCTCTATATAACCGGAATATCCGGCACGGATGGCCTGGGCAAATATATCCAGACAGGTTCCTTCCAGGTAATCCAAATCTCCATAACAAACAGTTTCAAATTGTTCTTTCATAAATTCCAGAAGTTCATCGTCCGTAATTTCATCCATCATCTCATTTTTATAGAAATAGAAGATTTCCTGGAGGCGAAGCAAGGAATCACGGTAATTGTCCTGGGTGATATAGTCGGAATCACAAAAGGCATAAATGATTTTTGGCAGGATGCTCTGACCGAATTCTACCCGCCGTTCTTTTTTTAGTGTGGAAGTTCGGGCTTGGGCCAGAAGAGACGCGTCTTCCTGGCATAATGTGAGGCCGAACTTTTCTGTGTATTGGTTTGTGTCGAGAATTTGAACAATCTGTGTCTGGTTGGACATGATTTCAAGCCAATTTTCATTTCCCATAATGTGTTCCTCCAATCCTGGTCAGCATTCAGTCCCCACAGGCGGCTTGGGCGGGGAAGGGGACTTGCTGTGTTTTATGTGAGATTTCTGGCAAAAGCATCATTTCTTAGTAGATTATAGGCTATGTTCGGGAAGCTTACAAGTCTTGCAAAAACAGATTTTTTATGGTATAATGTTAACACAGAAGGGCATTGTGTCAACTCTTGATTCCATGTGC
>CAJUGT010000212.1 GCA_910586435.1 uncultured Acetatifactor sp. | reverse complement strand
GATGGGGAGTGGCAAGGGGAATTTTCTCCAATGAGGCAGGACTGGGCGCAGCAGGCATCACAGCAGCGGCGGCAGATACAACAGATTATGTAAAACAGGGATACATCAGCATGACAGGTGTATTTTTGGACACCATTGTATTGTGTACGGTTACTGGGCTTGCCTTTGCTGTTTCAGGGGTGATTGGGGCTACGGATGCTTCCGGAATGCCTTTGACTGGAACTGCGCTGACACTTGCCGCATTCTGTACTGTCCTTGGGGAGCAGGGGGGAAGTTTTGTCAGTATCTGCATCACCCTGTTTGCCTTTGCAACCATCATTGGTTGGGCTTATCAGGGAGAACGGGCTTTTGAATTCCTCATGGGGGGCAGAGTAAAATATAATTTGCTCTACCGTTTTATTTATGCGTTGACAGCATTTTTAGGCTGTATTTGCTCTTTGGAAACCGTTTGGAATTTTTCGGATATATGCAATGGCCTTATGGCAGTTCCAAACTTAATATGTGTGCTGGCCTTGTCGGGCAAAATATGTCAGGAAATATGCGCATATCCTGTTTCTGGAAAAAAACGGTCATTTTTCCATTCCTTCTCCGGAAGCAAAAAACATATTGTAGGAAATGAATAAGAAAGACCAAAAACATATGACAGAAAATCATTGAGATTCATGTCAAGTCATGATATGATGATAATCAGGTTGTGAACTATTATGAAAAGAGGTTATCAAAATGTCAAAAACCATGGAATATTTTTTACAGTATGTAAAACTTGACACTCAGTCAGACGATACTGCGGATATGATGCCAAGTACGCAAAAACAGCATAATTTGGCAGGTCTTCTGGCACGACAATTAGAGGAGATGGGTGCGGCAGAAGTAGTATATGACAAAGAACATTGCTATGTATATGCCACCATTCCTGCCACTTCAGGATGCGAGACAGCTCCCACCCTTGGTTTTATTGCTCATATGGATACATCGTCAGCAGTATCGGGGGAAGGGGTAAAGCCTCAGGTTATTAAAAATTATGATGGAGGTGATATTCTCTTAAACCAGGAAGAGAATATTATCTTCCATGCAGCGGATTTTCCGGAGGTGGCCGCATACAGGGGACAGGATTTGATTGTCACCGACGGAACTACATTGCTTGGCGCAGATGACAAAGCGGGCGTGGCCGAAATCATGGCGGCATGTGAATATTTGCTTGGGCATCCGGAGATAAAACATGGAAAGCTGCGGATTGGCTTTACCCCCGATGAAGAAATCGGTCGGGGAGCAGACCATTTTGATGTGAAGCTCTTTCATGCGGATTATGCCTATACTGTGGATGGAGGAGCATTTGGTGAACTGGAAAACGAAACTTTCAATGCTGCTGCCGCAAAGCTTACTGTGTATGGACGCAGTGTACATCCGGGCAGCGCAAAAGGAAAAATGATCAATTCCATGCTCATTGCATATGAATTCCAAAATATGCTGCCAGTGTTCCAAAATCCCATGTATACCGAAATGTATGAGGGATTTTTCCACCTGAGCAATATTGTGGGGGATGTGGAGAAAACATGCGCTGAATACATTATCAGGGATCATGACAGGGAGTTATTTGAGGAGAAGAAACAAATGTTCAGGCGCTGCGCGGACTTTCTGAATCAAAAATATGGAGAAGGAACCGTAGCTGTGGACATAAATGACTCTTATTACAATATGAAAGAAGTTCTAAAGCCCCATATGCATTTAATAGACAATGCCTGTGACGTGATGCGGGAACTTGGAACGGAACCTCATATTACTCCCATTCGGGGCGGTACGGATGGCGCCAGACTTTCTTATATGGGATTGCCCTGTCCCAATCTGTGTACCGGTGGCGGTAATTTTCATAGCCGTTATGAATATGTCTGTGTGCAGTCAATGGAAAAAGTGACGCAGCTTCTTGTGATGCTGGCAGAGAAATATGCCAACTGAGAACATATATCCATGTTTTATATAATAAATGTCACTCCCGGAGTTTAATATGCCATACGGACATATCCCCATTTCTCATTATTGAGTATCATACAGGAAGGAAAAAAGTCAAGAGAAATGTATAATAAATTTGATTTGGATACAATAGATTTAGGCATGGCGCCGCCCCAAGAAGAACCGGCCAGACAATATTATTTTATGGCAAAGTGCCGGGAGTGGACAAGAGGGTTTGAACACAAATACAATCGTCTTCCCAAAGCATGTGTAATCAATATGGGATGTCAAATGAATGCCCGCGATTCGGAAAAACTGGCAGGCATTTTGGAAAATATAGGATATGAATTGACTGAGATGGAAGAAGAGGCGGATTTTGCCATACTCAATACCTGTACTGTGCGTGATAACGCAAATCAAAAAGTGTACGGCCGTCTTGGCGAATTGAATGGACAAAAGCGGCGCAGAACCCATATAAAAATTGCTCTTTGCGGCTGCATGATGCAGGAACCCTCTGTCATAGAGAAACTGAAAAAAAGTTATCCGTTTGTAGATTTGGTTTTCGGCACACATAATCTCTTTAAGTTTCCGGAGCTTTTATATACCGTATATGAAATGGAACAGACGGCAAAAGGCCATTCCATGGTGATTGATATATGGAAAGATACGGATGTCATTATCGAGAATCTGCCTGTTGAAAGAAAATATGCTTTCAAATCCGGAATCAATATTATGTTCGGATGCGATAATTTCTGTAGTTATTGTATTGTGCCATATGTTCGCGGGCGTGAGCGCAGCAGGGAACCGGAAGATATTGTATGTGAGATTCAGCAATTGGTAAAAGATGGTGTGGTGGAGGTGATGCTGCTTGGTCAAAATGTAAATTCCTATGGAAAAAATCTGAAAAGGCCAATCACTTTTGCGGAACTTTTGAGGGAAGTAGAAAAAATTGAAGGGCTGAAGCGTATTCGTTTTATGACTTCCCATCCAAAAGATTTGTCGGAAGAGCTGATTCAAGTGATGAAACATTCGGACAAAATTTGCCGACACCTGCATCTTCCCCTGCAATCTGGTTCCACTAAGATTTTAAGCAGGATGAACAGGCGGTATACAAAGGAACAATATGTAAACCTGGCCTTACACATTCGCAGGGAAATCCCGGATATTGCCATTACCACAGACATTATTGTAGGGTTTCCAGGGGAAACTGCCGAGGATTTGAACGAAACGCTGGACGTAGTTCGTACCATTCAATTTGACAACGCTTTTACGTTCATATACTCAAAACGAACCGGAACGCCTGCTGCCGCTATGGAAGATCAGGTTCCGGAATCGGAGGTGAAAGAAGGGTTTGACCGGCTGCTGAAGCTGGTGCAGGAGACAGCCCGTGAACGAATAAGCAAATATCAGGACTGTATCATGGAGGCCTTAATAGAAGAGGTAAATGAAAATGATGCTTCCATGGTGACGGGCAGACTCTCCAACAATACTATTGTACACATTCCAGGCGATGCCTCCATGATTGGA
>CAJUGT010000211.1 GCA_910586435.1 uncultured Acetatifactor sp. | reverse complement strand
TCTCAGAGGAGAACCCCTTGTGGCCGACGGCGTGGAAGGCATCCATGGATTGGAACTTTCCAATGCCATGCATTTATCTTCCTGGCTGGGAGAAACGGTAACACTTCCTGTTGATGAAGAGCTGTTTCTTGAAAAGCTCACCCAGTTGCGGGCAACTTCTGCCAAAAAGGAGGCAGTCCAAGAGGTAACATTTGATACGGAAGGAAGTTATGGCAGTTAAAAACAGCAACGAACCGAACTAAATCAAAAAACAGCAACGAACCGAACAAGCCCGTGAGATTTACAGACACGCAAGTGGCTGTAAATGCTCCCATGGAAAGGGGCTTGGGAGGGTAGTTGCGGAACTTATAATAAGAGGAAAATAAAAAAATGAAATCCGCAATTGTAGGCTGTGGAAACATTGCGCAGGTTCATGGCCGGGTATTGACAGAATGGATTGACACCCAGCTTGTGGGAGCCGTGGACACAGATATTGAAAAGGCGCAAAAGTGTGCTCATGTCTGGCAGACCAAAGCATATGGCTCTCTGGAAGAGATGCTTCGCCATGAAAGGCTGGACGTATTACATATTTGCACTCCCCATAATCTGCATGTGCCCATGGCGGAATATGCCCTGGCAAGGAATATCCATGTGTTTATGGAGAAGCCCCCTGTGATTTCCTGGGAACAGTTTCAGAGACTGAAACAAGCCCTGGACAGTACTGAGGCAAAATTGGGATTCTGTTATCAGAATCGCTTTAATCCCAGCGTCCAGGAAACCAAAAACATCCTTTCCTCCGGCAGGGCAGGGCGTATTCTGGGGGCACGGGGAATCGTCACATGGAACAGGGGTGCCGCCTATTACACAGAAAGTACATGGCATGGGAGACTGGCCTCGGAAGGAGGAGGGGTTCTGATTAATCAGGCAATCCACACACTGGATTTGCTCCAGTATCTGTTGGGGAGGCCCCTGGCCGTGGAAGCGTCAATGACCAATCATCACTTGAAAAATGTGATTGAGGTAGAGGATACCATGGAGGCATATATTCGATTTGAGAGAGACGTCTGTGCCTCTTTTTATGCTACAAACGCCTACTGCGCCGATGTGCCGCCGTTGGTGGAAATCATATGTGAGAACATGAAAATCCGCATGGAGGATTTGGAGCTTACCATATTTTATCCCGATGGAAGTCAGGAGAAACCAAAACTGGAATATAGGGAAGCCCTGGGAAAAAGTTATTGGGGTACAGGGCATCGTTACTGTATTATGGAATTTTATCAGGCATTGGAACAGGGAAATAGATTTGCGCTGGATTTGCCCGCTATGGAGGAAAGTATTCGTCTGATGCTTGGTGTGTACGAATCGGCCAGGGACGGCAGGGTGGTTGAACTGGTGTGAAGTGTAAAGAAAGGGAAAAGGTAAATTGTCATGACAGAAACAAGAAAGTTGCTGGTAAATTCACAAATCAGCTGTTTTGCCGATGAGATAGCAAGTTCTCTGGATCGGCAGATTGAAGTAATGAAGGATCTGGGAATCCAGTGGTTAGAGCTGCGCAGTGCTGACGGCAGAGGTGTAGCCGGATTTACCAAAGACTTTGCGCTTGACATTAAAAAAAGGCTGGATGGAGCGGGAATAAAAGTATCCGCAATAGGGTCGCCCATAGGAAAAATCAATATAAGCGATGACTTTGAGTCCCATATGAAGACATTAAATGCCATGGAAGAACTGGCGGATATTTTTGAAACTCCTTTTATCAGAATGTTCAGTTTTTATCTTCCCCAGGGCAGAACTCCTGAGGAATGCAGGGATGAAGTAATGGACCGCATGGACCGTATGGTACGGGAAGCGGCGGGGAATCACCTCACCCTTCTACATGAAAATGAAAAAGGAATCTACGGCGACAATGGGGAGCGCTGTCTGGATCTGATGAGGCAGTTTGCCGGAGAGAATTTCCGATGCACCTTTGATTTTGCCAATTTTATTGAATGCGGACAGAATACCATGGAAGCATATGATATGCTGCGGCCTTACATTGCGTATGTACACGTAAAAGATGCCCTGAGAGAAACGAAGGAAATTGTTCCCGCAGGCAAAGGGGACGGCCAGCTTCTGGAGATTTTCTCCCAGTTGGATGAAGCAGGGTATCATGGATTTTTGAGCCTGGAACCGCATCTTGCTAATTTTGGCGGTCTGAGCAGTCTGGAAAAAGATGCGGCGGTCAGGGCGGAGAATAACACGGAAAAAGCATTTCGGACGGCATATGGCGCACTTGTGGAATTGCTGGCCTGATAAGGCATGGTTTATGGTAACGGATTCCTGGTGAGTCAGGGGATAAGAAGCATCAGGTTTGGGAAGGCGGAAAAAATGAACGGTTTTGAGACGGGAACATATCGTAACCTATTTGCGGAGATAGGAAAGAGCGAAGAGGAGATTCGCAGAAAATTACAACAGGCCGCAGAAACTTTTTTCTATGGAAGTGAGGAAGAACGCATTTATCATCCGGTAGGGGAGGACATGGGATATCTGGAAGACACAGGAAATCACGACGTCCGCACCGAAGGCATGTCTTATGGGATGATGATGTGTGTACAGCTGGGGTGGAAAAAAGAATTTGACTGTATCTGGAAATGGGCCAGAACCTATATGTATATGGAAAATGGCGATAATGAAGGCTATTTTGCCTGGAGCTGCGGCACCGATGGAAGGAAAAACGCCAACGGACCGGCGCCGGACGGAGAAGAATATTTTGCCATGGCGCTGTTCTTCGCTTCTCATAGATGGGGGGACGGGGAAGGAATTTTTCAGTATTCTATGGAGGCGAAAAAGATACTTTCAGCCTGCGTACATAAGGGAGAGGGCGGAAGGCCGGGAGCGCCCATGTGGAACAGGGAAAACAAGCAAATTCTCTTTGTGCCCGGATGTGGTTTTACGGATGCTTCTTATCACCTGCCCCATTTTTATGAACTCTTTGCTCTGTGGACGGAGGAGGATAAGGAATTTTGGAAGCAGGCTGCGGATGCCAGCAGAAAGTATCTGGCAAAAGCATGTGATTCTGTCACGGGAATGAATCCGGAGTATGGAGAGTTTGACGGAAGCCCCATGTCCAGGAAACTTCCCTGGGGAGAGGACAGACATGACCTGTTTTACAGTGATGCCTATCGGACAGCTGGCAATATTGGCCTGGACTCCATGTGGTTTGGAAAGGATGAGGGGCATTATGGAGCGCCGCTTCGTCTGATGAGATTTTTGGGGACGGATTTGGAAGCCGTCAGATGCGTGTATGAGGTGGATGGAACGCCGGTGGATAAGACAGTGCTGCACCCCCTGGGACTGCTTGCGGCTACGGCACAGGGAGCGCTGACAGTGCCATATGACAGCAGGGGGGATGAGGAAAGTGACTGGAATGTGGCGGCAAAATGGGTGGAATGGCTTTGGAGCCAGCCTCTGCGCAAAGGCGAAAGAAGGTATTATGACAATTGCCTGTATCTGTTCGCATTGCTTGCTCTGAGCGGTAATTATCGGATTTATTCCCGCGGGCAATGAGCCAAGCGGCCGTGCTTGCACGGACAGTTGGCGA
>CAJUGT010000210.1 GCA_910586435.1 uncultured Acetatifactor sp. | reverse complement strand
GGGGACAGGAAGCCAGGGACGGTAACTGGCAGCCGGAGATGGTAACGGGCAGTCAGGGACGGGGACAGAAGCCAGGGATGGGAACAGGCAGTCAGGGATGGGGACAGGAAGCCAGGGACGGTAACTGGCAGCCGGAGATGGTAACGGGCAGTCAGGGACGGGGAATAGTAGTCACAGACGGGAAAAGTTCTCATAAGCGGGCAAAGTTCCCGCAAGCGGGCCAAGTTCCCGCAAGCGGGCCAAGTTCCCGCAAGCGGGAACTGGAATAGGAGAAGAAGATGTATCAAACGATAGTTACTTTGAAAAAGGGCGAAGGCCGAAGCCTGAAGGCCGGGGGCATGTGGGTTTATGACAATGAGATAGCTTCTGTTACAGGGAAGCATGAAGATGGGGACATAGCGATTGTGCGGGACTTTGACGGATTTGACATGGGATGTGGTTTTTTGAATAGAAAATCCAGAATTTCCGTGAGAATGTTATCCAGAAAAAAGGATACTGTCATTGATGCGGCC
Organism: uncultured Acetatifactor sp.; assembly: GCA_910586435.1. Lineage (GTDB taxonomy): Bacteria > Bacillota > Clostridia > Lachnospirales > Lachnospiraceae > Acetatifactor. The sequence goes on along the minus strand of CAJUGT010000210.1, from coordinate 3,291 downwards.
TTTATGGAACAGCGTGTAAGAGACGCATGGGATTACCGTAAACAGACAATTGATATTTCCAGCTGTCGTCTGATTTTCGGGGAAGCGGATTTCCTGCCGGGAATTGTAGTAGATAAATTCTCGGATGTGCTGGTGGTGGAATCGTTGGCCTTGGGCATTGAACGATGGAAAACTGTCATTGTGGACGCATTGAAAAAGGTGCTTGCGGAGGATGGGATTTTGATTCGGGGCGTATATGAGCGCAGTGATGCCAAAGTGCGTCTGCTGGAGGGGATGGAACGCCGCAAGGGTTTTATTGGTGAACCTTTTGATACCAGGGTGGAGATTGTGGAAAATGGCGTGAAATACTTTGTGAATGTGGAGGACGGACAAAAGACAGGTTTTTTCCTGGATCAGAAAAATAACAGGGCGGCTGTGGGACGTCTGTGCAGGGGAAAGAAAGTGTTGGACTGCTTTACCCATACGGGGTCTTTTGCCCTGAACGCAGGAAGCGCAGGAGCTGTCAGTGTATTGGGGGTTGACGCTTCGGAACTGGCCATAGAACAGGCCAGGGAAAATGCCAGGCAGAATATGTTGGAAGATCGTGTGAAATTCCAATGTGCGGACGTGTTTGCTCTGCTACCAGAACTGGAAGAACAGGGGGAGAAATTTGATGTAGTCATATTGGACCCGCCTGCGTTTACCAAGTCCAGGGATTCTGTGAAAAGCGCAGTGAGGGGGTATCGGGAGATTAATCTCAGAGGATTGAAGCTGGTACGGGACGGAGGATTCCTTGCAACCTGTTCCTGTTCTCATTTTATGGTTCCGGAGCTTTTTGCCAAAACCATACAGGAAGCGGCACGAGGAGCCAGAAAACGGCTGCGGCAGGTGGAATTTCGGACGCAATCCTGTGATCATCCCATCCTATGGGCAGCGGATCAATCCTATTATCTGAAGTTCTATATTTTTCAGGTGGTGGAGGACAGGTAGGGAGAAAAGGTCAAAATAGTGAAACAAAGGGACTGTAACTTCAATAGAGAATCTAAATAGATTCTGAGAACAGGAGGCTAATATGAAAAAGAAGAAAAAAGGATTGTTATTGTTTTTTATTCTTGTCTTAGGCATCTTAACAGCAGCGGGAGTGTATTTTTTTCCTGCCTGGAAAGCGGCAGGGATGTTGTCTGAACGTCTGAATTTTACGGATTTTTCCTATGAACTGGAAGTGGAATTGAACAAAGAGGAGCTGGAAAGTGGTCAGGTAAAGGTACTTGAAATTTTGGCGGGGCTTACAGGATATGAGGAAGAGGCAATGTATCATCTGTCCATTAACGGCAGTGTGTGGGAGGATAAGATACATGCGCTGGTTTATCCCAAAGGAGCATCGCAGCCAATGATGGAGATTTATTTGAGTGATACTGTGGATGTCATAAATGAAGCGATGCTTTATAATGTGATCAGAGGAAATCTGCTGGGAGAAAATGCGCTGCTTAGTTTTCTGGTTCCAGTGCAGGAAGAAGATATGTATATGTCTTTGGAGCAGGTGGAGGACCTTTTCGGAATTGACTTAAGCAGGGCCCGTGAATTTACCTCTCCATTGAGGGATGGGGAACTGACGAGAATGAAATATTTTGTGGGACTTGCGTCTGCGAAACATGGAAGGGATGAGAAGGGGGAAAGCTTTGAAGCCCAGGCAGAGCGATTACGGCTGAAACTGGAAGTATCAGGCCAGGAAGAGGCAGGATTTGCGGTGACGTTTGAAATGGAAGAACCGGGGGCGGTACTGGGAGAAAAGGAAGAATTGTTCACAAGACTTGGAATGGAACTGCCCGAAGAACTTAGAAAATTAAAAAGTATATCTCTTCGCATGATTCCTGGAGAGGGGCAGGGATTTGAGATGCCGGCGAAATTCGTCAGTCAGGAAGTGATTGACGTGATAGCCCAAATACGAAAATTCTTCACATCGGAGGAAGAGGCTGGGAGTACGGGGAAAAATATTTAAGTTTGCGGGAAAATGTTTTAAAGTTTTGGACAAATAATGGTTTTACTGGCAGGGAAAGCCCAATAGAGAGTTCCCTGCCAGGTTGACAAATGTGGAAAATATGTTATAGTTCTAAATGCAAATATGTTTGTTTGTGTTTAGATTTTTTTGCGCCAATGGAAACCCTGCGTACAGGAATCCATGCGGAAGGAGGAAAAGGATTTGGATATTTGGGAGTTGGTCATTGACTCGGTGATGGATAGCGTAAAACTGATTCCTTTTTTATTTCTGACGTATCTGATCATGGAATATCTGGAGCACAGGACAGGTGAGGGCGCGCAGAGACTGATTGTGAGGATGGGACAGGGCGCGCAGAGGAAAACTGACAGGAAAGAGATGCATCTGACGGGCAGGCGTTATGGCGGAAGATGGGCGGGACCCATAGTTGGCGGGCTGCTGGGGATAGTGCCCCAATGTGGGTTTTCGGCCGCTGCGTCAAATTTATATGCAGGACGTGTGATTACGCTGGGAACTTTGATGGCGGTGTATCTCTCTACTTCCGACGAAATGCTGCCGCTGCTGCTATCGGAGCGGGTGCCTGTGGGATTGATATTGAGTATTCTTGCGGCCAAGGCGATAATCGGTATGGTGGCCGGTCTGGGAATTGACTTGATGCGAAGAGCAAAAGGTGACAGAAGGCAGGGATGTATTCATGACATTTGCGAACAGGAAAAGTGTCATTGTGAAAAAGGGATTGTTCGCTCCGCTTTGTCACATACTTTTCAGATAACTTTTTTTATTTTAGTTATAAATTTTGCGCTGAATCTTGTGTTGGCGTATGCGGGAGAAGAAGTGCTGGCGGGATTGATTTTAAACAGGCCCATTCTGGCGCCGGTTTTGGCTGGAGTGGTGGGGCTGATTCCCAATTGTGCCGGTTCTGTGGTGCTTACCCAATTGTATTTAAAAGGTGCTATGGGCGTGGGGGCTTTGATGGCAGGGCTGTTTGCCAATTCAGGTGTGGGACTTTTGGTGTTGTTTCGTGTAAACCATGACAGGAAGGAGAACCTGACAATATTGGGTTTGCTCTATGGAATTGGTGTTGCGGCGGGCTTTCTTATTGGCCTGGCCGTTTGAGAAACGACCAATTTTTTACTGCGTATGGGAAAGAGTTTAAGATTTAGGGAAAAAAATATGAAAAAAAATATAAAAAACTCTTGCATTTCTTAAAACATTGTAATATAATATATTTTGTTCGCAGGACAAATACAGAAGATGAACATATGCACCGCTAGCTCAGTTGGTAGAGCACCTGACTCTTAATCAGGGTGTCCAGG
>CAJUGT010000209.1 GCA_910586435.1 uncultured Acetatifactor sp. | reverse complement strand
CTACTACCACGTCATATACGTTTCCATTTACCGTAATGGTATAATTTTTCATTTTATTATCCTCCTAAAATATATCCATACCTATCTTCTTCTAATAGAACGCACAACAAATCCATCCGTGGAAACAGCTCCCTCGGCTGCGGCGATTGCCGCCGCAATGACAGCCACCAGTTCCAGGTCGTCTGTCTGCTCCTCCACTGCTTCCAGTTCTTCAATCTGTGTAACCGCGTTGTCAATTCCTGATACTTCCTGCGAGCCTTTTGCTGCTGCCTTCTTTCTGGCCGCGCTTTCCTGTATCTTCGGTATAATCCCAAAGCAGGAAATAATCAGACTGATCAGAATCAACACACAAAATACGGTCCCCATACCAATCAAGGTATTCAGTGCGGCCTTGCCCATCAACTCACCCATGGTGGATACAGGGTTCAGCGCAGCGGATTCCAGTTTAAGGAACTGGTCGTTTGACAGGATAACCTCCGCAACAGCATTCTTTTTCTCACCCGTGACCTCCACTTCTACGATTATCTGCTTACCGCTGATGTAAGCGCTGGTCCCGGTCGTACCTGTGATCAATCCCATGGATGCTTTTGCCGAGTGGAAAGAGTCAATTGCCTTGGAAAAACCATAGCCATCCACCATCAGTCCTGTATCGTTTCCTACCAGGTATTCAATCTCCTCCATGGTATATCCGTCATAATATGTGGCCAGAGTATCATCCATAAAATCAGAGAGCAATTCTGTGACAATACTTTCTGCCAGCTGCTGTGCGACCTCGACTTTCCGCTGCTCATATTCCGTCAGCGTCTCCTCGCTTCCACAGGCGGTCAGTCCGAAGATACAGGCAATCATACAAAGCAAAGTCAAAAATTTCTTCATTTTATAATCACCCTTTCTACACTGTTCCGTGTTTTTTTGCGGGACGGCCTTCGCTCTTGGTAAAGAGCATTTCAAAAGCGCCGATTACATATTTCCTGGTATCAGCGGCTTCTATCATTTGATCCACATATCCTCTCCTTGCGGCACTCATGGCGCCGAGCTGCAACGTATCATATTCGGCCGCCTTCTCCTGAATCACTTCAGCTCCCTGACCGTCATACATAATCTTTGCGGCCAGCTTACCTTCCATGGCGCCAATCTGCGCATCCGGCCACGCCATGGTAATATCCGCGCCAATCGCCTTGGAGTTCATGACAACTGCCGCCGTGCCCAGTGCTTTTCCAATAATGACATTGACTTTCGGTACGCTTGCGTTCGCAAAGGCGTATGTAAGCCTTGCAGCTGCCCTGGCAATCCCTTTCTCGGAGGACAGAGTTGCACTGTACCCTTTTACATTGGTCAACGTCAGCACAGGTATATTAAAAGCGTCACAGAATGCCACAAAATCTGCCGCTTTCTCACAGCCTTCCACAGACAAAGCCGCATCCAGCTTCTCTGCCACTTTGCCGCTCTCGTCACAGACTTCGCTGCGATTCGCCACAGCGCCCACTGTCACACCGTCCAGCTTAAGGAACCCTGTCACCATATCTTTTGCGTAAGCCGTCCTGACTTCATAGAAGTCATTGTTGTCTGCCAAAATGGACAGAGCAATGGATGTATCGCCAACACAATTTGCCAGCTCCTCATTCACCCGGTTCAAATCATCCGTACACTCTGTCATATCACTGCCTTCTTTGTTATTTGCGGGCAGGAACGCAATTAATTCTCTGATCTTTGCCAGCAGGGAAGCCTCATCCGCCACCACATCCACAATACCGCTTTCTTCCGACTGGAACGCGGCCGAAGAGGAATCACATTTGGTAATTACATTTCCATCCAAAGCATTGGGTGCGTTCACAAATAACTTTGCGTTCTTTGCTTCCATAAACGTAAAATCTGTCAGAGTCGGGAACAGAGCAAGCCCGCCTCCGCAATTCCCCAAAATCGCGGTAATTTGAGGAATCACCCCCGACGCCAGTGTCTGCTTCCTGTAAATCTCACCAAAGGCATTCAATGCGTCCGTGGCTTCCTGAAGTCTCAGGCCCGCCGAATCAATCAGGCCGATTACAGGGGAGCCTGTCTTCATTGCCAGATCATACAGGTTGGTAATTTTCCTGGCATGCATCTCTCCGATGGTTCCATTCATTACGGAAGTATCCTGACTGTACACATACACAGGTTTGCCATTGATCACTCCGTAGCCTGTCACACAGCCGTCCGAAGGAGTTTCATTTGGTTTCATATTGAAATCCGTAGCCCTTGCAGTCACAAGTGCGCCGATTTCAACGAAACTGTTGTCATCGAGCAAAGCCGCTATTCTTTGACTCGCTTTTGAAGTAGTACTCATGCTATCAGTCCTCCATTTATAATATAGAAATAAAACAATCTAACATCGGGGAGTCAAACCGGAAAACATAATTCCCCATGATCATTGTCTGTAACAGTATACCATAAAAAAAGCAACTCGCATAGAACGAATTGCATTTTTTTTGATAATTTTTCCGTTTTTCCTCTAAAGAGAAAAAAATCTTTCCAAAACCTGCCTCATACACCATTCCAAATCAATCTTGTCAATGGCATCTGCGGTAATGATATTTTCTTTCTTATATACCGTATTCTCCACAATATACTCTATGGTTCCCACCGTCATGCCGGGAACCACCGGAGCCGTCAGTTCTTCCTCCATATGATACACTACTTTAACCTGCTCATCCGTGCGCATCAGAAGTCCCTCACGCCACTCCCCGGCCAAATCATTTGAAAGATTCGCTCCCTCTCTTCCCTCAATCCTGAGTTTCGTATAGGCAGTATCTCCGAGAACTGACGTCTGGCCATTTTTCACTCGCAGTTCTCCAAGTCTCCCCTCATCAAACGCAATCCCCTCTTCCGAAAAACTGCGGTAAGAATAATTTTCCAGGCCATACTGCATCAGCTTGCCCGTATCGCTCCATTTATAGTTCTTATTATTGGGCCAGCCGCAGGCCAGGAGAGCCACTACAAATGTTCTGCCGTCCCGTTCCAGCGCTCCCACATAACAATATCCTGCCTTATTGGTAAATCCTGTCTTCCCCGTCAGAGCGCCGCTCATCATATCCAGAAAGGCATTGTGATTTACACAGGAAAAGCTGCGGCCATTTTCATGAAAACTGTAGCTGCGGGTTCTGGTAACTTCCAAAAACGCCTCCCTGGAAGGAGATTCTCTGATGCAGTATGCCATAATACGTGCCAGCTCCCTGGCTGTCGTACAATGCTCCTTGCTTAGAACGCTTCCGTCCCCCAATGTAATCTCCTCTGTGGCGTCCAGACCGTTGGGCGTAATGAACCAAGTATTCTCACACCCCAGTTCCGCCGCTTTTTTATTCATCAACAGGGCGAACGCTGCCATGGCCTGCTTGCTTTCGTCCACAGTGTACTCCGCCGTATCTTTCCCCCGCAGCTCCTCCGAAAGATACTGCTTTCCCACATACTCCGCCAATGCCACCGCAGAGTCATTGTGAGATTCCAGCATAAGGGAATACAAGAGTTCACGAACCTGGTACCGCTCTCCTTTTTGTATGTACAGTTTCACCTTGGGCATACTGGCCGCATATGCGGATACCGTAAGCACATCTTCAGGAGACACATTCTCCAGCACCAATATACAGGTCATAATCTTTGTGGTACTGGCCATCGCCATGGCCGTGTCCTGATTTTTTCCGTACAAAACCCTCCCCGAATCCGCGTCCATCAAAACCGCGGCTGTGGCGTACAGAGGTATTTCCGGAATATCCACAGGCTGCTCCGCCTCAGAGTACACATTGCCGTCCCACGCATGAGAAACTATGGGACATTGGGAAAGCAGCAGAACGCAGGCCAGAATAAGACACCTTACTGTTTTGTTCCTCCGATTCTTCATTCTCGCACCATTCATAATTTGAATATGCATTTCATCCAAATATGATTCTCTCAAATTCATTTATATTAATATATGAAGCATCGGCCAAACTATTCCCTGGAGCGTGTTTGAAAATTGCTTTCTGACAGCTGTGCGTCACAATTTGTGGT
>CAJUGT010000208.1 GCA_910586435.1 uncultured Acetatifactor sp. | reverse complement strand
CATCCAGGAAGCATTGCGGAGGAACTTGGGATTGAAATCGGGGACAAACTTTCGGGAATCAGAAGCTTGGAGGAAAGTATTGTCGGAGAAGAGGAAGCATGTCTGCAAGAAGAGACTTCCACAAATGTGATTTCCACAGAAGAGATTTTTGCGGAGATAGAAGATATTTTTGACTATGAATACCTCATTCAGGATACTCACATTGAAATATTGATTGAAAAGCCAGACGGTGAAGAATGGATTCTGGAAATAGAAAAAGAACCTGACGAAGATTTGGGTATAGAGTTTGAAAATGGTTTGATGGACGAATATCGGAGATGCCGAAATAAATGTCTGTTTTGTTTTATTGACCAGATGCCTCCTGGTATGCGCGAGACTTTGTATTTTAAGGATGATGATTCCAGATTGTCTTTTTTACAGGGAAATTATGTGACGCTTACCAATATGTCGGATAAGGATATTGACAGAATCTGCAAATATCATCTTTCACCGATTAATATTTCTTTCCATACCATGAATCCGGAACTTCGCTGTAAGATGTTAAATAACCGTTTCGCCGGGGAAGCATTGAAGAAGGTGGATACCTTATACGGGGCGGGAATCCGCATGAACGGGCAGATTGTTCTGTGCAAGGGACTCAATGACGGCAAAGAACTGGAGAGCAGCATTGTCAGGCTGATGAAATATGCTCCCACGCTGGAAAGCGTCTCTGTAGTGCCGGTGGGACTTACCAAGTACAGAAAAGGGCTGTACCCCTTAGAACCCTTTACACAGAAGAATGCGGCCGATGTGATTGATATGATAGAGGAATTTCAAAAGGAATGCATTGAGAGGTTTGGAATTCATTTTATTCATGCCAGCGATGAATGGTATATTCTTGCGGAAAGGGAAATGCCGGAAGATCAGCGCTATGACGGTTATCCGCAGCTGGAAAACGGCGTGGGTATGTTAAGGCTTTTGATGACAGAATTTGAGGATGCCATGGAACAGCACGGCTGTGGAAGGGAGGAAACGGAGGGCCATCAATGTGAACTTTCCATTGCCACAGGGCGTTTGGCGTATCCTTTTATTCAGAAAATGGCCGAGCGGATGATAAAGGAATATTCCGGTTTGCAGATACATGTGTACCCCATACGAAATGATTTCTTTGGTGAGAGAATTACGGTTTCTGGGCTGCTCACAGGGCAGGACCTCATAGCTCAGTTAAAAAAGGTGCCCCTGGGAGACTGTCTTCTTTTGCCTGAAAATATTCTCCGCAGCGGTGAAGATGTGTTTTTGGATGATTACAGGAAGGGAGATTTGGAAAAAGCTTTACAAGTGCCGATTAATATTGTAAAATCAAGCGGGTATGATTTTGTGGAAACGATTTTGGGCTATTATTTTCATAGGGAGAGATAAATCATGGCAGAGAGAAGAAACAGGCCTGTGGTGGCGGTGGTGGGAAGGCCCAATGTGGGAAAATCCACACTGTTCAATGTACTGGCTGGAGGAAATATATCAATTGTAAAAGATACGCCCGGCATTACCAGAGACAGGATTTACGCAGATGTCACCTGGCTGGATAAGACCTTTACACTCATAGATACAGGTGGGATAGAGCCTGACAGCAAAGATGTGATTCTGTCCCAGATGAGAGAACAGGCACAGATTGCCATTGACACTGCGGATGTAATTATTTTTCTTGTAGATGTGAAGCAGGGGCTTGTGGACGCAGACGCAAAAGTAGCCGATATGCTGCGCCGCTCTCACAAACCGGTGGTATTGGTGGTCAATAAAGTGGACAGTTTCTCAAAGTTTATGTCGGATGTGTATGAATTCTATTCCCTTGGTATTGGGGACCCCTATGCCATTTCAGCCGCAAACAGGCTTGGGCTTGGAGATATGCTGGATAAGGTCATTTCCTATTTTAAGGAAATGGAAGGGGGGGAAGAAGAAGAGGACAGAATCAGGGTGGCAATCGTGGGAAAACCCAATGTGGGAAAGTCTTCTCTGATTAATAAACTTTTGGGTGAAAACAGGCTGATTGTATCCGACATAGCCGGTACCACCAGGGATGCCGTGGATACGGAGGTGGCTCATAACGGACGGGAATATATTTTCATTGACACGGCGGGACTTCGCAGAAAGAACAAGGTAAAAGAAGAGCTGGAACATTTCATGGTAATACGTACTGTGGGCGCCGTAGAGCGGGCGGATGTGGTAGTTTTGCTGATTGACGCCCTGGAGGGAGTCACAGAACAGGACGCTAAGATTGCTGGAATTGCTCACGACAGGGGCAAGGCGGTTATTATCGCCGTAAATAAATGGGATGCTCTGGAAAAGGATGACAAGACCATTTACCGTGTCACGGAAAAAGTTCGGATGACTCTATCCTATATGCCTTATGCGGAAATCGTATTTATATCAGCGAAAACCGGGCAGAGGCTGCCGAAACTTTTTGATACCATAGATATGGTCAGTGAGAATCATGCTATGAGAGTGGCCACCGGGGTGTTAAACGAGATTCTGATGGAAGCGGTTGCCTTGCAGCAGCCCCCCTCGGATAAAGGAAAACAGCTTAGATTGTATTACATCACGCAAGTAGCGGTAAAACCGCCAACCTTTGTCATATTTGTAAATAAAAAAGAATTGATGCATTTTTCCTATACCAGATATATTGAGAACCAGATTCGTGAGACATTTGGTTTTAGAGGTACACCTCTGCGGTTTATTATCAGAGAACGGGGAGAAAATGAGAGATGATGGAGAGGGTTATTTGTTTAATAATTGGATATTTATTTGGTCTGTTTCAAACGGCATATTTCTATGGAAAGGCACATGGCATTGACATCAGACAGCATGGAAGCGGCAATGCCGGAACTACCAATACCCTTCGGGTATTGGGAACCAAAGCCGGGTTGATTGTGTTGGCGGGAGACTGCCTGAAATGTATGGCGGCGGTGTGGATTGTGCGCCTTATCTTTGGCCGTACCCATGGGGACATCATATACCTGCTTTGTCTGTATGCAGGGGCAGGAGCCATTCTGGGACATAATTACCCTTTTTACATGAATTTTAAGGGCGGAAAGGGGATAGCCGCCACTGCCGGATTGATTTTATCTTTTCATCCCTATTTTATTGTCATGGGGGTGGCCGTATTTTTTGGCATTTTCTTTACCACTCATATGGTATCTCTGGGGTCGCTTCTGGTGTATGCGGGCTTTGTTATTGAAATGGTAATCTGTGGTCAGAATGGTCTGTTTGGCGAGATGACCCAGATGCAGCTCTATGAAATGTATGCTATTTCCGGGCTCCTGGCAGGAATGGCCTATTGGAAGCACAGAGAGAATATTGTGCGTCTGCTGCATGGGAATGAGCGAAAAACTTATTTGACAAAAAAGAATAAAGTGAATGTGGAAGAACAGGAAAAAGCGTAGTAAAACAGGAAAAGGAGACAATAAAAAGCAGAAAAGGATTGGAACTGCGGAAAAGAGGGGTTATGGCAAATATCAGTGTGATTGGTAGTGGAAGCTGGGGAATTGCCCTGGCGGCATTGCTGGAGAAAAATAAACATAATGTTACCGTATGGTCGGCATCAAAACAGAAGATTGCCATGCTGAAAGAAAAACATGAAATCCCTAATTTGCCGGGAGTTGTATTGGGGCAGGGTGTATTATTTAGCGCTGATGATTCTGCGGCGGTAAGAGGCCAGGACTTAATTGTAATGTCTGTCGCAAGTTCCTACACACGGGAAATAGCGCATCGGCTGAGCAGCCTGGTTGCGTCAGGGCAGAAAATATTAAATGTCGCAAAGGGGATTGAGGCAAATACGCTGATGACAATGTCCCAGATTATTGAAGAGGAAATACCTCTGGCAGATGTAGCCGTCATGTCAGGACCTTCCCATGCGGAAGAAGTGGGCCGTGGCGTTCCTACAACGATTGTGGTGGGCGCCAAATCCAAATCCACTGCGGAATATATACGGGGATTGTTCATGAACGAAGTGTTTCGTGTCTATATCAGCCCGGATGTTCTGGGGATGGAGCTTGGGGGTTCTTTGAAAAATGTGGTGGCTTTGGCTGCCGGGATTG
>CAJUGT010000207.1 GCA_910586435.1 uncultured Acetatifactor sp. | reverse complement strand
AATAACCCTTCCCTTATAGGGGCACCGAAGTGCAGAGACGGAACTGGAATAGGAGAAAAAATATGCCATATATTACGATAGAAAGCGGAAAGCTTACAGACGCGCAAAAAGAAAGGCTGATTAAGAAGCTCACGGACACTGCCTCCGAAATTATGGAAGTGCCAAAGGAATTTTTCTCTGTAACAATTAAGGAATTGCCGGATAAAAACTTTGGGATTGGCGGTAAAACCATTGACAGAGTAAAAGAAGAGTATATGGAGGCACGTAAGTTTATTACCGAAAATAAGTAATTTCAGTCAGACAGGTATTTGATATTTTTCCGCGAATTTACGAAGAGTATCTTTTAGCCCGCTGTCCAGTCTGGCCATGGCGGATTCGTACAGGTGTTTTGGGATTTTTTTATAATATGCGTGGGCAATGCCACCGGCTATGCATGCGATGGTATCGCTGTCGCCGCCTATGGAGATGGCCTTCCGAATGGCGTCCTCATAAGACTCCGACTGAAAAAACGCCTGTATCGCCGGAGGAACGGAATAAGAGGCCCGACTGTCAAATACATAGGTATACCGCAGCTCCTCTAACGGGGGGCTGCATTTGTAATGGAGCTTTCGGAGCAGATAATGTTTGATTTCATCTTTGTCACAATCTTTTCTTGCCAGGAATACTGACACCGCCACGGCTTGGGCGCCTCGTATGGCTTCAGGATGGCAATGGGTGTAATGACAACTCTTTTTTGTCTCTTGCAGAACTTTTCTTACAGAATCAAAGGCATAACCGATTGCGCTGACCCGCATGGCGGCACCATTTCCAAAGCTGTGCTGGATAGAAAGCTCTTCAGAGGATGCCCAGGAAGAAAACATCTGCCCATAACCTGCGTTGGGATAACGCCGATAGTACTGCCGGTACCAGAGGGCGTAGCTTTTTTGGGCGCTGAGAGTGGAATCCTGTTGATGTAAAAGTTTGTCTGCCACAGCAATGCTCATAACAGTATCATCCGTAAAGGTGCTCCCCGCAGGAAACAGTTCAAAATCTTCTGTTTTCACGTTATGCGATTCATAGGTGGAACCTATAATGTCACCAAATACTGCGCCATACATTCTATTTGCCTTTCAATATAATTTCCGTAATTTCCCTCTCAAACCTTCTCGCTTAAAGTGAATAGTGATGATTGGTGTTGGAACAGGGATTGGAAGTGATTTTGTTACATCATATTATAGCAACATTCTGAAATCATTTCTATGTGCGCAAAAAATAAAATAAAAGATGGAGGAATAATCTGGAATTATAAAAAATAGTGAAATGGGAGAAACTCTGTAAGGGATGATAGAAAGGGGGATTGATATATGGAGGCATTGATATATGGGGCTGCCATGTTATATGGAGTCATGCGATATAAGGTGTTTTCAAGTTAAAATTCCATATGCCGCATATTGTGTCCATTATAAAACAGCCCCATAGAACTATAATAGAACAGTTTCATAAAGATATATAAAATATCCTAAAAATATAAAAAGCCATATAATGTTTCATAGAAATTGGTTGAAGTATTTGAATCAGCAGTCCTTTAAACGGGTATCTTCAGGATTTGTCCGATGCCCAGGGCGTCACTGGTTAGGCCGTTTAGTTTCATAATGGCTTCCACTGTAGTTCCATATCTTCTGGAAATTGTCCAGAGACTATCCCCGGGTCTGACGGTATATTCAATATAAGATCCGTTCTGGGAGACAGGAATCTGAAGCACCTGGCCGATGCTCAGCAAATCGCTGGTAAGGCCGTTCAGGCGTTTGAGTTCTTCCACCGTAGTGCCATATTTTCTGGAAATCTGCCACAAACTGTCACCGGCTTTTACAACATATCTTATGACACCGGAGCCAGAGCCGGGGGGAGTGCCTGTTCCCGGGCCGGGCAAGGGGACATTTTGCAGTATGCCCTGATAGGCATTGTACAGGGAATCCCAGGTCAGAGGCCCTACGACGCCGTCATTTTGCAGCCCCATATATTGCTGGAAGGCCATGACAGACTGCCGGGTTCCGCTTCCAAATATGCCGTCCTGTGTGGGGGCGGGAATGCCGGGATAGTATTCGGAGATGACATCCAGAAGATATTGCAGGGTAATGACATCCTGTCCCCGGGAGCCTTGACGGAGCACGGAAGAAGGGGGAACCGAGCCGATTCCAAGGGAAGTTCCTTCGCTGTTCAGTTCTGCCAGTCTGGCAATTCCCGCATAGATACTTGAAATTTTGTACCAGGTGGCTTTGCCCACAATGCCGTCAGGTGTTAGGTTGAAAATGCGCTGAAAGCTGGTTACAGCCGCTCTTGTGCTGTCCTGAAAGACGCCGGTTTCGTCGGTTATAACAGGGATGGCGGGGTAATTTTGCCGGATTCTGTTCAGATAGGTTTGAATTGTCTGAACGTCAAGCCCTCTGCTGCCCACTCTGAGCGGTGTGCCCGGATAGGAGGATAATACCCCGGTGACAATATTGGTGCTGGCTATCTCTACATCCTTGGGATAGTAGGAGCGTAGAATCTGCAAAGGCGATAATCCCTGATTTGCCAGGGAGACGCTTCCCCATTGGGACAATCCCTGGCAGGTAGCGGTGGTACCGTTGCAGAAAGAGGTAAAATAAGGCGCGTTTTGTCCGGCTCTGCGCACATATTCATTGAATATTTCATCCACTATCCGGGAAATGGAATCATAAATCGGCCGGCCGTATACAAAGGCCTGATCATATGCCGTGCTGTTGGTAATATCAAACTGATAGCCGCGGCTTCGATACCATTCGGTAAAAACGCGATTTAAGGCAAAGGTAATGATGGCATAGATATTGGCTCTCAGAGCTGAATCTGGCCAGGTGGGATATATTTCGCTGCTGGCAACATTCTTCACATAGTCAGGAAAAGAAACCTGTACATTGGATGCAGACGCGTTTGGTGTGCCAAGGTGAACCGTAATGGGATTTGGGATAACCACCTGGCGCAGTATGCGGGAGTCAAGGTCATTTTCCTGTATACCCTGGAAGGGGAGCGCTGTTGAGGACTGCCCCTGATTGCTTAAAGTAGATTCCGGCGCAGATAAAGGCGGAGTATCCGACCCTGGTTCTGAAAGTGTCGGCTGGGAAGAAGAGCCGGGGAGTTGATTTGACAAAGGGGGCTCTATATTGGGAGAGGAAGCTCCGTTCTGGCCTTGGGCCGGAAGCCCCGCCATGGGAGAAGGCGCCCCGTTCTGGCTTTGAACCGGAAGCCCCATCATGGGAGAAGGCGCCACATTCTGACTCTGCCCCAAAGGTTCCGAAGGGAGAACAGGGAGTGTGTTCTGCGCCTCCGAGCGTGGAACAGAGGGCATGGACAGAGGTCGTCTGCGCATTGCCGTCATTATTGTAGTGCCTTCCTGATTGCGAGTCTCCTGCATGGCTACGGCGGGTTTTCCCACAGATATCTGCGTTTGGGCAGGACTGCGCTGTAAAATCTGCATGGGCACAAAGGCCAGGGGCAAAAGGGCGGTTTCTCCATCAAAGATGGGAATATCTGTAACATAAATAGTATTGAATCCATTCTTCCGGGCTAAAACATTATAACTTGTATAAGGCAGACCGGAGTAGTAGGGATTTTGGGAAAAGCTCTGATTCAGGGTTTCCAGAGGTATTTTCTGCGTTTCGCCGCTCTCATCGGTGGTCAGTTCATAAACACTGTTTCCCTGTTTGTCCGTAACGCTAATCTGTACATCACTTAGCGGAAGGGCATCATTGGCTGTTCGTGCCTGTATATGCAAATAACCGATTGCCATAAATTTACTCTGCTCCTATTTTCTATAATTATCATAATATGAAACATAAGGGGCAACAGTTACGCTTTGAATAAAAAAATCAGGGAA
Source organism: uncultured Acetatifactor sp. (assembly GCA_910586435.1). Classification (GTDB taxonomy): domain Bacteria; phylum Bacillota; class Clostridia; order Lachnospirales; family Lachnospiraceae; genus Acetatifactor. The sequence continues at coordinate 417 of CAJUGT010000207.1, read as the reverse complement.
TCCATTGTATTTTACTGAAAAATATGCTAAATTATAAGGAAGATAACGGCTTAGGTATCTGACTGAAACAGGCAGGAAAAGCATGAGAACAGTACATCCGGGCGCTGAAGCCCAGAGACCAGAACAAGTTCCCGCAAGCGGGACAAATCGCCATAAAATGGCGATTGGAATAGTCCAGCTAAGAAATGTCAAGAGGAAATTTAAAAACAGTCTCGGAACGGGGGCGCAATGTGTCTTTCAGACACATGGAAGGAAATTTCAGCTGAGTTCTTTGCAGATGAAATTTTCTTCCCTAGTCAGGGCACCGTAGTGAAGAGACGGAACTGGAATAGTCCAGCTAAGAAACGTCAATCTATATATTAAAAATATTTAGCTGGACAGGTGGGGTTGCGAAGGTACACGAGAGCAAATTTCATG
>CAJUGT010000206.1 GCA_910586435.1 uncultured Acetatifactor sp. | reverse complement strand
CTAAAGTCCCCTGCCCCTGAAGCCCCATCACTTCATGGTCATCATTGCGAAATCCGTCTCCCAGACCGCCTTCCTCAGAAAATCCACTCAGCGACACACCGAAGTCTTCCCTGCCGCCCCGCAATAAATTCTGGGACACGATTAGAAAAGTCTCCTTAAAATGGTGCCCAATCTTCCTGGCCCATTCCCATCCATAAGGTGTCTCTGACACTGGCATGAATGTCAGAAGCAACAGATAAATGGCCAAAAACGGAGAAATCCATACCATTTGCTCCTTCAGGCCGCCGCTCCTGGTCTTCTTCCAATGCTTCTGAAGCCATTCCACATACACAATGATTGCATACAGAATCAGAAATGCCACTTCATACTTTGATACTTCTTTCCGCAGAAAAAGGCATCCAAGCATCACTCCCACACAGCCACAGGCCAGTCCCCCACGCAGCAGAATGAATCTCTCCGATACCGTCTGGAACAGATAACAAACCGCCGTCAGCAGGGCAGTCTGAGTCAGCTGACAGCCAGGCAGCCATTCCGGATTGGGGATTTTGCTTCCTGAACACCATTGCAGATAGGAGCGCAAAAAGGCAATGCCTGTCTCCATACCAATCACTGCCATGGATACCCCAAACACCACAGAAACTGTCAGCAGACACAGAATGCGTCCCCGGGTCTTCAGAAAAAACATGCCGGATAAAAAGGCAAGCACCACACCCATCACAATCACATTCCCAAATGTCACTGAACTGAATCCCAGAAGAGCTTCCGGTGTGAACAGACATACGCAGGCCAAAACCGCACTGTTTATCCCCCGGTACACTGCCTTTTCATTGATATGGCTTCTGAACTTCATCACATTCTCCCTTCCAGCCCGGCTTCCACGGGAATCACTACAATCCTCCTCCTTATGCTTCCCTGCTTCACATAATCCGCCGGGTCCTGATTCGTAATCAGATACATGACTACAATAATCCCTCCGGCAATGAGCCGTTCCGTAAGCTCCATCATGGCCGGCGTCAATTCATGAAGAATGCAGAAGACAATCCTGCTGTTCCACACATCTCCCCACTCCATGGCATGTTCCAAAGCCTCCTGTGGCTCACATCCCTCATCAAAAGCAATTTCTGATACCCTGTGATAAAAACCCTCAAATTCTTTTATCCCATCCACTCGCCCTCGTATCACTTCTCCCTGACCATAACAGAAGAAAAATTCCATCTCCTTTCCCGCGAAAAAGAACCCAACTGCCAGAAACGCTTCCAGAATCTTATTCTCTAAGGGCAAATAGTCCCGCATTTCCTCACTGTGGCGCTTTGTATCACAGAAAATAGAAATCCCCTGATTTTCCCTTCCTGTCATTGTGCGTATCTTTAATTTCCCCTCCCTGGCCGTTGCCTTCCAATGCACTTGTTTCAGACTGTCCCCTTGGACATAATCCCTCACAAGTATATCCGGTTCCGTATTGCCGAAAGCGTCCTGTCTGGAAAGTATGGGCATATCCACAATGCTGGAAAGCTCTGACAGCTGCACAATTTTAGGGGACACCATTGCCTTAATCTGGCCCGAGACCACATGCCGAAGCCGAAACAGACGGAAAAAATCTGTAAGTATGACTTCTTTTACTCCTATCCCATATTCCCCCCGATATTTACATACAATCTTGGTTTCATAAGTAGACTTATCCCCTGGCAGCAGCTCATATTCCACATTGTCAGGAAATTCTTCCACATGGGAAAAGGAAGAGTACATCCTGACGCTGATACCGGTATACGCAAAATAATCTTCATTCTCCAATACAAAATAATATGACATGGGTTGGTCACACACCATATTTCTGCTCTCTGTCTCCTGGTATATCTTAAATCTGAAATATACACAGAGAAGATAAATCAACGAAATTACCGGCACCAAAGTGACGCCAAAGAAAAATCCATAGCTCACCGCCCCGCCATAAAAGCTTATCGTAATCAGGGATAAAATCCATAACCCCAATAAAATCCATCTGCGCACTCTCATACCTGTCCCCCATTGCCTTCCCTGCGTGTCATCCTTTATGTTTTGTTCGTGCAGTCCGCCCTTCTCCTCTAGCACTATGAAACTGGCACCTTCACCCTGACCATCAAGCCATACAGGATACCTGCCGCATCCGCCTTCTGAAGTCTGGCCTCCGATGACAAAACCAGTCTGTGCAATAACACATGCCTGGCAACCGCTTTCACATCATCCGGCTTCACATAATCTCTTCCGCTTAAAAACGCCTTTCCCTGTGACGCGCGCATAAGCGCCAAAAGAGCCCTGGGACTTGCGCCCAATACAAACCGCTTCTCTTCCCTGGTCAGCGCAATCAGATCCTCAATGTAACCCAACAGAGATTCTTTCACCGTAACACCGGCAACCGCTTTCCGAATTTTCAGTATATCCTCCGCCCCGCATACCGGTTCCACCTTGTCCGGCGTCTGCCCCCGCAGAAAACAGGCCGCCATCAGAATCTCCTGCTCCCGCCCGGGGTATCCTATGGAAAGCCGCATCATAAAGCGATCCATCTGGGCTTCCGGCAGTGAATACGTCCCTATAAACTCTATGGGATTCTGGGTAGCAATCACCATAAAAGGTTCCGGCAGCCTATGTACAATCCCGTCCACCGTCACCTGTCCCTCTGCCATGGCTTCCAACAGGCTGGACTGGGTTTTGGGGGAAGTCCTGTTGATTTCGTCTGCCAAAAGAATTTGACTCATCACCGCCCCGGGACGGTATTCAAAATCATTGGTTTTGCTATTGTATATGGACACCCCGGCCACATCTCCCGGCAGGGTATCCGGCGTAAATTGTATTCTTCCAAAACTTCCCTCCATGCTTTTGGCAAGAATTCCTGCCAGGGTGGTCTTTCCCACCCCCGGCACATCTTCCAGTAAAATATGCCCGCCGGCAAAAAAGCAAATCAGGAGATTTTCCACCACATCTTCCTTGCCCACAAATACTTTGTTTATATTCTCTTCCAGTTTCTTTGCCATATCATACTCATTCATTGCCCCGCAGCACCTCCGCTTTGTTAAGACTTTCACATTATCCCCATGATTTTCACATAATCTTCCGATTTATCCCGCATCAGACAAAATCCCTGCCCCAGCTCCTCCAAAGGCAGCCTATGAGATATTAGAATACCGGGCGTAATCCGTTTGTCAGAAAGGAGCTTCATCACATAATGCCAGTCATCCGCCTCTTCCCCGGTAAAAGAGGAATTCCAGGTTCCCATAATCGTTTGCTCATTGCGCAGAATTTTCCAATATACATCCTTCCGCAAGGTCATATGGGAAGCCGGATTTCCCACCAGACAAATCCTTCCCCCTGGAGCCGTATCATCCACTGCCCATGTCAATGTCTCATTCTTCCCCACACATTCAAAGAAAACATCCGCGCCTCCTAGGGTATGTTCCTCTATCCACTTCCCCACATGTTCTGTTCTGCTGTCACAGTAGCATTCTTCCGGCAGCCCAAATAAAAGCGCCTTCTGTTTTTGAAACTCTTTATTTCCCACTGCCAGAATGGTTCCGCTATGATGACTCCTCCTTTGCTCCTCCAGAAGAAACATCAACAATAGAAGCCCAATGGTTCCCAGCCCGCAAATCACAATATTCTCCCCCGTTCCCGGCAATGCCCGCCGCATGGCATGCACCGCCACCGCCATGGGCTCTAACATTGCGGCTTCCTCAAATGACACCCCTTCCGGCAGCAGAATGAGATTTTGCGCCGGAACTTTCACATACTCCGCAAATCCCCCGTCTCTGCGGGAACCAAGATAATTGTAATTCCTGCACATTTCATATTGCCTGTTCAGACAGGGTTTACACTCCTTGCAGGGAATCAGGGGAAATATTCCCACTCTTTTGCCCTGCCATTCCTCAGCTGTATCCAACCCTGTCTCTTCCACCACACCGGCAAATTCATGTCCGGGAATCAGAGGATGCACATGGGCTCCCGTTCGATAGATTCTGGGAATATCGGAACCGCAAATTCCCGCCGCCTTCACGGCAACCACCACTTCTCCCCTGTCCGGACGAGGCTTGTCCACCATACCAAACTCTATAGATCCCACATCACGCAATACCCAAGCTTTCATTTTTATACCTCTATTATTAGTTCCGCAACTTCCCTTCCAAGCCCCTTTCTCTGGAAGAATATACAGCCACTTTCGTGTCTGTTTATTCTTCCGGGCTTGTCCGGTCCGTTGCTGTCTTTGTTCCGCAACTTCCCTTCCAAGCCCCTTTCATACCTGTTTATTCTTCCGGGCTTGTCCGGTCCGTTGCTGTCTTTGTTCCGCAACTTCC
>CAJUGT010000205.1 GCA_910586435.1 uncultured Acetatifactor sp. | reverse complement strand
CCCTTGGGGCGTTGCAAGCTTGATACCCCGTTGCTTGCAGCGGGGGCTTTGATTATGAAAGGAGAGAAAATGGGAGTATTTGTGATTGCGTGCAAGAGAATGATGAAAAAATGTTTTGAAGGCGAAGTGACAATGCCGAAGGTGAATTTTTGGATGATTGGTGTCATTTGTGTTCTGTCAGGAGTGGTGTATGGTCTTCTGACCGCGCCGCTGACACATGGAGTCATCATTGGAAGTAACAGCGGAAACGTGAGTGATTCCAATAATACCAGCGGCGGTTCCAAGGGGAAGCAAGATGGAAAAAGAAAGGATAAAGGCAAGTAAGCATAAATGAGGCAAAGGAGTATCTGATATGAAAATAGTGTTAAAGGACGGCTCTGTAAAAGAGTATGGGGAAAGTAAGAGTGTATATGAAATTGCTTTGGACATCAGCGAAGGTCTTGCGAGAGCGGCCTGCTGTGGAAAAATAGACGGAAATACGGTGGATTTGCGGACGGTGGTGGACAGGGACTGTGAACTTTCCATTTGTACCGCAGGCGATGAGGAAGGACTGGCTGCCCTTCGGCACACAACTTCTCATGTGCTGGCTGAGGCGGTTAAAAATCTGTTTCCCGACGCAAAGCTGGCGATTGGACCCAGTATTGAGACAGGATTCTACTATGATTTTGAACACGCGCCCTTTTCCAGGGAAGATTTGGACGCTCTGGAAGCGGAGATGAAGAAAATCATCAAAAAGGGGGAAAAGCTGGAGAAATTTACGCTGCCCAGGGCGGAGGCAATCAAGTATATGGAGGAGCGGCAGGAACCCTATAAAGTGGAATTGATACAGGATTTGCCAAAAGACGCTCAGATTTCCTTTTACAGTCAGGGAGAATTTGTGGATCTCTGCGCAGGCCCCCATTTGATGAGTACCAAAAATATCAAGGCATTTAAGCTGATTTCTTCTTCCATGGCTTATTGGCGGGGCGATTCCAATAAGGCCAGGCTTCAGAGAATATACGGAACTGCCTATTACAAAAAAGAGGAACTGGCAGAGCATTTGGAGCGTATGGAAGACGCAAAACGTCGGGACCACAATAAACTGGGCCGGGAGATGGAACTTTTTACCACCGTTGACGTTATTGGTCAGGGACTTCCGCTTTTTACGCCCAAGGGAGCCAAAATGCTGATGAAGCTTCAGCGTTGGATCGAAGATCTGGAAGATAAGGAGTGGGGATATGTTCGCACCAAGACTCCGCTGATGGCAAAATCTGACTTATATAAAATGTCAGGGCATTGGGATCACTATAAGGAAGGCATGTTTGTGCTGGGGGACGAGGAAAAGGATAAAGAAGTATATGCGCTTCGGCCCATGACTTGTCCTTTCCAATATTTTGTGTATAAAAATACCCAAAAGTCTTATCGTGACCTGCCATACAGGATGAGCGAGACTTCCACATTGTTCCGGGCGGAGGATTCCGGTGAGATGCACGGACTTACCAGAGTGCGCCAGTTTACCATTACGGAGGCGCATCTGGTGGTAAGGCCGGATCAGATGGTGGAGGAGTTCAAAGGGTGTATCGCGCTTGCGAAGCACTGCCTGACCACACTGGGGGTGGAAGAGGATGTGACCTACCATCTGTCAAAGTGGGACCCGGCAGACAGAGAGAAATATATTGGAGAACCGGAAGTGTGGAATGAGACAGAAGCGCATATCAGGGAAATTCTGACAGAGCTTCACATTCCGTTTGTGGAAGATGTGGGTGAGGCGGCGTTCTATGGGCCGAAGGTAGATATTAACGCAAAGAATGTATACGGCAAGGAAGATACCATGATCACCATTCAATGGGATGCGCTTCTGGCTGAGCAGTTTGACATGTATTATGTGGATCAGAACGGCGATAAGGTGAGGCCATATATCATTCACAGAACTTCTATGGGCTGTTATGAGCGCACACTGGCCTGGCTGATTGAGAAGTATGCCGGAAAGTTTCCCACATGGCTCTGTCCTGAGCAGGTGAGGGTGCTTCCCATTTCCGAAAAGTATGAGGAGTATGCGGAAAAAGTACTAAAGGAGCTGAAAGCCAGGGATATTGACGCTGCAACGGATAACCGTTCGGAAAAAATTGGCTTTAAGATTCGTGAGGCAAGGCTTGCGAAGGTGCCCTATATGCTTGTGGTGGGGCAGCAGGAGGAAGAGCAGGAACTGGTGTCCGTGAGGAGCCGTTTTGCGGGAGATGAGGGACAAAAGCCCCTGGGTGAATTTATCGACCAGATCTGTGAAGAAATCCGTACCAAGGAGATCCGCAAAGAAATTGCGCAGGAAGAGGAGAAGCGTTCCTAAAATGTGTTTCTGTGTGAGCTATCATGGCAATGGGTACTGTCATACCGGGCAAATCCTTTTTTGCCAGAAACAGCCATTCAGAGCCGGGAATGAATAGGTTTTTGGAGATGGGGCATACTGATTCTGACAGAACTGCCATTTGTGACAATATTGTCATGTGGCGGCAATCTGTCCGAATCTGCCGCTTTTGCGCTGCTGATGGCAGGTTTGTCAGCTAAGCGGCGCAGAAGGAGGCTAATATGGCAGAATTAAAATGCGGTGTGCAGAATTGTACCTATAATAAGGATTGCCTTTGCAGCAAAGGAGACATTATGGTGGGCGGAAAACATGCCTGCAATTGTGACGATACCTGCTGTGAGAGCTTTGTTCAGGAAAGGGAAGGCAGGGAGTCTTTTAAGAGTTCCGTGACCCACCCCAGCAAGACCATAAGCATAGACTGTGAAGCCGTAAAATGTATTTACAATTCCAATTATAAGTGCAATGCGGATCATGTAGATATTAAGGGCGGCGGTGCTTGTGACTGTCATGGTACCGCATGTGCTACCTTCCAGGAGAAATAATCTTCCAGGAGCATAAAGGACAGTGATTGGAAAAAATCACAGGCAATGGGCAAAAATGGGGCTGTCGCATTAAGGGTTATGGACACTGAATATAGGTATGCCTGATTACCGGACATACTGTATCATGTGTAGAATTTCTTAATGTGACAGTCCTGTTTTGCCTCTTCATGACAATAGAATCTTCGTAGAGCGTGGAGGATATTATTAAAAATATTTAGCTGGACAGGTGAGGTTGTGAAGGTACACGAGAGCAAATTTCATGAGGGTCCTTCCGAAAGAAATTTGTCTCTCCAGTGTGTGCGCCGAAGGAACCTCACCCTTTAGTGCCGCCTGGCAGCGACTTAAAATAGGAGAAATAAGATGTTTCGGGAAATGAGAAGAAAAAAACAAAGCATGAGCAGGGAAAACTGTATTGGGGTTTTGAATAGAGGAACTTCCGGGGTATTGGCCCTGGCAGGGGATGACGGATACCCTTACGCAGTCCCCATAAGTTACATATACCAGGATGGAAAAATATATTTTCATTCCGCCTTAAGCGGGCACAAAATAGATGCCATTCTCAGAGAGTGCAAGGCATCATTTTGTGTGATTGATCAGGATGAGATACTTCCGGAGAAATATACGACCTGTTATCGCAGTGTCATTGTGTTCGGAAAGATAAAAAAGATAGATGAGGAAGAGCAGAAACGTGCTGCCATAGAATTGCTGGCTCAAAAATACGCGCCGTATGGCCTTGAGACTGAACGTGACAAGGAAATTCAAAAATTTTGGCAGGCTCTTTGCATGTTGGAAATGACGGTGGAACATATGACGGGAAAAGAAGCCAAAGAATTGGCAAATGTCTCACTGGAGGGATAGTCCAACATGCTTTTGGTGATATTGAATAAATTCTTCTTTGGATAAATCCGGCAGGAATCCATAATCTTCTATCATTAATTTAAGAATGGAAGCGGTTCTTGCCTGTGTATTGATGCTTTTGTCCGGATTAAATTCAATATCAGTGAAGTAATTATAGTTTGTAATTGGTTTGATTTCATCTAAACTGTACATATTTTTGACAGCGGCAATGTAGATATAGTCATAGAACGCTGTTTTAGGAATGATAGGAAAATCCTCATTCTGATAACGAAAAGATAGTAAGCTTCCCGAATTACGCAGTCTTGTATCACGTTTTGCTTCCTTTGGCAATACTTCAAGCAAATCAAGATAGGGGCCACCGTTTTCAAAAACTTTGGCGCTCTGGAAAATATTTTCAAGTGTATAATTATGAAGCTTCAGATGAAAGGCGCTCAGCTTCACGCCGAGGGCATTTGTGCTTTTTGTGCTGATTTCCAATGGACTGGCGTTCATATCTGTCTCTGCTATGGCATTGTGAAGACTTTCTATGGATTTTTGCTTTTGAGATATTGCAAAACCGGGAAACCACTCAAAAGAATATAGTTTACTGATAACTTGTCCATCCTGAATAAAAAACGCAGGTCGTTTTGCCATTTTATGCCTCCTGAATTGGATTTGATTTCTGTATGTTGGAACCGATGCTGACGCAATGAATTTGTGTGTCAATATTTTACCATAATTATGTGTGCTTCAGCACACATGGAATCAGAAGTTGACACAATGC
>CAJUGT010000204.1 GCA_910586435.1 uncultured Acetatifactor sp. | reverse complement strand
AGCATCTGCCTTACAAGCAGAGGGTCATAGGTTCGAGCCCTATAGGTTCCATTTCGACGAAAGTCGGCATAGACGGCGAGATAGCTCAGTTGGCTAGAGCATGCGGTTCATACCCGCAGTGTCGAGGGTTCAAATCCCCCTCTCGCTATGTGGAAAGTCCTGAAAGCCTTAAACAGAAGGGTTTTCAGGATTTTTATTTATGGCAACAGATAAATCTGCCGCCGGATTTGGAGGAAAAAGTATGGAAATCAGACGCGGAGAAGAAAGGGATTTGGAGGGAATTCATCGGCTGCTCCGCCAGGTGCTGATGGTTCACCATTGCGGAAGACCGGATTTGTTTAAAAGCGGTGGGGAAAAGTACACAAACCAGGAGCTTTTGGCCATATTGCATGACGATGCAAGACCAATATTTGTTGCGGTAGATGGAGATAAAGTATTGGGGTATGCCTTCTGCGTGTTTCAACAGCATTTGCATGATAATATATTGACGGACATAAAAACCTTATATATTGATGATTTGTGTGTGGAGGAAGATTGCAGGGGGCAGCATATAGGCGGAAGCCTCTATGAATATGTATTGGGATTTGCCAGGCGGGAAGGTTGTTACAATGTGACATTGAATGTGTGGACCTGCAATGAAGGGGCAAAGGAATTTTATGAGAAATGTGGTTTGACGCCGCAAAAAATCGGAATGGAAAAAATATTATAACTATTATAACATAAGGAAGAGAGGGGCATAATTGGACAGAGTGATGGAGGAAAGAATAGGAATTGAAGAGGTAAAAAATACTGGGGAGGGGCAAATGGAAGAAAACAGAGAAACAGACACGGAATTGAAGACGGGTTTGGAAGAGGAAGAAGAGGCGAAAATGGATGGGGAAGCGGATACAAATTCGTTTGCCGCATTAGAAGAATTTTTGGATGAACGTATTGTTCGTGCGGTAAAGGAGATGGGATTTGAGAATCTGACTCCCATTCAGGAACAGGCGATTCCCTATTTATTAAATGGTGAAGATATTATCGGACAAGCCCAGACAGGAACGGGGAAGACGGCTGCGTTTGGAATTCCCGCGCTGCAAAAAATAGATCCTTCTTCAAAAAAGTTACAGGCCATTATACTGTGTCCAACCAGGGAGCTGGCCATGCAGGCGGCGGATGAGATTCGTAAAATCGCGAAATATATGCATGGAATAAAAGTGCTTCCCGTTTATGGCGGACAGGAAATCAGCCGTCAGATCAAAGGACTGCACGGAGTGCAGATTATTGTGGGTACTCCCGGAAGAGTCATGGATCATATGCGCCGCAACACCATCAAGCTGGATGATGTCAATATGGTGGTACTGGACGAAGCGGACGAGATGTTAAATATGGGATTCCGTGAGGATATGGAACTGATACTGGGGCAGATTCCCAATGAGCATCAGACGGCTCTCTTTTCTGCCACAATGCCCAAGCCGATTCTGGAGATTACCAACCAGTTTCAAAAGGATGCCAGGCTGGTGAAAGTGGCCGCCAAGGAACTGACAATTCCGTTGGTGTCTCAGAAATATTATAAAGTAAAGCGTCAGGATAAGGATGCTGCCTGCATCAGGCTTTTGGAATATTATCAGCCCAAGCTTTGCTTGATTTTCTGTAATACAAAATTAAAAGTGGATGAACTTGCGGAGGTACTGAAAAAAACAGGTTTTCAAGCTGAGGGACTGCATGGAGATATGTCGCAGCATCAAAGGGATGTGGCAATGAATCGCTTCCGAAATAACAGCACTCAGATTTTAATTGCTACGGACGTGGCCGCAAGGGGTATTGATGTAGACAATGTGGAAGCCGTTATTAATTATGACCTGCCGCAGGATATAGAATATTATGTGCATCGAATCGGAAGAACCGGACGGGCAGGTAAGACGGGACAGTCGTTTACTTTTGCCAGCGCCAGGGAACTTTATCGTATCAGGGAAATAGAGCGAATCTGCCATACCTCCATTGAAGAGAAAAAGTTACCTGGGGCGTCAAAGGTGTTGAAGGCAAAGGCGGCTAAATATCTTGAGCAGGCATGGGAACTACATGAACATGAAGACATGGAGTTGATGAAGAAATATTTGCAGAAAAAAATGGATGCGGAGGAATGTGACGCATTGGAGCTTGCGGCTGCCATGTTGAAATATCAAATCGGAGACAGAGGACCTGAGATTGAGGCCGATGTGGAAGCAGTTCGCAGCCGTTCCGGTGACAGGCGTGGACGTTTCGGCCGTGACAGAGGCAGAAGAGGAGAGCGTGAAGAAGGCAGGGCCTTCCGGGGAAGCAGAGAGGACCGCAGAAGAGGCGACAGGGAAGAATCCCGTGGAAGTCGTGAAGACCGCAGAAGAGGCGACAGGGAAGAAAACCGTGGAAGTCGTGAAGACCGCAGGAGAGGCGATAGAGAGGAAACCCGGTTAAGCCGTGAAGATCGCAGAAGAGGCGACAGGGAGGAAACCCGGTTAAGCCGTGAAGACCGCAGAAGAGGCGACAGGGAAGAATCCAGGTTAAGCAGAGAAGACCGTCGAAGAGGCGACAGGGAGGAAACCCGGTTAAGCCGTGAAGACCGTCGGAGAGGCGACAGGGAGGAAAACCGGGTGAGCCGTGAGGAGCGCCGGAGAGGCGACAGAGAGGAGACCCGGGGAGGTCGGGAGGAACGCAGACGGCGTGACCGTGAAGAGATTCGTTCCGCATGGGGCCGTGATGTAAGGGCGGACGGAAGCGAAAAAGGGATTGCGTTTTCTTTTCCCAGGAAAAAGAAAAAATAGGGGAATGAACAGCTTCCCTTAATGGGCAGAGAGGAGCCGGCATGAGAGTTGGAATGGGATATGACGTCCACAGGCTTGTGGAAGACAGGGCTTTAATTATGGGCGGTGTGCGGATACCATATGAAAAAGGGCTTTTGGGTCATTCTGATGCGGATGTGCTGCTTCATGCCATTATGGACGCGCTTTTAGGAGCAGCGGCCATGGGAGACATTGGAAAGCATTTTCCGGACAGCGATCCGGCGTATAAGGGAATTTCTTCTATGATTCTGCTGGAAAAAGTAGGAGAACTTTTGACGGGAGAGGGGTTTCTGATAGAAAATATTGATGCTACCATCATTGCGCAGGCGCCCAAGATGCGGCCTTACATTGATACTATGCGGGAGAATGTGGCCAAAGCTCTGGGAATGGATGTGGGACATGTGAATGTGAAAGCGACAACGGAAGAAGGGTTGGGCTTTACCGGGACAGGAGAAGGTATATCCGCCCAGGCCATCTGTCTGTTGACCAGCCCCTTTGATTTAGTTGCGGGACAGGTAGCCGAAGGATGTGATGGCTGCGGCGGATGTCCCAGGAAAAGAGTTTGAAAATCTGGTTGACAAATCCTTGGTTTTTGCATATTCTGTTTTATAGAGGAAATGCGGAGAATGGGGAGAGTACTTTTTGTAAGGTGTCAGAGAGGAACTGCCAAAGGCTGAAAGCAGTTTTCATCGGAAAAAAAGGAAGTGCGCCCAGGAGCAGGTTTGCCGATATGCTGTAATAAACGCAGGTAGGCAGATTCGTCAGCGTGCGTTAAACGCTTTGAGGGAAGGGCAATGGCCCTTAAGTAGAGTGGAACCGCGGATAAATTCGTCTCTAAGGAGGAAATTTATCTGCGGTTTTTATGTTTGGGACAAAATATGAATGGAACCCGGAAGGAGACTTACATGGGAATCATTGGTAAAATCAGGGAAGAAATTCAGGTAATCAGGGAAAGAGATCCGGCGTTGCACTCTGTGATGGAAGTGTTTTTATATCCAAGCTTTAAGGTGATGATGCATTACAGGCTTGCCCATAAGCTATATCAAAAGGGGCATTTTTTCTGGGCCAGATGGGTTTCCCAGCGGGGAGTGCGCAAGACGGGTATCGAGATTCATCCCGGGGCGGAGATAGGAAAAGGTTTTTTTATCGATCATGGAAACGGCGTCATTATCGGAGAGACCACTATTATTGGAGACAATGTGACATTGTACCAGGGAGTTACCTTGGGGGGAACCGGCAAAGAACATGGGAAACGCCATCCTACCATTGGGAATAATGTGATGATAAGTGCCGGGGCAAAGGTGCTGGGTTCCTTTACCATTGGAGATAATTCCAAAATTGGCGCAGGCAGTGTGGTTCTAAGTGCCGTTCCGCCAGGTTCTACGGTGGTGGGGGTACCGGGACGGGTGGTAAAACGTAATAATGTGGCGCTTCCTCAGGAAACCATGAACCAGACCGATTTGCCTGACCCCATCAGGGAAGAAATTACCAGTCTGCAAAGGGCCAATACGGAACTTATCAACCGGATTCTGGAACTGGAAAATCAAATCAGGCAGTTGAAAAAGAGTTCCTGAAGAACCAGAGAGGAAGAAAACAAAGCAGGTTCTTGCAGACAGGAACTTTGAAGAGTCCAGCTAAGAAATGTCAAGAGGAAATTAAAAAAACAGTCTCGGAACGGGGGTGCAATGTGTCTTTCAGACACAGAGAAGGGTTT
>CAJUGT010000203.1 GCA_910586435.1 uncultured Acetatifactor sp. | reverse complement strand
TCCTTGGCGTACTGTTCCACATCATACATAATGCTGTTCATGGCAAAGCAATGATAATCCACCCCTGTAGCAGGACCGCCATTGCACCCGTCCTTACAGCTCAAGACATCAAAAACTGTGGGAAGATCACTCTTTTTCTGTTCCAGGTACAGGCCCAAATCCTCATACAAACGTTCCGTCCCTTCAGATGTAATCACCTGCATGTCCGGATCATGAAGCTGTAAATTTCTCATCAATCCGCCCGGACGGGGATATATGGCTCCTTCCAATCCAATGTCCCCGTCAAACTCAAATTCACTGTAAACCTTTACCTTGGGAAGTTCCACTTTGTTCTCTCTGAAATAATCCCTCATATGTTCCATTGTCACATTATAATCAATAATGCCGGTATCATGGAATTCATCCGCTTTGGCAATACAGGGAGAAATGGCCGCTATTTTTCCCCGGTATCCCTGTACCTTCCTGAGATATATCCCCAGACAAAGCATAGGACTATGTATCGGAGACAGACTTGGTATCAGTTCCTGTTTGTTCTTCAGGGCGTAATTTACAACCGCCGCACAGGGCTGTGAGATTACTTTTGCCTCCGGGTGCTGCTGCAAATAGCGCAAATGGGCCCAGGTGCATATATCCGCCCCAAAAGACACGTCATATATTTTCTTAATTCCCTGATTTCTAAACCATTGAAGAGCATGTCTCCAGTTTCCGTCAAATGCAATCTTGATGGAAGGAGCCGCTATCATTATAATCTCCTTCCCGGACTTCACATCTTTCAAAAACGCGCCTATATCATCCCCATATGTCCTGGCATGATGGGAACATGCTCTGATGCATGCGCCGCATTTAATACATTTATCTTCGTCAATATGGATAATCAGCCTTCCGTTTTCATCCGTTTTCGCCACATTCGCGTCCATTACCGGACATGCCCTCACACAGGCATTGCACCCAACACATTTATTCGGATCTAAATATATCTCCCCCATGGATTTCCTCCTGAATTAATGTTTTTTATCTGTTCTTTTCTGAAAAGAGTTCCCGAAGTATGACACACAGAAATAATGTTTATTCTGACATATAACTATGACACTTTCACTAGAGCGTGTTTAAATTTGCTTTTTGACAACTGCGCGTCACAAAGCAATTTTCAAACACGCTCTAAAACAGGCGCTTTATAAACCGGAATTTTTTGAGTTAGAACAATTTCTTCACAATAATATCCGCGCATTCAGTTGCGCTGAACAAACTTGTATCTACTTTCAAACTATATTCTATATTTTTTGCCATCAATTCATGTTGTTCATCTGATTGGCTTTCATATCTATCTCCACGAATTATATTCCTTTTTCTGCATATATCCAGCGGACAATATACTTCAACCAAATCCAACGGATTATTTTTCAGTATCTCTTTCAACTGTTGATAATGAGGAGTTATTTCTTCTCTTTCAACCAATATTCCATCAATAAGAATATTTTTTCCCATATCTGAATAGAGCTTTGCGCTGTGGTACATCATAATAATAACTTCGCTGAGATACTTCCAATAGTTTTCACGCAAATATTTATCCCCTACCATCTCCTGAAATAAATCATTGGCAACAACATAAAAGAATATGTCATCACGCTCCTGAAGAGCTTCCACGATTGATGTTTTCCCTGCGCTTGTTACTCCGTTCAGAAAAATGATATGTCCTTTCTCCATTTTATCACCTCCAATACTCTGTTTTACATGGATTATACATTACCTGTCTATGACTTCTCATACTTCCGCATATTTTCGCAGAATAAACTCTTTCACCTGCTGGTTGTTTTCAGGCTTCGTATTCTCCAGTGTGGCATGAATAAAAGGCTTTCTCTCTTTCATAAACTTCAGTATGGCAGTGTAATCCATCTCCCCCAGTCCACAGCCCATGGCTCTCAATTTTCCATCCTGTAGCGCGCAGTCTTTCAGATGCATGACGGCCACATCCTCTCCAAGCAGATCAATGGCTTCCTCTATGACAGCCTTGCGCTCCCCATAGTTGGCCACATCCAGCAGATTCACAGGGTCAAATATAATCTGCAAATTAGGAGACGCAATTTCATCCAGCACCCGCCTTGCTCTTTTGGGATTGCACACAATATGCCCGTACACAGGTTCTATTGCCACTACCACACCCATCTGTTCCGCGTATTTTACAATGGGGCGCAGGTTGTTGACGAACAGTTCCAACGCTTCCTCCGTATGACATTGGGGGGTAAATTTATACTCTTCGTTGGGTGCGCCGGTTTCCGTTCCCACCACGCCGCAGCCAAGCCAGGAAGCAAAACGGACATGGGCCATATAACGGTGTACTGTTTTGGCCAACTGCTCTTTATTGGGATTTGCCAGGTTCAAATAGCAGCCCAGCACTGCAATATCCACTTGATTTCTGGCAAATACATTCTTGATATACATGGCCAGCCCCGGTGTCATGGCCTCATCCGTGGTAGGAAATTCCTCAATCACTTTTGCCAGGGCAAGATGCCCACAGGCGAAACCCAGCCGATGTACATCCGCAATCCTTTCCTCAAAAGGAAGTTCTGTTGTGTCGTGTAATCTGATTCCCAGTTGCATTTTATTTTTCCTCCTATTTTAAGTCGCTGCGCGACGGCACTAAAGGGTGTGGTTCCTTCGGCGCACACACAGGAGAGACAAATTTCATTCGGAAGTACCCAGAGACACTAAGTAGTGTCTCATGAAATTTGCTCTCGTGCGCCTTCGTACCCCCACCTGTCCAGATAAATATTTTTAGAAAATTTCAGCTGAAATTTCCTTCAGGGTGCCTTCGTTTCAGAACTGTTTTTAATATTCCAATCGCCGTTTATGGCGATTTGTCCCGCTTGTGGGAACTTGTTCCGGTCTCTGCACTTCGGCGCATTTGTGATGAGAGGCATCTTTCATCGGGTTTCATCCTTGAAAGCTGCTCTCATGTGCCTTCATTTTGTATCAGTTCGTCCACTCCAACCAATTCAAAGGCTTCTCCCTCCTGGCCTGTGATGGACACATTTTCCAGGGTCAATTTCGTCACATTTCTTGCGAAAAGTCCCCTTTTGCTGCTCTTAGGTACTCCTTCCGACATGGCGGGCGTGCCTGTTTTGGGATTGTCCGCATAGGAAATCGAAATATTTTTCATTGCGATTTCCTCTATTTTCTGCTCCGGCAGGCCGTCAAAAAATGCCGCTGCCACATGGCAGTTGGTACATTCCATATTTTCAAAGACCATTTTCTTAATCAGCGGCGTCCTGTGATCCACAGGATAAACCTCTCTGGACTGCACATACGAAGTCCTGCCGTCCGGGTCACAGAAATAAAAGGAATTCACCACCAAAGGGGTCATCACATGGTCCAATGTCAGATTACGGAAGACAATATTGCTCAGGACGGCATCTTTTCCTCTGCCCCTCCTGGTCTTGATGCGCAGTCCCCTATCCGTATGCCGGAACACACAATCTTCCACTGTCAGATTGACAACACCTCCCGCCATCTCACTGCCCAGCGTCACTGCCCCATGCCCATCCTCCATAAGGCATTGGCGGATACTGATATTCTCAGAGGGCGTCTTATATTTCTTTCCCATATAAATCTTCCCGCTCTTCACCGCAATACAATCGTCTCCCAGGGAGAATTTTACACCCAGAATATCCACATTTCTGCATGACTCCGGATCAAGGCCGTCGGTATTGGGCGAATCGCTGGGATTCAGAATATCCAAATCCATAAAGCGCAGATTCTCACTGAAATAAGGATGCAATGTCCAGGCAGGGGAATTGCAGCAGGTCACACCCTGAAGCGTAATATCCTTACATCTGTTGACAAAAAACAGTCTGGGACGGAATACCTCTTTATATTCCTTTGGATCCTTCCACCAATTCTCTTTGGAGGCATTGCCGTTTATCCTGCCTTTTCCGTATATAACCACATCTTCCACATCCACACCACAGAGGATGGCAGTGTACACGGGCAGAGGATTGCCCTCCCAGCTGCCTAAGTTATACTCCTCCGTCTCATCATAGCTTTGAATCAGTCCCGGAAAAACAGGAAACTTTTCCGGCTCTGTAAACGCCTTCAGCTCCGCTCCCTGCGCAAGTTCCATGCGGATATGGCTTTTCAGGAATATACTTGTGACACGATATTCACCTGCCGGAAACAGCACACGCCCATTCCTTGGGCAGGCCATAATAGCCGCCTGAATATAATGGGTATCATCCGAAATACCATCTCCCCTGGCTCCAAACCTTTTTACATCCAGCGTCACATATTCGTAATCTGTGCGGAAACTGACTTCCCCCACCTTTTCCTCGCCCTGAAAGACCTCCACATGCTGAAGGGTATCCGGTTTCAGGGAAAACAGTGACGTGATTGTCTTCTCCGTGTCAAACTTCTCTTTTCCGTTCACCACGACTTGGTAGGTTTGCTTTGTAAAATAGCGTCCCCCGTCTTTGATTTCTATCACGGCGCTTCTGGCCGTATTCATAACATGTACAATTTCCATGCCCGCATCTCCTATTCCAGTTCCCGCTTGCGGGAACTTATACCGCTTGCGGGAACTTATACCGCTTGCGGG
>CAJUGT010000202.1 GCA_910586435.1 uncultured Acetatifactor sp. | reverse complement strand
AAGGTCAAAATCATAGCTGTTATTCCTTTATCAATTCCCTTCTGAATTCCTTTCTCCTCCACACCTTTGCTCAAATTACACATAAGCGACACCTCACTTTCCAGGGTTTGAGTCATTTTAATATGAAAATCTTCTTCCAATATCTGGCACTTATCCTGTGAACCTGTCTCCGTAGACAGAAGCACATTCAACAGTTTCAATAAATCCGTACCCGAATCTACCGAGCTGTATATGTTCTGGAAAAAATCAAAATTCCTTTTTCTTCATTATGGAATTGCTGATTCCAATGGAAACAGCCAGAAAAAGGACACCAGCCAGGTCTGCGCACAGGATAATTATCCCCTCTCCCATAGTGGACAAACTTTCAGTCAGCGCACCTAAATCCAGATGTAACATTTGCAACACCTTTGCGCCGAGAACGCCTATCAAAAATACCCCTCCCAGGACACAAATCATGCCGATTCTGCCTTTTTCTCCTCCAAACTTTATATGCAGAGGAAGAACAAACGCCAATACTATAAGAGGAAAAGGCAGCAATCCCAACCCTATCATAAGCCATTCCATAACGGAACCATTGTTTCTGACCATTCCAGAAATGGCTGCCAGCACCAGGCCCAACAGCCAGCCGCCCCCGCTGATAAGCAGACCAAAAATGTATTTTTCCATCACATAATGCTTCCTTGTCACCGGAAGAGAAAACAAAAAGGCGTAGCCATTATCAAATTCATCATAGCTTAACGTACCGGTAGTGAATGAAGAGCCAAGAAATGACAGATATACTATAATAAAAGTCAAGTCGCTTATATAAACAGACATTCCCACTGCGATAATTAAAATAACTATCATAGAATTCTTCATATTTTTCAGCAGTTTAAAATCTTTTACCAACAATCCTTTCATTGCGCTTCCCCCCGTATCATCATTGTAATCACATCGTCAATGGTACCCTTTTCAATGGTAAGTTTCGGATAATTCTCCTTATAAAACTGCATTTGATTTGTCAGGCAGCTATAACCGAAACTCTCCTTTCTGCGGCGAAGAATATATTTCTTATCCATGGAGGCGTATTGCCTTTCTTCTGCCTTCAGCATGGCGTAACTGCTTAACAGCACATCTGTCTCCTCATGGAGGATGATTTTTCCCTCATGAATCATATAAAGGTCATCACACAAGGTTTCCAAGTCACTGGAAATATGAGAACTGATTATAATAGCCCGCTCATCATCCTTCCCCATGAAATCCCGAAGTATTTCCAGCAGTTCATCTCTGGCTACCACATCCAGCCCTGCCGTAGGTTCATCAAGTATCAGCAGCCTGGCGTCATGGGATGTGGCCGCAAGCACTTTTAACTTTACCTTCATTCCTGTAGAAAAGTCTTTAATCTTCTTGCGTTCAGGCAGGCCCATCTTCCTGACCTGTTCCAGGAAAAACTTTTTGTCAAATTTTTCATACATCTGTTCCATAACCGGAACAATATCCCGAATGGTCAGATACCCGCTGAAACCGGAATCAGACAGTACAACCCCCAGCCCCTGCCTCTCCCTGGCACTGAGTTCCCGAATATCCCTTCCGAATATCCGAATACTCCCGCTGTCCGGCGTTATCAAACCTAATACTGCCTTAAATGTAGTACTTTTCCCGGCGCCATTCTGTCCAATCAGCCCTGTGACAAATCCTGGCCTGATTTCCATGGAACAGTCCAGGGAGAATGTGCCATAACTTTTTCTCAATTGTTCTATTTGTAACATATTATCCCTCCATAATCAGATCAAACAAGCTTCTGATGTCCTCATCACTTATGCCATAACTTCGTCCTTTGGAGACAGCCAACTCTAAATCCGCCTCCAGTTCTTTCTTCTGTTCCTCCAGCAACAGCTGTTGATTTACTGCCATCACATAAGTCCCCTTCCCATGGATGGTAGCCACAAACCCCTCCGCTTCCAGACTGTCATATGCCTTTTTGACAGTCAGCGCACTGATTTTCAGCTCTTTGGACAAAACACGGACGGATGGCAGGTTATCGTTCTCCTTTAGGTCTCCATTACGTATGAGCGATTTTACCTGATCTACAATCTGTTCATATATAGGAATCATGGAAGAATTGTTTATTATAATGCGCATTTATCTTCCCTCCTTGCAAACAGTATATAACAGTTTATATCTGTTGTCAAGTGTTATATACTGTTTATTTTAAAAAGACAAAAAACAAGGGCATGGCAATCGCCACACCCACACCAAAACCATCCACCTTGATCATATGCTTTACTTACCTGTTCCTGATACAGGCAAACACAACTGCCTATCTTGGTGGTTTGCTTTACTTGCCTATTCTTGGTACAGTAAAATGCAGCTGCCTATCTTGATAGTTTACTTTACTCGCCTATATCATGGACAGGCAAACATAACTGTCCACCTTGATAGTTTACTTTACTTTCCTATATCATGGACAGGCAAACACAGCTGTCTATCTGAATCACAATTCCATGCCGCTTCTGCCGTCATAAAAATCCCTCCAATAAACTTCAGGAATGATTATTTACCAGCTTCCATATCTTGCATATTTCCTGTGGAATGCGTATTTTCTTGGGGCACATATCCAGACATGGCATAAGAGCGCATTCCTGGCAATGCCTGGCACTTTTCTCAATCCCCAGCCCCAGTTTTTTCAGCGCCCAATAATCCTTTCCCAGATGAAAATATTGATATTGCCGAAACAGGGTATGAATTTCCGTTCCCCAGGGGCACTTGCATCTCTGGCAGCGATCACAGGGGATGGGGTTATATTCCTGTTCCAGGACTCCAAGTACCTCCTCAAAAGAGAGTAAATTCTCCATTTCCGGTTCCCTGTCCATAGCCATTTTCACCTGTTCCATGGTCCCAAGCCCTATGAGCACACCGGATACAGGATAAGAAAGCACCGTGCCCATCAATGTATCCACCGAAAAACGTGCCGGAAGAAGTCCTGCCGCATAAACTTTGTTAATCAAGATTCCCTTTTCCTCAAAAAGCTTCTCCTCCCGTATGCGGTCCAACATGCCCCGTTCCAAAAGGTTGCCGCTCCCCTGAAGCACATCCACTCTTTTATCCCTTGCGCCTCGCAGCAAAATGTCATAATAGTGGGAGGCGATTCCCACAAAGCGGATTTTGCCTTCAGCTTTCAGCTCCCCAAGGGCATCCAGCGCACCGCCTTTGCTGAATACCTCGTCTTCATGATCTCCGTCCACCTGATGCACAAAATAAATGTCCGGAAACGTTCCAAGGTTTTCGGAAGAAATCTCCACGGCCTGATACATTTCATTGCCGTCATAAAAACGCGCTTTATCCGAAATAACAATGTTCTCCCTTCCTATGAGCCGGGCAAATTTCCCCAGTTTTGGCTCCGCATCCCCATATTCCGGCACAATAGCCGTGTCATATAGATTGCAGCCCAGAGAAAACGCATAATCCATCACAGCAAGGGCCTCTTTTTCACTTAAATTAAAATACTTCGGCAAGACCGGTACGCTGCCCTGCAAAAGAGGAATCGTTCCAAAGCTAATCTCCGAAATCATCAACCCCGTTTTACCCAATTTTCGATATTTCATACCAACTCCCATGTCACTGCTCCGCCGCATCACCCAATCCCGGATCGCTAGAGCCTGTTCCACTGATTGCGTTCACCCCATGGATGAGAAATTGCAGGAATAAAATGCCCTTTCTTCCACACAAATGCCTTCCGGTATCCGAACACTCTCCAGATGTTTGCAAAACGCAAATGCTTCCCTTCCAATCTTTTTCAAAGTGGATGGAACCATGACACACTTCAAGCTATGACAGCGGTAAAATGCTCTTTCAGGAATCTCTTCCAAGCCCTCCGGCAAATATATCTCTTCCAGGGCCGTACAATTTTCAAAGGCTCTAACCCCAAGCCGCCGAAGCCTTTGAGAAAGCTCCACCAGCCTTAAGGAGCCACACCCGGAAAAGGCCATGTCTCCAATTTCTTCCACTCCCCCGGCCCCCTTAACCTCACGCAGCCATTTACATCCCGCAAAAGACCGATTTCCAATCCTTTTCACCGTATCCTGAAAAGTGATTTCCGTCAGTAGATTTCCCTCCTGAAACGCCCCATCCCCCACGGCCGTAATCCCATAAGCCAACGTAAGTCTGGAAATATTTCCGGTACACTCCAAAAGAATCCCCGCTTCATCCGTCTTAAAACAGTTCAGGCTGTCCATCACCGCCTGCTTGGCAGGCGGCGGCAGCTCCTTTTCCCTGTCCTCTATCCCCTGAAATTTCACACAGGTCCCTTCGGGCAATACCATTTCCCTTAAATGAATACAATTTCTGAAGGCATACTCTTCCACTTTGATTTGTCCGGGCGGAAAACAGATTCTTTCTATTTCCAGGCCATTTGCGAATGCCCAGCCGCAGATTAGCCGGATGTATTCAGGAATCACTACCTCCTTCCCGCTGCCGGCGCCGTCCAGAAGCATATCCCTGACCACCACCAAGGGCGATTCTCTCCTTCTCGCCTCCATCCAGGCCGTCCCGTGGAAAGCCCTGGCGCCTATATATTCCACGCTCTCCGGAATCTCCACTTCCCGAAGCATCATTGCGTCACGAAATACCTCCGGCCCTATTCGGCGGATACCTTCAGGAATCCTCAACACACTGCCAGCCCCCCGATACCCACAGAGAGTTGTCCCCTCTTCTGTGGAAGTGTCCACCTCAAAACAACTAAAGGCGCTCTGAAACAAAAGCCGCACCACTTCAGGCAGGTATTCCGAAAATATATCCCCATAGCCATTCAACTTCCATTCTTTCCCCTGATATTCTACCTGGCGCATAGACGTACATCCCGAAAAAGCGTACTCCCATATACGAATCTTCCCCTCTGTCCCGGAAAGGACAATTCGCTCCAGGCCGCCGCAGTCTTCAAAGCCATGGGAATGGACCAGGGTGTGGTCCCAA
>CAJUGT010000201.1 GCA_910586435.1 uncultured Acetatifactor sp. | reverse complement strand
AGTAAATCCTCCCGGGGCTTGTCCGGTCCGTTGCTGTTTTTTCATATCCCATTTGTCACTACCTACCCTAGTTTATAATATACCACTAATTAAGTATCATGAACAGTAGGCATATGGTGAAACTTTTAAGTACAAATCCACAAATTTTATGCTGCAAAAATCAGGCAACGACGCAGTTACAGCATCGTTGCCTGATTCTGATTATTACAGTCCTATGACTTATCTAAATAACATAGCGCCATCAGCGGTTCCCAATAATTTCCATGAACTTCCTCAATATTCCAGATATGCTCCCTTCATGGGACTGGCAGCATGTTCACTGAACAGCCTGAGCACACCTTTTTCATATTTCGGCGCCCTTGGCTTCCAATTTGCCTTCCTTTGAGCCAGTATCTGGGTTATCTCTTCCGGTGTCTTCTCTTCCCCATGAATGCCTATGATGTTTAATTTTCTTTCTATTACATCAATTTCAATTAAATCGCCTTCTTCCACCAAGGCAATGGGACCTCCATCAACCGCCTCTGGGCTGCAATGTCCAATCACCGGCCCTGTGGACGCTCCGGAAAAACGCCCATCCGTAATGAGAGCAATGCTTCTGCCCAATTCTTTGTCACTGCTGATGGCTTCTGAGGTGTAGAACATTTCAGGCATACCACTGCCCTTGGGGCCCTCGTAACGAATAAACACCGCATCGCCTTTTTGTACTTTATGCTTCAATACCGCATCCAGACATTCCTCTTCACTGTCAAATGGTCTTGCGCGCAATACTGCCTTAAACATTTCTTTCGGACAGGCCGTATGCTTGATAACAGCACCTTCCGGCGCCAGGTTCCCTTTTAATATGGCAATACTTCCGTCCGTTCCCATGGGATTATCATAAGGGCGAATAATATCCTGTTTTGTAAGATTCACATGATAACGCTGATTAAATTCCTGTAGCCATTTATCACAGCGAGCATAAAAGCCTTTTTGCTTCAGCTCTTCCAGATTCTCCCCAAGAGTTTTCCCTGTGACAGTCATCACATCCAAGTGCAGATGTTCCTTAATTTCTTCCATAATCGCCGGAACCCCACCCGCATAGTAAAAACATTCCGCAGGCCATTTTCCCGCAGGGCGGATATTCAGCAGATATCTTGCGTTTCTATGAAGCCTGTCAAAAGTATCCCCTGTAACCTCAATGTCAAATTCATGTGCCAGTGCCGGGATATGCAGCAGGCAATTGGTACTTCCAGAAATAGCCGCATGAACCAGGATTGCGTTTTCAAAGCTTTTCTCCGTGACAATTTCACTGGGCTTCATTCCCGGTGTCTGTGCCAGTTTTACCGCCTGCGCTCCGGCCTGCCTTGCGTACTCCCGCAAGTCAGGACTTGTGGCCGGCATAAGCGCACTGCCTGGAAGCGCCAAACCAAGTGCCTCCGCCATAATTTGCATGGTGGACGCCGTTCCGATAAACGAACAAGCGCCGCAGCTGGGACATGCGTTGCACTTTGCCCAGTTTAATTTCTCCTCATCAATTTCTCCCCGATGGAATTTTGCGCTGTACATGCCCAACTGTTCCAGTGTCAGCATTTCCGGTCCGGCATTCATGGTTCCTCCGGGGACTACCACCGCCGGAATGTCCACTCTTGCCAATCCCATAAGGTTTGCCGGCATACCCTTATCGCAGCTGGCCAGAAAAACTCCTGCGTCAAAAGGCGTGGCATTTGCATGTATTTCTATCATATTGGCAATCATTTCCCGACTGGCAAGACTGAAATTAATCCCATCCGTCCCCTGGCTTTCCCCATCGCATATATCTGTACAGAAATAACGCGCGCCATGGCCTCCCGCCTCTTCAATTCCCTTGCGTACTTCTTCCACCAAAATATCCAGATGTCCGCTTCCCGGGTGACTGTCCCCAAACGTACTCTCTATTAAAATCTGTGGTTTCTCCAGGTCTTCCGGTTTCCAGCCGGTTCCGATTCTCAGCGGATCCAGTTCCGGCGCCAACTTGCGCATTTCCTGACTCCTTAATTCCATTTATTTTCCCTCCATAATTTAGTTCCGCAACTTGCCTCCCAAGCCCCCTGAATCTGGGAGAATTTCCTGCCCCAGGCGCGTCAGTAAATCCTCCCGGGGCTTGACCGGTCCGCTGCTGTTTTTTCATATCCCATTTGACACTGCCATGAGTCTCGTAATTCCCTTTTCTCTTTCTTCAGGCAAAGAATGAGATGATTAACGCAACCACAAAACCTGTTCCACCCACCAGGGTCTCCATAATTGTCCATGTCTTCAGATTCGTCTTCTCGTCCAATCCAACCAGGGATTTCACCAGCCAGAATCCGGAATCATTAAAATGAGAACAAACTGTTGCGCCACCTGCAACCGCAGCTGTCACACAGGCAAGATACAATGGAGACAGTTCAGCGATACCAGGCATTGCCGCTACGATTCCCGCTGCCATGGTCATGGCCACGGTGGCGGAACCCACACAGATTCTTACCAACGCCGCAACAATAAAAGCCACCAGAACCAACGGGAGACTTGCCGATGCCACCGCATTGCCGATGACCTCGCCCAGGCCCGAATACTGCAACATGTAACGAAGCACGCCGCCACAGGCCGTCACCAATAAGATTAACCCTGTGGGTTCCAGGGATTTGGTCATTATCTTCTCCAACTCCGGCAGGCTATACCCATGTCTGGTGCCCAAAGCAAACATGGCCACAATGGTTGCAAGGAGCAATGCCACAAAAGGTTCTCCCAAAAAACCAAATATGGGCTGCACAGGCGCAAGGGCCGGAACAACACCGGCAATGGAATCCAATACAATCAGTACAAGAGGAATTAATATGATACCCACAATCAAACCGAAACTGGGCAATTTGGACTCATCAAAATCCTCCTGCTGTGCCACATGCTCTGGAACAGGCACCTGGTACTTCTTACCACAATAAGCGCCCCAAACCGGCCCTGCAACCACCATGGCACAGATACCGCAAAATACACCTACCAGGATTACCCAGCCCAGCTCCACATTGAGCATTGTAGCCACCAATACAGGACCGGGTGTGGGGGGAATAAACGCATGCCCTACCGCTAGCCCCGCAAGCAGAGGAATCACATAGAACAAAGAAGAACGCTTTGTCCGCTTCGCAAGGGAAAAGGCCAACGGAATCAATATAATCAATCCAGCATCAAAAAATACCGGCATTGCGATAACCAGACCTGTGATTCCCAGTGCCCATGCGGCCCGCTTGTCACCAAACTTATTCACCAATGTCACCGCAATGGACTGCGCTCCTCCTGAAGCCTCCAATATAGCCCCAAACATGGATCCAAGACCCACCAACAAAGCAATTCCTTTTAACGTATTTCCAATACCATCATTTACCGCAGCTATAATGTCATCAAAGGGCATCCCAGCAATCAACCCAATGGACAAGGCTCCCAGCAAAATGGAAACCATGGCGTGAATCTTAAATTTGATAATAAGTACCAGCAAAATGACTAACCCCAATACCGCCGCAATTATCAGCCTGGTTGGGTTCAACATAGTTACTTCACCCGACATACCTGCACCTCCTGTTTCGTAAATTCCCAACTGCGCTTCAGCGCGTTTTACCCTTGTTTTTACTCAAACACTTCATAATACATGTCACATTTTGATACTTGTCACATTTGTCACATTCCAAAACGCAAAGCCGGAAATAAACCAATGAGATTGTTTTCATTAGCCTTTGACATTTTGGGCAAAGCTATTCCTATCACATTTTGGTATGTTATCCTATAGCGCATTCTCGTTACTTATACATCAGACGTCTAACGTTTTATAAAAGTATAATATAATTTTTATATAGTTTCGTCAATACGTCTGATGTATTTTATTCTTATTTCTACTTTTTTACCAAAAATAACGAAGAAGGCACTTGTAAACCGCCCTGTATTTTAGTTATTTTGTCTATTTGGTATCTTAAAGAAAGTCTTTCCTACATCATTTCCAGATTTATCAGATGTTTTTAGAAGATTCTTGATTCTCATTGTCTTTCATATGGTTCTCATATATTTGCAGAATCTTTTGTCTATTGTAATTCAGGTGCATTACCATTGCCGCTTTGGCCCCCACAGAATCGCCTTTCTTGATGGAATCGGTAATCGCCCTGTGGGTTTCCAATGTTTCCTTCATCAACTGCCGCTGGGTCAAATTAACAAAAGTCAATACGGCGGTGTTAATGACAGGAATCAATATCTCCACCACCCTGTTGCCGCTGCATTTCGCAATATGTGTATGAAATTCCACGTCTTTGCTGGCATGGTTGATGCCGCTACGATATAATTGCTCAACCTCATTGCATAACTGCTCCAAACGCGCCTTTTCCTCCTGGGTAATATGTCCGCAGGCCATTGCGGCAATCTCCGGCTCCAGCATCATGCGCACATCCAAAAGTTCCAGCGCCAGCTTATAGCGATCTCCCAGCCTGGCCAGCCCCAATGGATCTTCTTCCGAAGTGCAGGTACTGACCACATAGGTTCCCGCACCCCTGCGCACCTCCAATATGCCTTTTGTCACCAAACCTTTTACGGCTTCCCGTATCGTACTCCTTCCCACTCCGAATTTCTCGGCCAGCTCAAATTCATTGGGAATTTTTCTCCCCACCTCCACAGGTTCACCTAATATGAAGTTCATCAATTCTTCTTCCACCTGTACACCCAGAAGCTTTTTGTTCATTTTCTCAAATTGATACATCATGAGCCTTCTTCCCATTTTATCTTGATTTATGAAAAAACTATTTTTAGCATAACATGGAAGAATACATATGACAAGTCAAAAATTTAATAATCGAAAACAGAGTGACAATTGTTTGGTGGTTTGTGGATTTCTTCTCTCAACTTTTTGCGCCTTATAAGCTGTGCCAACAGGTATATCATTTGGCGCGGTATTCTGGACCTTTTGTAATATCACTTGCGGTAAT
>CAJUGT010000200.1 GCA_910586435.1 uncultured Acetatifactor sp. | reverse complement strand
CCTCATAGGGGCACCGAAGTGCAGAGACCGGAACAAGTTCCCGCAAGCGGGAACTTTAAATAGGAGAAAAGCTATGGAGAACAATTTATTTTTTTATAACACTCTTACCAGAAAGGTGGAGCGTTTTATTCCAAACGAAGACGGAAAAGTGGCAATGTATACATGCGGGCCTACGGTATATCACTATGCCCATATCGGTAATCTGAGAAGTTACATTATGGAAGATTTGCTGGAGAAGACTTTGCGGTATCTGGGTTATGATGTAAAGCGTGTTATGAATATTACCGATGTGGGCCATTTGTCCAGTGACGCTGACACCGGAGAGGATAAAATGCTCAAAGGCGCCAGGCGGGAGCATAAGACAGTCATGGAAATAGCCAGGTTTTATACGGATGCTTTTTTTGATGACTGCGGCAAACTCAATATTAAGAAACCGGATGTGGTAGAACCTGCCACTAACTGTATTTCGGAGTTTATTCATGTGATTGAGTCTCTTCTGGAGAAGGGATATGCTTATGAAAGCGGGGGGAATATTTACTTTGACACTTCTCGCTTAAAGGATTATTATGTTTTATCCAATCAGAGTGAAAAAGAGCTTTTGGTAGGTGTGAGAGAAGATGTGGAGGAAGACGGCAACAAAAGGAATCAAAGTGATTTTGTGCTTTGGTTTACCAGGTCCAAATTCGATGACCAGGAGTTAAAATGGGATAGTCCATGGGGAACGGGGTATCCGGGGTGGCATATTGAATGCTCCTGTATCAGCATGAAATATCTGGGGGAATATATGGATATTCACTGTGGGGGAGTGGACAATATCTTTCCTCATCACACCAATGAAATCGCCCAGAGTGAGGCATATATCGGCCATAAATGGTGTAATTACTGGTTTCATATCAATCACTTAAATGATAAGGCAGGCAAAATGAGCAAATCTTCGGGAGAGTTTCTCACCGTATCCCTATTGAAGGCCAAAGGATATGCCCCCCTGGCATACAGGCTGTTTTGCCTACAGTCCCACTATCGGAAACCACTGGATTTTTCCTATGAAGTACTGGACAATGTGGGAGCAGCGTATGATAAGCTGGTAAAGAAAATTGGTTCCCTGGAAAAAGAAGGGGAAATTGACAGGGAACAGTTTCATCTGTATAAAGAGAAATTTCAGTCTGCTCTTTGCGATGATCTGAATTCCGCCATGGCTTTGACAGTATTGTATGATATGCTGAAGAGTGGAATGTCAGACGCTACAAAATATGCTCTTGCGGAGAGTTTTGATCAGGTCCTGTCCCTTGATCTCACCACCGCCCATGCCTTGAAAGAGACTGAACGGAAAGTGGATGATGAAATGGAGAGGTACATCCTGGATAGAATTGAGGAAAGGAAAAAGGCAAAAAAAGAGCGTGATTTCGCCACGGCGGACGCAATACGCGCAGAGCTGCTGGAAAAAGGAATTATGTTGGAGGATACTCGGGAAGGTGTGAAATGGAAGAGCGTGAAATAATTGGCCTGGCAGCCTCTGTGCGTGCGTGCTTTTCTGAAAAGGAGAAGGATATACGCACCTATTCGCCACTGACCCTTGCGTATATAGGTGATGGGGTATATGATTTAATCATTCGTACCATGGTGGTTGAAAAGGCCAATCGGCCTGCCAACGATCTGCACAGGCTTACGGTTCAATACGTGAGCGCCAAGGCGCAGGCCAAGATTGTGGGGGCGTTGACAGAGGAATTTACGGAAGAAGAACAGACTATTTTTCACAGAGGAAAAAACGCAAAGCCCCATACCATGGCAAAGAATGCCTCCATGGCAGATTACATGAGAGCCACAGGTTTTGAGGCGGTGATAGGATACCTTTATCTTGCGGGCCGTATGGACAGAGTATTGGAATTGGTGAAAAAAGGCCTCCAGATGACGGACACAAAATAAGAAATGAAAGGCATTCAGCTAAGAAATGTCAAGAGGAAATTTAAAAACAGTTCCGAAACGGGGGCGCAATGGGTGCGGAAGTGGAGGAACCGGAACAAGTTTCCGCAAGCGGGACAAGTTCCCACAAGCAGGACAAGTTCCCGCAAGCGGGACAAGTTCCCGCAAGCGGGAACTGGAATAGGAGAACCAGGATGGCGAATGATGAATTGACCATAGAAGGACGGAATGCGGTAATAGAAGCGTTTCGTTCCGGCAAAACCATAGACAAGCTATACATTTTGGATGGGTGTCAGGATGGCCCCATACTCACGATTCAAAGGGAAGCCAAGAAGCAGGGTTCTCTGATGAAATATGTCTCAAAGGAGCGTTTGAATCAGCTCTCAGAGACAGGAAAACATCAGGGGGTCATCGCCGTAGCCGCTGCGTATGAATACGCTTCTGTGGAGGATATTCTGCAAAGAGCAAAGGAAAAAGGGGAGCCTCCCTTTCTGATTCTGCTGGATAATATTGAAGATCCTCATAATCTGGGGGCAATTATCCGGACTGCAAATCTGGCAGGCGCCCATGGGATCATTGTTCCCAAAAACAGGGCGGTGGGTCTGACGGCCACTGTGGCCAGAACCTCCGCCGGGGCATTAAACTATACCCCGGTGGCAAAAGTTACAAATCTTGCCCAAACCATTGAAGCGTTAAAGAAAGAAGGACTTTGGTTCGTGTGTGCTCACATGGAAGGCACCATAATGTATGAATTGGACTTAAAAGGACCCATAGGGCTTGTGGTTGGCAATGAGGGGGAGGGAGTCAGTAGACTTGTAAAGGAAAAATGTGACATGGCAGCTGCAATTCCCATGAAGGGAGATATAGATTCCCTGAACGCCTCTGTGGCCGCAGGAGTGCTGGCTTACGAAATCCTGCGCCAAAGAATGAATTAGGGCGCTGGAGAGAAGAGACGGAAAAATTCCCTCAAAAGGGAACAAGTTCCCTCAGGAGGGAACGGTAATAAAAAGTCAGTCTCGCAACGAAAGCGCCCGGAAGGAAATTTCATCTGCGTTCTGTGTGGATGAAATTTTCTTCCATAGTCAGGGCGCTGGAGAGAAGAGACGGAACAAGTTCTCTCAGGAGGAAATTTGTTCCCTTAAACTGGAACTATAATGAAAGACAGTCTCGCAACGAAAGCGCCCGGAAGGAAATTTCATCTGCGTTTTGTGTAGATGAAATTTTCTTCCATAGTCAGGGCGCTGGAGTGAAGAGACGGAACTATAATTAGGAGACAAAATGTCCGAGAGATATGTAAATTATGCCCAATGCAGCGACGGAGAGCTGATTGACAGACTCCGAAGAGGTGAGACGGCAATTATGGATTATATCTGCGAAAAGTACAAAAATCTGGTGCGGAGCAAGGCAAAATCCATGTTCATCCTGGGGGCGGACAATGAAGATTTGATTCAGGAAGGCATGATTGGCCTGTTTAAGGCCGTGCGTGATTATGATGTGGGCAGGGATGCCAGTTTTTCCACTTTTGCGGAGCTGTGTATCAACAGACAAATGTATACGGCGGTAAAGGCATCCAAGAGACAAAAGCATGTACCTCTGAACACTTATATTTCTCTGGACAGTGAGGCGTCTGGAGAGGACAAGGAGGGGATGAATCTGGCGGAGCTTTTAGCAAACAGAGCGGAACTGAGTCCGGAAGAGCTGTTTTTGGACAAGGAACGTGTGGCCTATCTGGAAAGAACAATGGAAGAGGAACTCAGTGAATTTGAAAAGCAGGTACTGGACCTCTACATCACCGGTATGAGTTACAGCCAGATTGCCAAGGTTCTGGGAAGAGATGAGAAAGCGACGGACAATGCGCTTCAAAGGCTGAAAGCCAAAATCAAAAAAATCCTGTAAAAAGCTATGGTTCCTGCTCAGATTTGGCGTGTTCTTTGTTGTTCTTAACTAAATTTGTTTAGATTTTATACAAATACACGCCTGTTTTTACTACAATTACACTTTGCTGCGCTAATCATTCAACTGGAAATTATTTTTCCTGCCACTTGGCTGATGTGTTCCCTCTTTCAAAACCATACTGCCTGAAATGCTTTCATCCCTGGCATTTCCGCAGTTTCCAATTTTTGACTACCGCCATGCCCCACATATCTTATCGTTCTAACGAAAGCAAGAATCTGAAAATTATAATAACTCATGATTATTTAAAACTTGTGCTTCCTTCCAATATTGAGGAAATTTTTCCTGAATAAATCTATCACCTGGATGCGCTGTATCGTTTCATAAGTTATTTCTCTTAATGAACCGGATAATATGTCCCCTTTTAACATCTACACGCCATTGGGGTAATACAAGTCTTGTACTTCGCACTGCTTTTTGTTATAATATATGTACATTCAATTTCTGTTTTTCACAAAAATATAGGGCATAGCAATCGCTATACCACACATTTCTTATTGCTCCAACAATTTTTCCGTTTGTATTTCTGGCCTTTCAAATCATTCTGCTTTTCATACAGATTATTGCGCTCTCTGCAAGGCTCTTTCATGTGCTCCAACTACGCCCGCACTTCCTCCCGGCAATCCGGCTCAATTTTTTTATATTCCTCGGTCAGATTGCGGATGGTATTATTGTTTTCCTTGCTCTGCTCCGCAAACTGCACACATTTGATGGTCAGATTTTACGACCGCTTTCATTTCTCTACAAGCGGGAGTACCTTTTTGCCCCATAATTCTATGCGCTCAATAGTGTCAAGTGGCTTGCTTCCAGGCCGTAAAGGGACGGTGGGGCCATTTGTCACATCCTTTTTGTTATTATCTACAATTAGTCTTTTGCGTTAAATTGTATAAATTCATCAGAAGTTGACCATTATAATGCAGGCTATTTAGGATAAAATACGTTGCTTACTGTATCAATCCGTCTCGGAATTGTGTATGCAATAAGCAAAATACTACATGATTTTTTCATAAGACTAATTGCAGATTATTATATTACCACTTGCAAAAATACAGGCGGCTGGGGTGGGGGAAGCTCTGCGAAAGTACTTGAGGGCGCCCTTAGACCGGAGACGGAATCCACCGCCTACAAAAAGCTTAGA
>CAJUGT010000199.1 GCA_910586435.1 uncultured Acetatifactor sp. | reverse complement strand
GACAGCAAAAAACTGGTAAAATGGGCTGCCAGGCAGGGGAAAGATGAAATTCTCAGGGTGCAGTTTGGCAGAAAGCCGGAAAGATTTATGTATTGTATGGAAAGCATGGATTACAGAACATACAATACCATGTCAAGGATTGTAGAGGAAATGGGTTCAGAATGCTGCCGGAAATGGATGGGCGGGGAATTGTACCGGAAACAGTTGAAGCTGGTGGAAAGCTTCAAAACTTTCATAGGAAAATGTTCCAAAGTACCGGATGCGGAGGTGGAGGAAGATATTTTCTCGTATCTGTGTCAGGAGAAGGGGGTGGAGGCAGTCTATGACATAAAGGAGGCATTGAAGGATGTCTGGTTTTGGGGCGTTCAGGTATTTTGGGAATTGGAGAGATATCAGAAAAAATATGGTTTTGATGCTTTGAGCGAACGATGTGAGACTCTGTTGCTGGTGGGGCATGGAATTTCCATAGGTCATATCCTGAATCAGTGGGATGGAGTGAAGAAAAATCCGGAAGAAGTTCTTGAGAGACTGTTTGCGGTAATGGAATCCCAGGGAGTGGATTTGGACCATCAGCTGGACACTTATTGTTTTCTATATGAGAATGCGGGGTTGGAAGAGTGGGAAGAAGTACTTCAGAAAGTGGGAAAGGAGATATTTTTTGGGTGTCTTTGCCATGAGCGGAAGGAAATGCTGGAGGCGTTTCGTAAGTCCGGCAGCATAGGAAGAAAGCTTGGTTTGCAGGTTATGGCCAGGGAGGCTGAAAAGAATCAGGAAGAAATTCTCAAATATGCCCATGACACTTCAAAGGGAGTGCGGGAGGCGCTGATTGGAATCCTGTCTGCGCATAAGGACTGGGAAGAGGAGGTGGAAGGACTTCTTTGGGCAAAAAAGGCATCTGCCCGGGAAATTGGTGTCAGGGTACTTGCCAGTTGGCTGGAAGAGACTTTAGGCACAGGGAAAGTCCACGGCAGGGAGAGTGGCCATATACCGGAGGAAAGCAAAGGGGCTTTTGGGGGGAAAGTCACGGAAGTTCTGACACAGGCCTTGGAGAGGGAAAAGAACGCAAAGCTTCGGGAGTATCTGGGTAAAGTGTTGCGGATAAACCAGGAGGAATCTGGCAGAGGCCTTCGTGAGGAAGCATTGGTAAAAGAGATTCATAAGGGAAACAGGAAGCGTGCGCTTGCATGGGCCTATGGGACACCGTTTTCCAAGGTTCACAGAAAAG
Organism: uncultured Acetatifactor sp.; assembly: GCA_910586435.1. Classification (GTDB taxonomy): domain Bacteria; phylum Bacillota; class Clostridia; order Lachnospirales; family Lachnospiraceae; genus Acetatifactor. The sequence goes on along the minus strand of CAJUGT010000199.1, from coordinate 3,824 downwards.
AAGGCAAAGAAGCGGAGGAAATGTATTTGCAGGCAATTCTGCTTTGCTATTATATTATGGGGACGGAGGATGTATGGCAGAAATGGTCTTCTGAGGGTTCCATAGCAGGCAATGATTTTATAGGGGCAGATTTGCTGCCAAAGGATGTTGAAGGCGCAGAAGAAATGTCTGGGGGAGTGAGCCGAAATGCTTCATATCTGGTGGAGGTTCTCAATAAACAGGAATTTGAGGTTTATGTGGGAGAATTATTTGACAGATGGCTGGAAGCGGGGGCGGGAGCCAGGAAGCGATGGGTCCTGTATGCGGCGGCAGCGCATGGGGGCGGGAGAATGGTGGAAAAAATATACCATCAGATTCAGGAATGGCCCAAAGAGGCACGGGGAGCCATGGCCGTGGAGGCTGTTATGGCGTTGGCCTTGAGTCCGGAGAAACAGGCGCTTTTGGCAGTGGAAAAAATAGCGTGGAAATTCAAATACAGGCAGGTGCAAAAAGCGGCGGGGAGAGCTATGAGTTATGCCGCTGCACGGTTTGGCATTACCAGGGAGGAACTTGAGGACAGGATTATGCCCCATCTGGGATTTGATGAGAGGGTGAGGCGGATATTTGATTATGGCACTCGAAAGTTTACCGTTACCATAACCACAGGTTTTGAGATTGAAGTATTTGAAGAGAGCGGCAAAAAGCTGAAGTCTCTTCCAAAGCCGGGAAAACGGGATGAAGAGGCGAAGGCGGCGGTGGCATTTGCGGAGTTCGGAGTATTGAAAAAGCAGCTGAGAGATATGGCTTCCATACAGAAAAACCGAATGGAGCATGCGTTTTTAACCGGACGGATGTGGAATATGTGGGCGTGGAGGAAACTGTTTGTGGGAAATCCTATTATGCACCAGTTTGCCACAGGGCTGGTCTGGGGAATATATGAAAACGGGAAATTGATTCAGTGCTATCGCTATATGGAAGACGGGTCCTGCAATACGGAGGAAGGAGAGGAATATGTGTTTCCAAAGCAGTGTCATGGCCAAAGCCAAGCCGCCCTCCCGGGCCAGGGTGCTGACGCTGGAACCCCAATTGGACAGGAGCAGGAAATGGGACGGCTTGTAGGTCTTGTGCATCCAATTGAATTGTCCGGGGACTCCTTAAAAGCATGGATGGAACAGCTTGCGGATTATGAGATGATTCAGCCCATTGCGCAGTTAGACAGGCCGCTTTTCCATAGGACAGAGGAAGAAATGAATGAACCGAATCTGAAACGTTTTATGGGGATGACTGTAAACAAACTGGCTTTGAAAGGGAGACTCACGGCTATGGGATGGGAGAGGGGGAATGGGGGAAATACCTGGAAGTATGATTATTATTACAGGGAAGACCAGGCGCTTTCCATAAAGACTGTGCTGCGTTTTTTGGAAAGCGGCACGGATGATAAAAATGATACTGTGACAGTTTATGAGGTAAGCTTTTATAAGACGGATGATTTGGGCGGAGAAAATGCCATCTCCCAGGATGGGAAGAGAGCATATCTGCTGAAAGAGGTGCCGGAAAGGTACTTCAGCGAAATGGTATGGCAGGTTTCCCAGGCGGTGGGCTCCGGCGCAAAAGGAGAATGAAAATCAGGGAACGGGGTGTATTCTTCTGCGGCGCGGCATGGAAAGGGCAAAGGAACTTTCTGTCAAAGACGGACTGCAAAGTATACCGGAAAAAGTACAAAGTATGCGTGTCTTCCTTCCATAGAAAAAATATGTGATATACTGTTGCAAAACCATGGAATATGTGGAGCGGCGTTCCGGAATGAGGAACAGACAGTATGTTAAGTGGGGGTGGGGGTATGTTGGGCGGAGCCGCGTATATTGCGATTATTCGCTTTCTAGTCAGTCTTGTAGGAGTAATTCTTCTATACTCTTTGATAAGTGAGCCGCGGTATGACAGGAAGAGAACCGCAATCTATTATGGGGTATTCAGCGTGCTTATGGTCTCGGCGGCAGGTGTCTGGTATGTAGTTGACTGGGCAAGTTGTGTGAAGATGGCTGCCTTTGTAATGTATATATGCTTTTGTGTTGTTGCCATACATATGAGTGTAGATCCGGTGCCATTATCCCTGTATAAGCTGGCGCTTACCTTTTACCTTCTGGCCGTGTTTCTGATCAGCGGGATTGAAATTGCTGTTATTTTCTTTGACAGGAATGTATGGGCTGATGTGATTACAAGAGTTCTGTTGATTATAGCCATGGCGGTTTTTATAGACAAAAAAATAAAAAGCTCTATTCTTGGCTTTGGCCGTTATGTGGAGAATGAACTGGACTGGTTCAGCATCGCCATTATGATTATCAGCATTCTGTTCGGAATAGGTTTTATTTTAAATCCAAATGTGGCGGAACGGACACCCTATCGTCTCTTTTCGATTGCCATGAATTTTTTTCTCACAGGTGCCTTACAGTTTCTGGTATACAGGCTCTATATGCATATCGGTGAAGAGAAAAAGTATCAGAAAGAAAATCAGTTAATGCAGATGAACCACAGACTGCTGGAGAGAAATATTGAGATTTTGGAGGAGGCTGTCATGTCCGGCAAGAGAGCACGACATGACGCAAGACATCACAATGCCGTGATAGCGGAATATGTCCGCAGGGAACAGAAGGAAGAACTGCTGAAATACTTGAAGGAATATGAAAAAGAACTGGATGAGAGTATGACAGAAGTTATATGCGCAAATACGGCGGTGAACAATATTTTGTCGGCGTATACCAGAAGAGCAAGAAAAGAAAGCATTGATGTACAGCTGGATGTGGAACTTAGCGGGGAGCTGGCCATACCAAGTATAGATTTGGTGACAATCCTGGCAAATGCCTATGAAAACGCCATATATGGCTGTATGGAAGCCCAAAAACAACAGAGTGGGAAAGATTGTTTTATTCATTTGATGATAAGAAGGAGAAAGAATAAACTGGTCATTTGTTGCAGCAATTCCTGTACCATAGAAGCCCAGATAAAAAATGGACAGCCAAAACCGGAGGCTACCGGTGGCATAGGAGTGCTGAGTATCATTAAGACAGCGGATAAATTTGACGGGGAGTATGATTTCAGGAACAAAGAAGGAGTGTTTTTCTTTCGTCTGATGATGAATATTCCAATGGCAGAAGGGAAAGTGCAGGTATTGGGCGGTTAAGGCAGTTGCTTTGACCGCCCTTTTTATGCGCAGGGCTGATGCGCTATCCATCATCTGGCTCTACAGGTTTCGGATTGAGTGTATATTCTGTGAAGTGAAGCAGCAGATTAGGGGATTCTGCAGAGTATTTCCATTTACTTTATCGGGAAGGTAAGTTCCGACCAGATCCGTTATCAGAGGACACCATCCAGGGGAAGGGGCTCTGAGACGACACTCATACATTATTTCCGGAAACATTTTTGCCTTTTAGGGCAAAAACCCGAATTATGCATAACGCAGATAATTCAGGGACTACAGGAAGTGCCCGGGGAACCCTGGGATTGCCTGGCTTCTTAGTGGTAAAACCTTCAATTCACAAGTAAGATCAATATTTATTTTCAAAAGCAAGTTCTACATTCTCAGGTGTTAAATCATACCACACCACATCCGCCTTCTCGTTTTGACGGCTTAACGCTTCATTAAATTCTTCCTCTGAACAGATTTCCCCATTTGCATAGTATTGCATCTTATCAATTCCATCTGAACCAATTTGAAGCTCACTTTGATATAATGTATCAATAGAATATCCTTTCTCTAAAAATTCTATTTTATTAATTGAAGTATATGCTGCGCCACTAGTATATTGAACACAAAATAACTCATAGTTTTACATTGGATAATTAAAGCT
>CAJUGT010000198.1 GCA_910586435.1 uncultured Acetatifactor sp. | reverse complement strand
AAAAGGAGGCGACTTTTTTTATGGCAAGTCAAGTAATGAGAATTACCCTGAAAGCTTATGAGCATCAGCTGGTTGATGCGTCTGCCAAGAAAATTATTGAAACTGTGAAGAAAACCGGATCTGAGGTAAGCGGCCCCGTGCCCCTTCCTACGAAAAAGGAAGTTGTGACGATCCTGAGGGCCGTTCACAAATACAAGGATTCCAGAGAACAGTTCGAGCAGAGGACACATAAGAGGCTGATTGATATCATTGCACCCACCCAGAAGACGGTTGACGCGCTTCAGAGACTGGAAATGCCAGCAGGTGTGTACATTGACATAAAAATGAAAAACAAAAAGTAAATGAAACCCTCTACTTAGACGTATGAACACGGGCATGCTCCGAAGAGAGGTGTGCTGCGGAGGCAGCTCCGGCGGTTATGGCGCAACAATAATCGTGTGGTCCGCTATGTAGAAGTTGCTGCCGTATGTAAGACGGCACAGACAATGCCTTATGGGCAGAAAGAGAGGAAATATGAAGAAAGCAATTCTAGCGACGAAAGTCGGAATGACTCAAATCTTCGCTGAAGACGGTGTGCTGATTCCGGTGACAGTCCTTCAGGCCGGCCCCTGTGCGGTTCTTCAGATTAAGACTGAGGAAAATGACGGTTATGAAGCAGTGCAGGTTGGATTTGTTGACAAGAAGGAAATGATTGTAAACAAGGATGCCAGCGGCAAGAAAGAAGTAATTCACATGCATGGCGCAAACAAGGCTATCGTGGGACACTGTAAGAAAGCGGGTGTGAGCGCTAAGAGATATATCCGGGAATTTAAGTTGGAAAATGCCGGGGAATACAGCCTGGGCGCTGAGATTAAGGCTGACATTTTTGCGGTGGGCGACAAAGTGGACGCTTCCGCGATCTCCAAAGGAAAAGGTTTCCAGGGTGCTATTAAGAGACTGGGACAGCACAGAGGACCTATGAAACATGGTTCCAAGTTCCATCGTCATCAGGGTTCCAACGGTGCGTGTTCTTCCCCCAGCCGTGTGTTCAAGGGCAAAGGGATGCCGGGTCATATGGGCTGTGTAAAAATTACTGTTCAAAACCTTGAGGTTGTAAGGGTGGATGCGGAGAAGAATCTGCTTTTGGTGAAGGGTTCCGTGCCCGGTCCCAAGAAGGGTCTTGTAACCATCAAAGAGACCGTCAAGGTTGAATGTTAAGTATAGTGCGGAAGGAGGGCCAATCAGATGGCAAGCGTATCTGTTTATAATATGGAAGGCAAGGAAGTCGGTACGATGGAATTGAGTGATGCCGTGTTCGGTGTGGAAATCAACGAGCATCTTGTGCATATGGCAGTGGTACAGCACCTTGCGAATAAGCGTCAGGGAACACAGAAGGCGAAGACCCGTTCCGAAGTGTCGGGCGGTGGCAGAAAGCCCTGGAAGCAGAAGGGAACAGGTCATGCGAGACAGGGATCAACCAGGGCGCCCCAGTGGAAGGGCGGCGGTGTTGTATTTGCTCCCGTTCCCAGAGATTATTCCTTTAAGATGAATAAGAAAGAGAAGAGGGCGGCGCTGAAGTCGGCGTTGACAAGCAAAGTTCAGGACAGCAACCTGATTGTTGTGGACGAACTGAAATTTGATGAAATTAAGACAAAGAATTTTGTTTCCGTAATGAACAATCTGCAGGTTAAGAAGGGATTGGTGGTCATTGCTGAAAACGATGTCAATGTAGTGTTGTCCGCAAGAAATGTGGCGGAAGTGGATACCACCATGGCAAATATGATTAATGTATACGACATTATGAAGGCGAAAAAGCTTGTCCTGACCAAGGATGCCGTGGCGAAAATAGAGGAGGTGTATGCGTAATGGCAGATATTAAATACTATGACGTTATCCTCAAACCGGTGCTGACAGAAAAGAGCATGGCAGGAATGGCTGAAAAGGAATACACATTTCTGGTTCATCCGGAGGCGAATAAGTCCCAGGTGAAGGAAGCTGTTGAGAAGATGTTTGAAGGAACCAAGGTAAAGCGTGTCAACACCATGAATTGTCAGGGTAAGAAGAAGAGACGCGGGATGGTTGTGGGCAAAACGGCGAAGACAAAAAAAGCCATTGTAAAGCTCACCGATGACAGCAAGGAAATTGAAATTTACCCCGGATTGTAAGAAAGACAAAGGGGAGCCGAAAGATTTATGTATGCGGCATGATTACCTCCCAATATCAGGGTGGTATGCTGCGCAAAGAATCGAAGAAAAGGAGATAAGATAACAATGGGAATCAGGAAATATAATCCCTATACACCTTCCAGAAGGAATATGACAGGTTCCGATTTTGAGGAAATTACCAAAAGTACGCCGGAGAAGAGCCTATGCACATCCCTGAAGAAAAACGCAGGCCGTAATAATCAGGGTAAGATTACTGTGAGACACAGGGGCGGCGGCAGCAGGAGAAAATATAGAATTGTTGATTTTAAGAGAAATAAAGATGGAATTCCCGCAACGGTGGTTGGCATTGAGTACGATCCCAACAGAAGCGCCAACATTGCGTTGATATGTTATGCGGATGGCCAGAAGGCATATATTATTGCGCCCCAGGGGCTGACGGACGGAATGAAAGTAATGAACGGACCTGAAGCGGAAGTGAGAGTGGGCAACTGTCTGCCTCTGTCCCATATTCCGGTAGGTACTCAGGTGCATAATGTTGAACTGTATCCCGGGAAGGGCGGTCAGATGGTTCGTTCTGCCGGCAACAGTGCGCAGCTGATGGCAAAAGAGGGAAAATATGCCACATTGCGTCTTCCTTCCGGTGAAATGAGAATGGTTCCGCTGGTATGCCGCGCGACAGTTGGTGTTGTCGGCAATGGAGACCATAATTTGATTAATATCGGTAAAGCAGGCCGTAAGCGCCATATGGGTATCCGCCCTACGGTACGTGGTTCCGTTATGAACCCCAATGACCATCCTCATGGCGGTGGCGAAGGCAAGACAGGCATCGGACGTCCGGGGCCCAGCACACCTTGGGGCAAGCCGGCACTGGGCCTTAAGACACGCAAGGCAAAGAAGGCTTCCAACAAACTGATTGTGAGAAGACGTGATGGCAAGGCAATCAAATAATATGTGGAGGAAAGACAATGGCTAGATCACTTAAAAAAGGACCTTTCGCAGACGAAAGCCTGTTGAAGAAAATAGATGCTTTAAATGCTTCAGGACAGAAGCAGGTTGTTAAGACCTGGTCCCGTCGTTCTACAATTTTCCCTTCTTTTGTAGGACATACAATTGCGGTTCATGACGGCAGAAAGCACGTACCCGTATATGTTACCGAGGATATGGTTGGCCATAAACTGGGAGAGTTTGTAGCAACCAGAACCTACCGTGGCCATGGTAAGGACGAGAAGAAATCGAAAGTCAGATAATCGGTCGGGAGAATTCCTGTGAGGTCGTATAGAGGTTCGATGTCAGGTAGTAGATAAGGAGGATATGGATCTATGGCTAAGGGACATAGAAGTCAAATTAAGAGAGAAAGGAATGCCCGGAAGGACAACCGGCCTTCGGCAAAGTTATCATACGCAAGGGTATCTGTGCAGAAGGCATGCTTTGTGCTGGATGCTATCCGCGGCAAAGATGTGCGGACGGCGCTGGCAATATTGGAATATAATCCCAGATATGCTTCCGGCCTGATTAAGAAGCTGATTGAGTCAGCGATTGCAAATGCTGAGAATAATAATGGTATGAACAGTGAAAATCTTTATGTTGCGGAATGCTATGCGAATAAAGGGCCTACCATGAAGCGCATTCACCCCAGGGCACAGGGAAGGGCTTATCGTATTGAGAAGAGAACAAGCCATATTACTGTGGTTCTGGATGAAAAGTAGGGAAAGGAGCAAACATTACAATGGGACAGAAAGTTAATCCGCATGGCTTAAGAGTTGGAGTTATTAAGAAATGGGATTCCAGATGGTATGCTGAAGGTGAGTTTTCAGATTATCTGATTGAAGATTATAAAATCAGGCAGCATTTGAAGAAGAAACTGCATGACGCAGGTGTTTCCAAAATTGAGATTGAAAGGGCATCCGACAGGATTCGTGTTATCATCCATGCAGCAAAACCCGGCCTCATCATCGGCAAGGGCGGCGAGAAAATTGAGGTGACAAAGGCGGAGCTCTCCAAATTGACAGATAAGAAAGTTTTGGTAGATATTCAGGAAATCAAGCGTCCGGACAGGGATGCGCAGTTGGTTGCGGAAAATATTGCGCAGCAGCTGGAAGGCCGTATTTCCTTCAGACGTGCCATGAAGTCCTGCATGGGCAGAACCATGAAGGCAGGGGCATTGGGCATTAAGACTTCCTGTTCGGGACGTCTCGGCGGCGCCGACATGGCTCGTACAGAATTTTACAGTGAGGGAACAATTCCTCTTCAGACCCTGAGGGCTGATATTGATTATGGCTTTGCCGAGGCAAATACCACTTACGGCAAGGTTGGGGTTAAAGTATGGATTTATAAGGGCGAGATACTTCCTACAAAAGGAAATCAGACGGAAGGGAGCGATGAATCATGTTAATGCCTAAAAGAGTTAAACGTCGTAAACAGTTCCGCGGCAGTATGAGAGGCAAGGCTATGAGAGGCAACACCATTACCTATGGTGAGTATGGCCTGGTAGCTGCTGAGCCGTGCTGGATTAAGTCAAATCAGATTGAAGCTGCGCGTATTGCGCTTACCCGTTATACAAAACGTACAGGTCAGGTTTGGATTAAAATCTTCCCTGACAAGCCCGTTACGACCAAGCCTGCTGAGACCCGTATGGGTTCCGGTAAAGGTACACTGGAGTATTGGGTGGCAGTTGTGAAGCCGGGACGCGTAATGTTTGAAATCGCCGGTGTTCCCGAAGACCAGGCAAAGGAGGCGCTGCGTCTTGCTATGCATAAGCTTCCCTGCAAGTGTAAAATCATGTCTAAGGCAGATTTGGAAGGCGGTGTTGAAGAATGAAATCAAGTAAGTATTTGGAAGAATTAAGGAGTAAATCCTCCGAACAGCTGAATGAGGAGTTTGTCTCCGCAAAGAAAGAGCTTTTCAATTTGAGATTCCAGAACGCAACCAACCAGTTGGATAATACTGCAAGAATCAAGGAAGTAAGGAAGAACATTGCGCGTATTCAGACAGTTATTACCGAGAAGGCCAGGGCATAACCCCCGGA
>CAJUGT010000197.1 GCA_910586435.1 uncultured Acetatifactor sp. | reverse complement strand
CACAAGTTCCCGCAAGCGGCACAAGTTCCCGCAAGCGGGAACTGGAATAGGAGAAGAGAGATGAATATGAATATAAGTCCGGAGCCATATTGGCTGTTGGAAGCAATGGCATGTATGAATTATGTCCATACTCTGGACAGTGAAGAATGGCTGAACAAAAACAGCAGCTGGACCCGCAGGCAGAAAGAGGAGTTTCTGGCGCCATACCGCAGCTATCGAGGCGCCATGCGTGCCAGGTTGCAGCCGGTTTTGGGACGGTATCCCATGTTGGAGGGGTATGTAGATTCCGCAAGGAGAGAAAGGGAAAGCCTGCGCAGTTTTGACCCTCCAATGATTTCCTTTTTGACACAGATGCAGGAAATATTGGAGGCGGAAGAACAACCTGGCGAGGAAGAGTTGGAGAAGGCTCTGAATCGTGCTTTTGGAAAAATGTTGGGCAGTGACTTACAGAAATCGCCGGAGACGGAAGAAATAGTGATTTGCGGCTTGGCGGATGTCATGGCGGCATTGGAAGGATGGGATGGGGAAGATGCGGATAAATTTAAGCTGCTTCGCCTATATTCCGAACGACGGGAAGTGATGGAGCAGTTGTGGAGTCTGAAAGAACCCTGCAGGGAAATCGGGCTTGAATGCCTTGAACTGGTGCGGGAAAGGTTTGCTGCCTGTATGGAAGACGTTCGGAACCAGGAAAAACTGGCTGCCTTGTTGGATGGTGTGGGACTGCAATGGGAAGAAGAATGTGAGGTTTGGATTTCACCTGCCATAATGCAGTATGATGGGATTATGGTGCAGGCGTCTTATGAGAATCAAACTATGGAAACAATGAAGTTAAAAGTTCATCTGGGAATTGAAACCTTTTATCTCTTTGTGGAAAAAAAGGAAGATTGTTACAATGACAACTGTCTTCTGTCTGGTCTGAAAGCCCTGGGAGATCCTACCAGATTGAAGATTCTCCGACTGCTTGTGGAACGTCCCTGCTATTTACAGGAGATGGCCAGGACATTGGGGGTGACTCCGGCAACGGTACTGCATCATCTGGGAGTCCTGATAGGGGAAGATTTGATAGAAATACAGATGACAAAAGAAAAAAAGAAGGTATATTATCAGGTGAAAAAACAGGGATTTCAGAAGATATGTGAGGGTATTACACAACTGACGCTGACGAATCATGAGCGGGAAGAGAAACAGCATGAACGGAGAATTCAGGAAGGGCGGCAGAAACAGGGGGGATGGCAATGGACAATGTAAGAGTAAAATATGCCTATCCCCTGGGGGAGACATTGCGGAAAATGCTGAGGAATGTTTCAGAGAAAAACAAAGGGTTGTTTTTACTCTGCGGAGTATATTCTATCACAGCGACAATATATCCTTTCCTTGCGGTTTTTTTGCCTAAACTTATACTGGGAGAATTGCAGAAGGGCGCCTGGGCCAGGCCGGAGACGGTGTTTTGGATTGTGGCGGGATATTTTGTCCTTGCTGGGGTTTTGGGGTTTGGGCGTGTGTTTTTGAAACAATGGCCTTATTCCAAGATTTCTCTTTTACGGCTGGATTATGTGAGGCTAAACGCTGTCAAAGTGATGGAAATGGCTTATCCCAATACGGAAGATGCCGGGTTTATGCAGAAATATGACAAGGCGTTCATCGCTACACAAAGCAATGAGAATGGAGTGGAGGGAATATACCATAAGCTCTATGAAATGCCGGCGGTATTTTTGACTATTGGGGTTTTGAGCATTTTTATCGGCAGGTTGAGCATTCCTCTCCTTTTGGGACTGGGGTTGAATCTGTCAGCCATTGTTTGGGTCAGCCGGCGGGGACATCGTTTTCGGTATGAGAAAAAAGAGGAAGAGGCCAGGCTGAGACGTAAAATCAGCTACTATCATCAGACCGCCAGTGATTTTTCTTATGGAAAGGACATTCGTATCTATGGGTTGAAAGATCGAATTCTGCAAAATGCTTCCAGGGAGATTCGATGCTACAAAGAATGGAATCGTCTGGTGGCGGCCCAGGAGTATCATTTTGCGTTTGTGGGACTTGCGGCAATGGTTTTTGGAGATGTGCTCATGTATGGAACACTGATATATCGTACCATGAATGGAATGTCCATTGCCGATTTTTCCATGTATCTGACAGCGGCCCTTTTGTTGTCATCCTATCTGAAGCAGGCGGCGGAACAGTTGAGTTTTGTGATAAATGAAGGGCAGTATGTATATGAGATGTATCGCTTTTTAGAGGAAGACTTGGGGGAAAAAGGGGGAAAACGCCGGGCCATAGAGGGAGATACCCTGGAAATTGTATTTGATGATGTGAGCTTTTGCTATCCGGGAACGGAGAGGTATATTTTCCGTCATCTGAATTTGACCATACATAAGGGAGAACGTCTGGCAGTGGTTGGAATCAATGGGGCAGGAAAAAGTACGCTTGTGAAACTTATGACGGGGCTATTTGAAGTGACGGAAGGAGAGATACGGGTGAATGGAATCCCTATCAAGGAGTTTGATAAAAAGGCACTTTTTTCCATGTTTGCGCCGGTGTTCCAGGATATTAATATTTTAGCTTTTACCGTGAGGGAAAATATAGCCGGCTGTCTGGAAGGGATTCAGGAGGAGCGTGTGGAGCGGGCTCTAAGGCAGGTGGGACTGGACGAAGTGGTGGATGCCCTGCCAGGGAAAACAGGGCAGATGATGTTAAAAGGAATCGAAGAGGACGGAGTTACTTTATCCGGAGGACAGAATCAAAAGCTGGCCATAGCCAGAGCGCTGTATAAGGATGCCAATATGGTGGTGATGGACGAACCTACGGCGGCATTAGACCCATTGGCGGAGGCGGAAATCTATGAGAATTTCAGCAGCCTGGTAAAAGGAAAAACGGCGGTGTATATTTCCCATCGACTGGCCAGCACCCGCTTTTGCGATCATATTGCGCTGTTTGATCAAGATGGAATGAAGGAATACGGAACCCATGAAGAATTGATGAAACTTCGTGGCAGCTACTATGAAATGTTTACAGTGCAGGGAAAGTATTACAGTCAGGGCAGAGATAAGGGGCACGCTCTGGAACACACTGCGTAATAGGTTTCCGTAAACGGGAACTGGAATAGGAGTATGGTGATGAATGAGGTAAAAAAGTTAAAACTGTTTTTTCACCTTGCATGGACGACGGCGCCTTTGTATCTGCTGTTGCTGGTAATTCAGACAGTTTTCACCGGGGCACGGGTGGTATGGAATGTGGTGCTGCCAGGATTTCTTATGAATGAATTGACAGGGGGACGCGAGCCTGGAAGGCTGCTTCTGCTTGGCGGCCTGATAGTAGCAGGGAATTTCTTGTTTGCCTGGATAGAACGTTTGATAAAACGCTGGATGGATGTGCAGAATCCTTATGTAAGTCAGAAGATGGAATTTCTATTGGGAGAGAAGGTTATGAGCTTGCCCTATATCAGATTGGAGGAGCCATATTATCTTGACTTAAAAGAAAGAGCGGCCTTTGCGTTGTTAAATCAGGAGGCCATGTTAAATATGATAACGGGCACGGCACAGCTGTTACAGAAGGGGAGCGCCTTGTTTGGCCTTGCGGTGATAATGGTTACGCTAAGCCCGGGGCTGGTGGCAGTACTGCTTCTTCTGGTAGGAGTTATGCTGCTGCTTCAAAAGAGTCTGTCCGTGCATATGAAGCGCATTCATGAAATGATACTTCCCCTGAACCGTCGATATGGATATTATGTAAATCAGGCATTTTCTGATAGCTGTCAGAAAGATATTCGCCTGTACAGTCTGGCAGGAATGCTGGGAGAACGTGTGGACTGGTATAATTATAATATTACAAATACATTTGACAGTTTTCGGCGGCGAGAGGGATTTTATATGGGCTTGTACAGTGTGGTGAACGATTTGCAGGCGGCAATTTCCTATGGTTATGTGGGATTTCGGGTGATTACAGATTGGTTTGGAGGGCGTATTGGCCTGGGGGCGTTTACCATATATGTCAATGGGGCGGTGCAGTTTTCGGCCAATATTACGGAGTTTGGTCAGGCGGTTATTCGCTTGCGGCAGTTGTTGGGGTACTTAGATCCCTTTATGGAATTGATGAATCTGCCCGACGAACAAGATACATTGCAGGGGGTAGAGTTGAAAGGGCCGGTGGAGAGCATTGTATTTGAAAATGTGGATTTTGCCTATCCGGGAAGCGGGAAGAAAGTGTTGGAGCAAGTAAACTTTGCGGTGACACGGGGACAGAAAATTGCCGTGGTGGGCCAAAACGGCGCAGGCAAGACCACATTGATAAAGTTGTTGTGCAGGCTGTATCAGCCCCAGGGGGGCCGTATTCTGGTGAATGGAAGGGATATCAGAGAATATGAATATCATTCTTATAATGCACAGTTGGCGGCGGTATTCCAGGATTATCGTCTGTTCGATTTCAGTATAGAAGAGAATATCAGCTGTCAGGAGATGGGGCAGGATAAGGAAACCGTGGAAAGGCTGATTTCCCAGGTGGGATTAAAGGATAAAATGGAAGAGCTGTCAAAGGGAAGTCAGACGCTTTTGGGCAGGGCATATGATGAGGAGGGTACGGAACTGTCAGGCGGTCAGCAGCAAAAGGTGGCTATAGCCAGAGCGCTTTACAAAGATGCCTCTCTTATTATTCTGGATGAACCTACCAGTGCGCTGGATCCTTTGGCTGAAGCGGAAATATATGAAAATTTTAATGAACTTGCCGGGGGGAAAACGGCAATCTATATATCTCATCGAATGTCCTCCAGTGTGTTTTGTGATAAAATATTGGTTATTGATAAAGGGCGGGTGGCGGATTTTGCGCCCCATGAGGAACTGATGAAAAAAGAGGGGTGTCTATATCGCAGAATGTTTGAAGCCCAGGCGGAGAATTATGTGTAGTTGACCAAATGCAGGCACATACAATAAGAGCCTGATGAGAGGAAGCACTGCCAGGCGGCGTATTCCAGGGAGTCTCGGAGCGATAGAAATAACAACTACAATGGCCTGGAACAGAAAGGAAAGTTTGGGAAGCAAATTTGATACAAGATACAAATAAGGGCAGAGCCAGATCTGGGGTTCTGCCTTTATTTGTGGTAAAACGCAGCGAAAATTCTTTGCCCTGCCCATAGATCCAGCCTCAACCATATCAACACAGACTTTCAGGCGGCTTTGGCAAGCTTAATACTCACAAATATTTTTTTGATGCTTCGGGGCTTAGGTTATATTGCTCCTGGATCTTAGCCAAGATTGTCTGTG
>CAJUGT010000196.1 GCA_910586435.1 uncultured Acetatifactor sp. | reverse complement strand
CGTTGCCTATGAGCCACCAGCCATAGTTTGCGTCATTCCATAGGCCCGTGTAGTCGAAGGCCACTGTTCCGTTGCCTATGAGCCACCAGCCATAGTTTGCGTCATTCCATAGGCCCGTGTAGTCAAAGGCCACTGTTCCGTTTTGTATCAGCCACCAGCCATAGTTTGTGTCATTCCATAGGCCTGTGTAGTCGAAGGCCACTGTTCCGTTTTGTATCAGCCACCAGCCATAGATACTATCATAATATAAACCATTAAAACCCCAATTTACCTGTCCATTTGTGTAATAATACCAGTTACCATCCTGGGACAAATGAATCCCGTTTAAGCCATTCCCTCCTTGGTCCCCTGAAGGCGGAGGTGTCGGAACCACAGGCGCTTCCGTTGGAATCACTGGAGACTCTGTGGGTACCGGCGGTTCTGTCGGCGTTACCGGGGACTCTGTGGGCATCGGCGGTTCCGTAGGCGTTACCGGGGATTCCGTGGGCATCGGCGGTTCCGTCGGTGTTACCGGAGTCTCCGTGGGCACTGGCGGTTCCGTCGGTGTTACCGGGGTCTCTGTGGGCACCGGCGATTCCGTCGGCGTTACTGGAGTCTCCGTGGGCACTGGCGGTTCCGTAGGCGTTACCGGGGGTTCCGTGGGCACTGGCGGTTCTGTCGGCGTTACCGGGGATTCCGTGGGCACTGGCGGTTCTGTCGGCGTTACCGGTGGCTCTGTGGGCGCCGGTCTCGTGTTTAACGGAATTTTTTCCGCTTTCCAATCATTAGAGCCATTATAACTGTTGACAATCAATTGATCATTTTTGATAGCGAATTCATAGATGGTATATCCGGGATATTCCTTTTCTATGCTGTATATCTCTTCCTCATTTCCTTTGCTGAAATCAGCGTTATCCAGATCGGTTATCCGCATAACCCCTTTCCCGGTAGCGTAATACAACCCGCCGCCATAGTAAAACGCGCTGATAACAATATTTTCCGCCCTCCTGCTCTGCACTGCGTTGGAGGCAAGATCTTTCGTCCTGTACAGCATCTGGCCATCTTTATAATACCACCAGCCATTTCCAAAGGTATATGCCGTTCGGGAACAGGTACGGAACGCATATCCTTCATAACTTCCTTCGTCAAGACACTGTATTCCTCCCCCGTCCCAGCCGTTATGTCTGTTGGCCGTTATCTCCTGGTCACTCAACACAAAATAATTATGTCTTACAAAGCCTTCATTGATAGCGTCCTGGTATTCCTCATTGCTGGTGAAAACCGGATCGTCCCATGTGACATCAATATGGTAGTAATTCTCTCCCAGCTTTACAATATTCCAGGCATGGTTCATGGCTTCGCTGCTCACTACATAAGAGTCAATCCCCACCTTTTGCAGCAATGCGCTCATAGCCTGAGAATACCCGTCACAGACACAGACCCCATTGATAAAGGCCCCTGCGGCCGTATGGGAAATAGATGGCACCGTACCCGCCTCCAGATTGGCATGGTCATAATCGCATTCCCTAACCAGCCAATCATGGAAAGCCAATGCCTTTTCCACATCTGTCATTCCCTCATCCACACAGGCCAATGCCTCCGCCATACGGGCGTCGTACTGCGCCCGCATTCCAGACACCAATCCCTGGTTCAGAACATTTTCACTGACGCAGAATTCCGGATCATAATTATAATTGACGGCAGTTATCAAATCCCCGCCATAGCTCATGCCTAACCTTCCGCTCACATAAAAGTATTGGGGATTGGTATTTAACACATCTCTCATGGCCGCATAAACGGCTTTCTTATTCTGTGTGTAACTAAGCTGCAAATCCTTGAGACTGACTGAACGCTCGCCTCTCATCAACGTTTCCGCACAGCGCCGTCTCACTTCGGCTTCCCACCCCGCTTCATTGTCCGCAGGCATGGCTTCCGCCCCGAAATGCACTATAATATCCCTGGCGCCATTGCGAATCAGTCCATCCCCCTCATCATAATCCATCCATAGTCCCGCCTGGCTCGTCCCCAGGTAGTCCGGCTCCGCCGCCCTTGACGGAAAACCTGAAATCAGCAGCGATACCGACATCATAAAAGCGCATACTGTCCTGATTTTTCTCCTTATCATCCTCTTCCTCCTGCATAATTTTTTTCCGAATGTTCTTTCCGACAAAATATCGGAGTCACATTTCTGGTTGGTGATGTTTGTCCTATTATTATAGCGCTGCTTCCTGTTAAAAACAACCTGTCTTTTGAAATTCTCCCGCTTCACATCATAGTCATCCCTGGTTTTCCCCTTTCCCCATCAAAACTGGCACATGAATCATGTATGTTCAATACCTGATTAATATCTGGATAATTTTGCCAAAACTGTATAGGATAATATGGACTATATAATCTTCAGGGGGATATAGGCAATGGGTAAAGAGTTTATAAAAGACAAATTGGACACAGCGGTAAGGATACGGCAAATCAGGGAAAATGCCGGTCTGACACAGGAAGCGTTCGCTGAAATTCTGGGAATTTCCTTATCAGGATACAAGAAAATTGAAAATGCGGAAAACCAGATTTCTCTGAACGGACTGCGAAGGTTAAAAAGAGAATTACATGTATCCACAGATTATATATTGTTAGGAGAAGATGAAAACCTTGATGCCGAATGGGATAGAATAATGTGTTATACAGATTCAGATAAAATGCTGTTAATGCTCAGACTCTTACTCTATTTCACAAAAGCAAAAGACAGCACATTTTATCTGAGAAACAAGCAGGATTCTATTGATGAAACAATACTCCATGTTATAGATGAATTTAAGAAACGAAAAAGATAATCCGGTCATCACATGCTGTGTGACTGAATGGAGCGGGGGTTTTACAAAAGATGGACATTTACACGGAAGCAGGCAAAAGAATACGCGCAACAAGGCTCTCACATGGCTACACAAGAAAATACCTGGCGGAACAGGCCTCTATTTCCCCAAAATTTCTTTATGAAATCGAAAATGGAAAGAAAGGATTTTCAGCACAGGTTTTATATAATCTCTGCAATGCGCTGAACGTAGACTGCGATTATATTATGATGGGAAGGGAACCAAAGGGCTGTTACCGCCCAATCCGTGAACAGTGAATATCTTTCCCAGGAGACACTTCCCATTTTCCTCCGATTATGCTACAATAATTTATGCGCAATAATTGTATTTCAGGTTCATTTGCGGAGGACAATACCCATGAAACGTATATTGATAGTGGAGGATGACGCAGGCAATAACCAGATGATACAGGAGTATCTGGAAGGACATGGTTATGTCTGTACACAGGCCTTTTCAGGGAGCGAGGCAAAATTGCTCTTTTCCATGGAACATTTTGATCTGGTTTTATTGGACCTGATGCTTCCCGGCATCCCCGGAGAGGAATTGGTGGAAGAATTCTCCTCTAAAGCGCCTGTTATTGTATTGTCTGCCAAAAGCGGGCTGGAAAACAAAGTGAATGTCCTCTCCGCCGGCGCAGATGATTATATCTGCAAGCCCTTTGATCTCCCGGAACTCCTGGTACGGATTCAGGTACAGCTGCGCCGCCGTGAAAAACAGCCGGACGCCTCTCAGGAGGAAGAGAGTATTTATCAATACCGTGAATGGCGGATGAATCCCACAACCCAGGAAATGTGGGCAGGAGCAAATCTGATAGAACTGACCAGACATGAATTTCTCATTTTGGAACTTCTGATCCGAAACCCCAAACGGGTTTTCTCAAAACAGATGATTTATGAATATGCCTGGGGGGAAGAATACCTGGCAGAAGATAAGACAATCAATGTACATATCAGCAATATACGCGCCAAATTAAAGAACAGTGGTACAGATTCCTATATTCAGACCGTATGGGGTTTGGGTTTTAAGCTCTCGTGAACTAATACGGGAGCTGTTTTCTGTGTTCACTCCTATGAGCGCATCCTCCCGCAATGCCGTGACCAAACACATTTTCGGGTGTTTTTTTGCGCAAAAAAACTTGCAAGCACCTGAAAACTATTATATGATACAATTAGTTTTTAACAAGATAGAAAAAATTGAGGTAATCCAATGACAAGTACAGACAATAATAAAGCCCTTGTAATGCATGAAAAATGGAACGGAAAACTGGAGACAGTCTCTAAAGTGCCGGTAAAATCCAGAGAGGATCTGGCCATTGCCTATACTCCGGGCGTTGCGGAACCCTGCAAGGTCATCGCCTGCGACAAAGAAGCTGCCTACCAATACACAATGAAAGCCAATACCGTGGCCGTGGTATCCGACGGAAGCGCTGTTCTGGGCCTGGGCAACATCGGTCCCCATGCCGCTATGCCCGTCATGGAAGGAAAAGCTGTCCTATTCAAGGAATTTGGCGGCATCAACGCCGTCCCCATCTGCCTTGATACCCAGGACACCGAAGAAATCATCAAAGCGGTCACTTGGCTGGCACCGGCCTTCGGGGGCATTAATCTGGAAGACATCAGTGCTCCCAGATGCTTTGAAATCGAAAGACGGCTGAACGAAATTCTGGACATTCCCGTATTTCACGACGACCAGCACGGCACCGCCATTGTGGTTCTGGCAGGCATTATCAATGCTCTGAAAGTAGTACAGAAAAGAAAAGAGGACTGCAAAGTAGTTGTCAACGGCGCCGGAAGCGCCGGAGTTGCCATTACAAAGCTCCTCCTTACATACGGTTTTCCCAATATTATTATGTGTGACAAATCCGGCATCATCTCCCCTTCCACAAAGGATTTAAACTGGATGCAGCAGGAAATGACCAAAGTTACAAACCTGAAAGGGGAAAACGGCACATTGGCCGACGCCTTAAAAGGAGCCGATATTTTCGTGGGTGTATCCGCCCCCAATATTGTAACTCCTGAAATGGTGGCCTCCATGAACCCCGATTCCATCCTGTTTCCCATGGCCAATCCAGTGCCGGAAATTATGCCGGATATTGCCAAAGCCGCCGGTGCCAGAATCGTGGGAACGGGCAGAAGCGACTTTCCAAACCAGATTAACAATGTGGTGGCCTTTCCAGGCATCTTTAAAGGCGCTCTGGAGGGCAGAGCTACACAGATTACAGAAGAAATGAAGCTGGCTGCCGCAGCGGCAATCGCCGGCCTTGTCCCCGATGCCATGTTAAGCGAAGACAATATCATGCCCCAGCCTTTTGACCCTAAAGTTGTGGAGGTAGTTGCCAACGCTGTCAAATCCCATATCAAATAACAGTTTGCGCGACAAGGCACCGAAGTGCAGAGAGCGGAACAAGTTCCCACAAGCGGGAACAAGTTCCCACAAGCGGGAACTTTAAATAGTCCAGCTAAGAAATGTCAAGAGGAAACTTAAAAACAGTCTCGGAACGGGGGTGCAATGTGTCTTTCAGACACAAGGAAGAAATTTCAGACACGAAAGTGGCTGA
>CAJUGT010000195.1 GCA_910586435.1 uncultured Acetatifactor sp. | reverse complement strand
GTCCGGGGCATGGGGGGTTACGTTCGGCTCGGGCAACGCCTCCGATGAACTAAGCGTCAACTTCGGCTAGGACACGTAAGTACTGTGTCCAAGCCTGCGTAGACGCTGGATTTCATCTCCGGTCTAAGGGCGCCCTCTGGTGCGTTCACGTAACCCCCCATGCCCCGGACGCCTGTTTTTCCGAAAGTTTTTTACGCAAATGCATAGTGTAGTGACACGTTATACACAATTCCGAGATAAATTGATACAATAAGAACGTATTTTATCCTATAATCTTTTGCATTAAATCGTAAGCAACCTGCATTATAACTGTTAACTTCTGATGAATTTATACGTTTTAACGCAAAAGATTAATTGAAGATAAATTAGACAACACACTCATTTGGCGCAATTTGAAGACAATAAATTATCCTTACTTAAATACGCAACTTTTTGTACCTAGTAGGATGGGCCCGGCAGATTATTCTAACAGTTCAGTGCCTGCCTGAACTGCTGCAAATTATTTTGCTCCTTTGTCCTTTATAAATATCACTTGCAAAATTACAGGCGTCCGGGGCGGGGGAAGCTCTGCGAAAGCACTTGAGGGCGCCCTTAGACCGGAGACGGAATCCACCGCTTACAAAAGATTAGACACAGTACTTTTGTGTCTTAGCTTTTGTTAGCGGTTAGTCCGGCGGAGGCGTTGCCCGGGCCGAGCAGAACTTCCCCCGCCCCGGACGCCGTCCCCTTCGCTGCCAAGCCAACCTCCAACCTATTGGTGCTGCCAAACTCCCTGTTCACTCCGTCATCTGTAACGAGAACTTTACATTTTTCTAAGTGTTATCATAGACAAGTACACCCCGACTATGGTAAATTATATATGAGGTGAATGATTATGGATGCATATACATTTAGCGACATATATGATATAGAATCTTTACAGAGATTGATAGAGTCCCTGTCCGCTACCCTGGAAGTGGGCATCGGTATCCGCGGCCCTTTGGGCGAACGCTTTACCAAAGACAGCGACTATTGCCCCCTGTGCCAGAAAATAAAGAAGTCCTCGGCCGGGTATGTTCTCTGTGAAGAATCCGGTGAACTTCTATCCGCATACCAGGAGCAATCCCCCCGCATTCGCAAATGCAGTGTGTCGGGCTTAACCGATGCCGCTATTAATGTGACTGTGGAAGGAATTCATGCCGCAAGCATTTTTGTAGGCCAGGTTCTTCTGGATGAAGATGTTCTCAGCGATGAGGAATACAGGGAAAAAGCCCGGCTCCTTCACATAGATGAAACAGAGTATCTCAACTGTGTTCATGAGCTTCCACGAATGTCCCGCGCCCGTTTTGATCTGATATTAAACAGCCTGTCCCTGTTGGCAGAACAATTGTCCCTGCTTGGCCGCAAACACCTTTATCTGAAATCCATTATTTCCTCTCTGGAAAATCAGGAAGTCATTCATCAAAAGGAGAAAGAATTTCTGGAGAAGCTGGCTGTGACAGATTCTATGACAGGATTGTATAACCACCGCAAATTTGACGAAGCCTTTTCACAGTACGCTTCCCACAAAGAACAACAGATTTGCCTGGTATCGGCAGACGCCAATTATCTGAAACTGATGAATGATGTGTTTGGTCATGATTCCGGAGATCTGATGTTGAAGAACATTGCCGGAATCATGTTAAATCTTGCCAAAAAAGATTGGCTGGTAGCCAGATGCGGCGGAGACGAATTTCGAGTCATTCTGCCCAATACCTCACTGGACACCGCCCTGGATTACTGTAGGCATGTGGCCCGCAAGGGCAGTGAAGACCGCAGCCTGGCTTTTCCACTCTCCGTAGCCCTTGGCGCCGCCGAATGGGACAGCACAAAAGAAACTCTCTTTGATTGCTTTACCAGGGCAGATGAGGAAATGTATCGGAACAAGAATCTTCTAAAACAGGAAACACATATTCCCGACCTCATGATGGAACGTTTGTACAGCAGACAGATATTGAAAAGGGAAATGGTAGAATTGGAGTCTAAAATTGCCTATGACTTTGCTCTGTACCTTGGCTTCTCCAAAGATCACGCCAACGAAACCCGTCTTGCCGCTCATTATCAGGACATTGGCATGGCAAAGCTGCCGGAATACTTTGTCGTAAAAGGTCAAAATAAGACATCTGAGGAAAAATTACAAATTCAGGCCCATGTGACCTATGGTTATCAGATTGCCAGACAATTTGAAGACCTTTATAAGATTGCCGGCGCCATTCTCAGTTCCCATGAAAACTGGGATGGGAACAGCTACCCGAAGAAAAAGAAGGGGAACCAGATTCCCCTGGAAGCGCGAATCCTGCGCATTACCAATAACTACACCTATTGGACCATTCCCACCCGCACCGGCACCAACCACACAAAAGCCGAAGCAAAGGAAAGATTGCTTCGTTTCAGCGGCATTATCTATGATCCCAAACTGGTGGAGAAATTTGTAAAATTTATTGACGGGCAGGACTACTAACGTAGGTCCTGCCCGTTTTGTTTATGCGCAGGCCAGCAGGGGAAGCTTGTCTTTCGGCCGCATGGCCCAGGCGCCGCATTAGCGGCATACTTCCTCTGCATGGATTCGTGCGTAAAAATCAAGTGGGTACTGGTTCTATTATGCGCATGGACACTAGAGAAAATATGTCAGCTGAAGCTGACAGGCGCCCGACGCATTTCAGTCATCAATTTTTCTTATATCTTTTATTGCAGTACGCAGCTTAATGGGATTGCCATATCTCAGCGTGCCCATGCGATAGAGTTTCGCTCCCAGGAAACCGGTTCCCAGAATAGACAGCACCAATATCAAAAAGGATAACAGAATTTCCCATACTGCCACCGTTCCCATGGCAATTCTTGCGAACATTGTGCTGTAGGAGCTGATTGGCAGGAAAGACAATACCTTAATCACCGTTCCATCCACATTTGTCAGCTGAAACAGCGCAAAGAAGTAGACTCCCATCACCACCAGTACAAGACCCGAGGAGCTTTTGCTCACATCTTCTGTCTTGCTCACCAATGCTCCCATGGCCCCATACAGGAAAGCATAGAACAAATATCCGCCCAGTCCAAAGAAGGCAAAAGCCACTAATACTTCCGCCGGAATATGTAAAATCATATCCAGCATTCCTCCCCATTGTTCCCTGTTGAACTGATATGCCACAAGAGTTGCTCCCAACACCAGCCCCATTTGGAATACACCCGCAATAGCGCCTGCGATTACCTTGCCGAACAGTAGGCTGTTGGAAGAAGTGCTTGTAACCAGCACTTCAATGGCCCGATTGCTTTTTTCGGTTGTAACAGACACCGAAATCATCTGCCCATAATAGATGATAAGCATAAACACAATTATCACCAATGCGTAACAATACCAGAAATTGCTCTCAGTATCCTTATTCAAGATCTGCCAATCCATACTAACGGGAACGTCATATATGGCCGAAAGCTCTTCCAGATTCACCCCTGACTTCTCACAATAATCCATACGGTAAAACAGCTTCATGGCCTGCTCAAACATGGATGCATTTGGGTCTGCCATAGATTTATTATATACATAATATCTATACTCTGTGGGACTTAACACCACAAAACCCGCTTTCGCCTCCTGTGATTCCACCGCCTCTTTCACTGCCTCTTCACTTGTTGCCTCCTGCCAGGCTACATGCGGAAACATTTGTTGCAAAACATCCGCTCTTATCACACCTGCCTGATCCAGATAGATAAATTGCTCATATTCTTCCTCGGGGTTCTTCCCTTCGCTTACTTCTGCGTCTCCTACAATTTTCACCCCGGTAAAACCCGACATATCAATAAAACGCGGCAAAAACAATACCAACATGCCCAACAGCGCAAAAAATATAGTAAGCCCCATAAATGCCTTATTGCTAAAATACTCTTTCAGTTCATATTTTAAAACGATCCAGAATTTCTTCATGCCTGTTCACCTACCTTTGCCACAAAAATGTCATTTAATGTCGGTTCATAGCTGCCGAATTTATCCACTTCAAAATCAGATTTTGCCAATTTTTCCAACACGGCCCGACGCTCCTTTCCCTGCTGCAATTCAAGAACCAGGAATTCCTTTTTCTTACCTGAAATTACCGCCAGATCCTGCCATTCCTTTTCCACCTGTTCCGAAAGTTCATCCAATGTAAGGTTTTCCGCCGACAGCATCAGTCGGTTTCTGCCGTATTCCTTCTTAATCTCCCGAAGCTCACCTGCCAGCACCACCTCACCCTGGTTGATAATGGCAATGTTATCGCAGAATTCCTCCACATAACTCATCTGATGACTGGAGAAAATCACCAACCTGCCTTCTGCGATTAAGTCATTTACAACATCTTTCAGTATCTGAGAGTTTACAGGGTCCAGACCGCTGAACGGCTCATCCAGGATTACAATCTCAGGGTTATGTACCAGTGTGGCCGCAAGCTGTACTTTTTGCTGATTTCCCTTGGACAATGTCTCAAGTTTTCTGTTCTCATACTCTGAAACCTGCAATCTCGCAAGCCATTTTCTTGCGCTTTCCTTCACTTCTGTGGATTTCATTCCCCTAAGCTCCGCCAGATAAATCATCTGCTCAAACACTGTCCGCTTCGGATACAGGCCCCGTTCCTCAGGTAAATACCCAATCCTGTGCTTTGAGGGCACAAACTTCTTGCCGTCAAATAAAATTTCGCCGCTATTGGCATGAAATACATCCATCAGGATACGGATGGTGGTAGTCTTACCGGCGCCATTTCTTCCCAACAGCCCCAGCGCCCTGCCTCCCTCTACTTCAAAACTGACCCCATGGAGCACTTCTTTTTCTCCAAAACTTTTACGTATCCCTCTTACTTCCAGTTTCATCTTTTACCCAACCCTTTCCGGCGGTGTCCCTGTCTAATGTTCACACCGCAAATTTCGTTTTGGCACAGCCATGCCACATACAATATCCTACTCTTGGAAAGCACCCCCCCCATTTTGCAAAACTGCGCTTTTATCGCAGTCCGCTGTCATGCTTCCATTCTCTTCCTTCCCGGCATACAGTACTTTCCAGCCATCCGCCAGCTGCCGCCCCAGACGTTCTGTTTCCACACAGAGCAGGCCCCTCCCTATGTCCGTAATGTAATAAACCTTCTTATCATATTCGGGCAATACAGTAATCAGTTTGTCCGTTTCCAGCCTGCCCACCATGGTATAAAGCGTGCCTGTCCCCAATAATAACCTTCCCATAGTCAGCTCCTTGACATATTGCATAATTGCGTAACCATGCCTTGGGACTAAGACGGACAATAGAGTATAATATGTTGTTTCTGTCATGGGAATGTATTTTTTTCTGAGAATTTCATCCAAAACTTTACCTCCTATTCCAGTTCCCGCTTGCGGGAACTTGTTCCGGTCTCTGCACTTCGGTGCCCCTATAAGGGAA
>CAJUGT010000194.1 GCA_910586435.1 uncultured Acetatifactor sp. | reverse complement strand
GCCAACTGTCCGTGCAAGCACGGCCGCTTGGCTCATTGCCCGCGGGAATAAAAACCTTCTCGGCAGGTATGTTTACTTTAAAGCCATAGTTGTACCGAGACAATACGCTACATAGAAAGGAAGGATTCCCAGTGTTTGAATTCACAGATGACTGTAAAACAGGAATAGAACTCATCGACCAGGAGCATAGACATCTTTTCAACATCTTAAACAAAGCCTACATCCTGGCAACCACAGAATATCACAGTGATTATTACCAAAATCTGAAGGAGATTCTTGCGGAACTGGACAATTACGCAGAACAGCATTTTACACATGAGGAAGAATACATGGCCAAAATTTGCGATCCGGAACTCATACTGCAACGAACCCAGCACGCCTTTTTCCGTGAAAAAATTCTCTCCTTTGATCTGATAAACATCGACGAATTTCAGGAGCAGCAGCAGGTTCTGACAAATCTTGTGCTGTTTCTGGCCAAATGGCTCTACAGCCACATATTGGGCAGCGATATTCTGATAGGAAAGCTCCCGCCTCTGGAAGAATGGATGTTGAGAGAAAATCCCTGCGAGTTTACAGATGAGTACCTGGTGGGCGTGGACTTAATTGATGGAGAACACAGGGAACTGTTCCGCATCGTGGACAGGGCTAACCACTTGGTAAAGACATATAACGCTGTCTCTGGGTATGACAAGATTATTGATATTCTAAACGAATTGAAGGCCTATACCATCGAACATTTTGGAGATGAGGAAGAATATATGGAGAGCATCCGCTATGAGGGGCTCGACGCTCAAAAACGGGCACATGCGGCGTTCATCGACAAGTTGGAGAATATAGACTATAATGAAATTGAAAACAACCCACAGGAATACCTGCAAAAGCTCCTGGAATTCCTCTTGGGATGGCTGATTAACCATATTTTATACGTGGACAAGAAAATCCCTGGCGAAACCCCCCCTGCCCCCTGAATTTTGTAGTGATATAGTAATACGAAAAACAACTTATCATTAATACCGACAAAGAAACCGCAAGCCAAAAGCAGAGAATACATCACTTAATCCGTGATTCATTCTCTGCTTTGTCAATAAAATAGAAATATTACCTCAATCTTATTTAAGCTAAATATCTCTCATTATTGGCATAATCATAAAGCAATCTTGTTACTTCTGACAAAATATCAGAAACTTTAATTTCCCATTTAGAGAACTCCTCCGCTGTCACACCTGAACGAAAATTTCCATGGGCTATTGAATTCCTTCGATTTACCAATGCGTCAATATCACTTTGACAGCCATCAAATAAGTTTATGGGTAATCCTATTTTATATAAATTTTTCTGCAACACTATGTACCATAAATTAGATTCAGTATCTATTATTTGATCGTCAATATATAATTCTTGTTCTTTAAAATCTTCTACCTTTTCCATAAAATCAACACGACGATATAAACGGTGTAAACGAGCATCTTCTGGTAATTCCTTATGAAAAACTTCACATTTTCGATCCAGATTTTCATATGCGAGAAATTCTTTATGCATACTTGCCACCATCAATCCAATATTTACATCTTTACGAGTTAATTTTTGTGAGTTTATATACTGTACATACGTCTGCAAGCATATTTTAATATATCCTTCCAGATGTGAATACAGTATTAATACTAAACTTTTTCTGTATTTATTTTTGTTTTCTTCTACAATTTCGTTTAATTGATTCTTGAAAAAGGCAAGTTCCTCTTGTCGCCAGGCTAACTCTACCTCCAGACTCGCCCTTAATTCATCTGCCGTCAAGAATCCTACACACTCCTTTCGTAAACAACTTTATTCTCGCTTTTACTCCATTAATACTTCCTGTCTTATATGATTGAAGCTCTACCCCAAACTTAATTTGGTTGATAACATCTATAATTGCTTTATCACAATCTGATGATATTACTTGCTCTATCAAAGACGCAAGAGAGATTGCAATACCATCAAAATAATAAAGCACAAATTCATTTTTTATAGTTCCACTCGCTGTTTTTCCCGAGAAAGCTTCTTCACCCCAATTCTCATTTATATATTTAAAAGTCAAATCAAAAATGTTCTTTTCTATTTGGTAATTAAATTGATTTTCTTTAACTGTGATTTTTTCTAAGTACTGTGTCAAATATTCCGTTACAGGATATTTATAGTTTTCTATGTCATTTTTAATTGCAAAAAATCTTAAAACAAGTTCTTGATCATACTTTGTTTTTCTTTTTTCTGATGGAATTCTATTAATTACAGATTTAAAATCTGCGTTTTTACTACACTCTTCTATAAAGTCAAGCCCCCTTGAACCCAATAATCTAATTGTACAATTTCGTATTTCTTGTGCCGACAAGAGTTCGCCACCAGTATTCAGTCGCTTAAACATATGGTATTTTAAAGAAGTCTCGCTCTCTTTCTTAATAACTTCCATACGAACAAAGCTTCTTTTTATTTTTATTTGCAAGGCTTTGGGCAACCCATCAAATGTTAACCCATCTAAATCTTTCACTATATCACATCCGCGCAATACTAAAAAATCATCTTCCGTCTCACCTAGACGCTCTCCCCTGAAATGCAAATAGCTAGATATTCTTTGCAACCCATCAATCAACTCATAAACACCCTCGTCTTTCTCTATTACAAAAATCGGTGGAACAGGCATTTCCAAGATTAATGACTCTACAAAGCGTGATTGCTTTTCCTCTTCCCATCTAAAAAGTCTTTGGTAGTCTGGTGAAATAGTTAATTCCTTATTCTGATACATATCATACAATTCATTGAATGATATGTCTAAACTTTTGGTTCTAATTTTTATAATCTGGCTATCTACATTTTCAATTAAATTTTCTATTGCCATACCTTACCTCTCCGTATAAAATCTCTTACCTTACGCAACAATATCTTAATTATAACAAATTTTACAAAAATAACAATACTCTTTATATATTACAACAATGCCCGCTTTACACTGATAATAACAGCTCAATGACCTGTCTGAACTGTTACCTTATAAGATAATCAAAATCCATGTGTCTTAAAAAGGCGGTATCCCCTTATAATTAAGGTCATACCGCCTAATCTGAAATCCCCCCTCCGTCAATCGGACATATACACCGTAATTTTGCTGTCCTGGGAAAGATTCTCCAAAATCGTATTCTTTCCACAGTACACAATTTGAAAGTACTGCAAATCTTCCAAAGGCTTCAGGCTGGTGACATTGTTATCAGTAATGTCAAGAAGTTCAAGCCCCATCATACCTTTTACAAACTCAATGCTGTCCAGACGCAAAGATTTCAGATACAGTTCTGTCACATTGGGAAAACAGTCAAACAGTTCATAATGTGACGCAAGTTCTTTCCGGTTCTGATTCTGGCTGGTAAACGAAGGATCTTCCATAACGGACAACTCACTGAGGTCCAGAATGGTAAGCGTTTCGCTTACAGGCACATTATCAAAATCCATCCCCACCTTGCAGTCATTCATGTTCAAATAATACAGATTGGGAATTCCGAATATCCCCTCCACATTGCTATATACATTTGTTCCTTCCAAGTTCAGCGCCATCAGATTTGGAATCCTTGTCAGCGGTTCCAATGTGTCCAGATGAGAATCAGTAAGCGTCAGGGAAGTGAGATTCTGCATGGAGGTCAGCACTTCCAGATCCCACCAGGAAATGTCATCCAGAATCAGGGACACCACATTGACAGCGTCCTTAAGCACTTCCTCTCCCTCAGCGTTCTTCAGAGAAAGTCTCTGCAACCCTGTGAGTTTCTCAAAGGATGGCAGCGTAAAATGATGTCCCAGGATAATGGTAAGGTCTTCCAGCATTTCCATTTCTCCCACCACAGAGTAATCATCATTTTGAATATAATAATTGTCAGTCAGGGACAAAAGTTTAAGCTTCGGACAGCTTTTCAGCGCATTCAGGCTTGTAATCTGACTGTCATCAATCCTGAGATGCGTCAGATTCGGCATGGCCTTGATAAAGTCAATGGATTTCAGTTCCGAAGACTCAATTCCCAATACTTCCAGATTTGTCAGCGACATGAGTGGACTGTAATCTGTCAAATTGTCACATTCTTCCAATGTGAGTCCCAGCAGACCGGGATACTGCGCCAGTATGGAAATATCCTCCAAGTCGTCATAATTCACTGACAGATATAGAAGATTTGGAAACGCCTCCAACCCCTCAAGGGATTTTTCAAAAAAGGTTGACTCCACTCCCAATTCCGTAATATTTTCCGGAGCCGGAACAATATTTACAATTTCTTCAATGCTGTTCTCAGAATATATCGCATTCAGGTTATTGAGTCCATCCAAATCCCCTTCGTCGAGATCATCATCAATAGAGATGAATTCCAGTCCCGGAAAAGCCGCCAAATCGGAGAGATCTTTGTCTGTATAATTCTGAAAAACCAATGTCTGTGTCTGACCATAATTAACCTGGTATGATATTACCTTGTCATCCGTATTGATTTGCAGCGCCGTCAGACTTGCGTATTCCTCTGCCGTAATGGTACGAAATCCCTTACCCCATATGGTTTCCGCCATCTGTATAAAAAAGGAAGATTGCGGAACCCGCCGGCGCTGTATGGGTTCCTCTGTTGTGGAGGAAGCTTCATTGCCCCAGGAAGAGGCCTCATTTTCCAGAGAATCCACAATATAATCCAACAGAGCTCCCGAAGAACTGCCTGAGTCCTGAACACGACTTTCCTGTAAATTTCCGTTGATAATATCCGCCGTGCGCCCGAAGAGATTCACAAAGAAAATCCCCACCAGAACACAAACCGTAATACCAATGATAACTGCCACCGCTATGACAGCACCAATACTTTTTCCGGGCGTGGGCGCCTGTGAGCCCCCGGAGGGATTTGCCCTGTTTTGCTGGCCGGTACTTCCGCCCTGATAGGGAGGATTCCCCTGGCCGCCGCTTCCTTGGTATGGGTTGTTTCCCTGGCCGCCGCTTCCCCGATATGGGTTGTTTCCCTGGCCGCCGCTTCCCTGATATGGATTGCTTCCCCCATAGAGATTTTGATATTCCCCGCTGGAAGTCTGCGAATGATATTGAGAAGAAGCCTGACCCGCCGCCTCTTCTTCCTGTGGGTTCCTTATGTAATAGCCACAGCTTTTACAAGTCATACGACCATTTATCATTTTAAGCTTTGTCCCACACATGGGACATTTTTGATTATTGTTGTCCATCTCTCCTCCCATTCTGCCATACAAATGGCATTTTCCCCAAACGCCACGCCCTGGCATCTAAAATTTCCTAAGCCTTACCCAAAGTATAACACCATCCATGATTCTTCACAAGCCCCACAGCCTGAAAATTGCCCGCCAGATTACTGTTCAAGACCCGATAGCGCCAAGTGGCTTGCGGGCTTCTTCCAGGGCAGCAACGGGGACCGGGGCGAAAGGGACGGCGGCCGGGGCGAGGGAAGCGCTGCGAAAGCACTTGAGGGCGCCCTTAGACCGGAGACGGAATCCACC
>CAJUGT010000193.1 GCA_910586435.1 uncultured Acetatifactor sp. | reverse complement strand
TCAGACACATGGAAGGAAATTTCAGCTGAGTTCTTTGCAGATGAAATTTTCTTCCATGGTTAGGGTGCCGAAGTGCAGAGACGGTACTGAAATAGTCCAGCTAAGAAATGTCATGAGGAAATTAAAAACAGTCTCGGAACGAAGGCGCAATGTGTCTTTCAGACACATGGAAGGAAATTTCAGCTGAGTTCTTTGCAGATGAAATTTTCTTCCCTGGTTAGGGTGCCGAAGTGCAGAGACGGTACTGGAATAGGAGGAAAATATGATTCGCGGTAAAAAGAATACGGGTACACCTCACAAATCCCAAAAAAAGGGGTTGTACCCCGTTTTGTTTGTGATGGACAGTCTGAAGGACTATCATCGCAGGCTGGTGAAGCAGGAAGTGGATACTTTAAGTGAACTTGGCATGGTGAACAGTTCTTTTGGGGACGTCCTGACGGAAGCGGAACTTTTTCAGGATAAATTGCAGGACTTTCAGCAAACATTTGAAGAAATCAGTCAGGTATCCCATTCCTTTGACAGTGTGCGGGACAAGATTGTAGCATCCGTAACCCAGGCGCAAGATGGTGTCAACGCTTTAAATGCGAATTCTAAGGAAGTAGAAGAAGGTTTTAACCAGATGACTGCTACTTTTGAAGAACTCCAGACAGCTGTGGAGAACATCAAAAGATATATGAACAAAATTGTTTCCATTGCGGACCAGACTAATATTCTTGCCCTGAACGCAAGCATAGAAGCCGCAAGAGCCGGGCAGGCAGGAAAGGGATTTGCGGTGGTTGCCACGGAAGTAAAAAAACTGGCAGGCGAAATCAAGGATCTGTCCGCCGAAGTACATAATGGAATAGAAAATGTGGAACATGGCAGCCAACTGCTCAATTCCAATATGGAAACATCCCGGCAGGCGCTGGAGCAAAGCATTGCGCAAGTAAGTCAAACAGATGTCTTGTTTGATCAAATTACAGAAGCGGCGGAAGGAGCAATTTCTGTCCAGACGGAGATTGCGGATGTTATTACTCGCTCCCAGGCTTCTTTCCAGGTTCTTCATGGCTTTTTCGACAAAATTAAAGGAATGTATCAGGAAGTTATGAAGCACATTAAATTGGCAAGTTTGCTTGGCACCACCAAAAGCAGCATGTTTGAAGATATAGATAATCTTATGGCTCAGATTCCCCCTATTATTCGGGAAGAAGCACCGGAGAAACTTTAATGAATGTCAAAAAACCTCCCCAATGCCGCAAGGGTCAAGCATTGGGGAGGTTTTATTTGATTTGATTTTATTTTTTTGATTTGATTTTATTTAATTTTCTTTCATTTGAATTCATTCATTTTCTTACCTGAAATCGTATTCATGTTTACGAAAGAAATCGTAATACGCCCTGATTCCCGGCAATTCTGTCCACCTCTTGACGTCCACCGGATCTTCGTCCATATCATAAATTTTTGCGTTCCGCATGGAAAGGAGAAACGGCGAATGGGTTGATATGATAAACTGACACCCAAAAAAGCGGGCGGAATCCTCCAGAAATTTCAATAACTCCTGCTGCCGCAGAGGCGCAAGACTATTCTCCGGCTCGTCTAACAGATACAAGCCATTTTCCTGGATTTTCTCCGTAAAATATAGGAATGCGCTTTCTCCATTGGAATGTTCTCTGACGTTATCCATGAGATTATTGCGAACATAACGGGACTGTGTTTTTGTCTTGGCCATATAGGACCTTTTCAGCTGCTCATAATCATCAAGTGACTTCATCTGAAAATGAGAATATTTCGTTTCCAGATATTCCTCAAATAATTCCTCCCTCTTTTGGTTGATCCCATCGTTCAGACACCTCAGGTTCAATATAAAGTCGAACACATCATCACTGGTTATAATCCTGCTCCCCGCCGGAACTTTTCCCTGGGCTTCATATTCACACATTTTTATATAATCTTCATAGAAATTGGACCTATTGTATACGGTATCTCTTTTCAGCCCCAGCTTCTCGGCAATCACATTCAGCGCCGTGGTCTTCCCGGAACCATTCCCGCCATATAAAATCGTAACTGGTTCAAAGTCCAGCATCCGCAGCTTATGCCTGCCCAACACCTGAAAAGGATAATAAGTATCATAACAATTCCTTTGTATCCCCATAAGGAATGAATACTCCTGCTCCACATCAGGGAATACAAAATGAGATAAATAAACCATCCTATTCCTCCCTCATCTATTTGCTTACGGTGTATGTGACTCAGTGCAACTTGAGGCCTGGCCATATTGCGCAGGCTCCCCGGAACAGCTTAACTCCTTATTCCACCCGCAAGTTCTTTTAACTCCTCCAATAAATCCAAATCCGACTGCTGTACCTTGATATTTGCTGTAATCGGCTCCTCTCCGGGCCTGGTGACAGTGATTTCAATCACACTTCCCTCCTCCATGGGACGTGAGAAAACCGAATTCAAAAACGCCTCGAATTTCGGATGATTTCTGCTGAATTGACTCTTTGCACTCATTAACTTCATAATTGACGCAGCATTCATACTCTCTTAACCTCCATTCCTTCCCTTACACCCTATCGTTTTTACATATATTTATCTATAACATTTCTATAACTGCTCAGGTTACTGTTCACTCCGTTCACAGCAACAGATGCACAGAGAATCGCATTGCGAAAAGGACATTCGCAAGAACCCTCTCAGACAGCCATTCCGCAAAACCTCACCCAAAACCTTGACATTTCTTCCTTTTCTCAATACAATAAAGAAGGCTCCATAATAGACTTTCAACAACGAAAATAAACAATATCATCAAGAGAGGAGAAATAATGGAAAAAATTGCAAGCTTTACCATAGACCATATTAAATTGCAGCCCGGTGTTTATGTATCCCGTAAGGACACCGTGGGCACAGAGGCGATTACCACTTTTGACCTTCGCATGACAAGCCCCAATGAAGAACCTGTGATGAACACTGCGGAGATGCATACCATTGAGCATCTGGCAGCCACCTTCCTTCGCAATCATCCCCAATACAAGGACAAAACCATCTATTTTGGCCCCATGGGGTGCCGTACAGGTTTTTATCTTCTGCTGGCCGGTGATTATACTTCAAAAGACATAATGCCGCTTATGATTGAAATGTACGAATTTATTCGTGATTACAAGGATGAAGTCCCCGGGGCTTCCCCCAAAGACTGCGGCAATTTCAGGGATATGAATCTTCCCATGGCCAACTACCTGGCCAACAAATATCTGGAACAGGTCCTCTATAAAATTGATGACAGCCGTCTGACCTACCCACAGTAAACTTCCGCACTAATCGGAAACGCAATCAGGAAAGGATACATAAATGAGCAAAATCGGAATTATCGGAGCTATGGAGCTGGAAGTAGAACAGCTGAAAGCCCAAATGAGTGAAGCAAGCATAATCACAAAGGCAGGAATGGACTTTTTTCAGGGAACCTTAAACGGCGCCTCCGTGGTCATCGTGCGCTGCGGCATCGGCAAGGTAAACTCTGCCCTCTGTGTACAGATTCTGGCAGATATATTCGATGTAACACATGTGATTAATACCGGTGTCGCCGGTTCTCTGAATGCCCAATTGGATATAGGTGACATTCTTATCTCCAAAGACGCTCTGCATCACGACATGGATGTAACAGTCTTCGGATATCAGCCGGGCGAAGTTCCCCAGATGGGCTTTCGTGAATTTCCGGCAGACGAACATCTCGCAAAACTGGCTCTGGAAACCTGCGCCAAAGTCAATCCCGGCATCCATGCCCATGTGGGCAGAGTAGTGAGCGGCGATCAATTCATCTCTGACAAAGAGGTAAAAGAACGGTTAATCACACAATTCCAGGGAGATTGCGCGGAAATGGAAGGGGCCTCCATTGCTCACGGCGCCTGCCTGAACAAAATTCCTTTTGTCATCATCCGTGCTATCTCCGACAAGGCGGATGACAGTGCCGAAATGGATTATCCAACCTTTGAAGCCGAGGCCGCAAAGCATTCCGCAGCACTGGTTACGGAAATGGTAAGATACATCTGACTTCTCATAGTATTCCCATATTGGTAATTCTATTATGAGAAATTCTTTAATGAAAATTCTATAAAAACCACAGCCCGGGGTTGTCGCGTTTAGCAGACAGCCCCAGACTTTTTTCATTAAAGTCAGGTTTTCCTCTTATTTCACATCGGCATTTTCCGATGAAGTTTTGGTGGTCTGTGTATCCTTTTTAAACACAAATAACTTGCTTATGAGATAATTCCCTACCATAACCACTGCGGAGACAAATATTTTAGAGAAGGATTCATTAATCTTTAAGACATTTACCATCAGCACCATCATCACCGGGTCCAATATTCCTGTAGAAACCCTGCCCCCGGAAAATTGCAGGAACTCCTTCATAATCTCTGGCTCCGTACTCTTAAACACATACTTTCGATTCAAAACATAGCCAAATACAACCCCCACCACCCAGGAAATAATACTGAGCACCACATTCTGCCATACCACCTGGGCATCCAAAATGGTATACGCACAGGCAAACCATGCCGCCCATGACACCAGAGTATTCAGCACACCCACAATCAAATACGCAATGATTTCCTCATATTTTCTGCAAAGCTTTTTTATCTTTTCCATTCTTGGCTTTCTCCATTTTGTCCATTCTTCCTGAATGGATTCCTACTAAATTTACTATATCGCTTCTTTCTTGTCAAGAAGGAGCTTTCATCTCATCTTAACAGTTCAGACGGGCAGTAATAGATTTCTGTCTTCCCCCCGGAGAAAGGCTTCTATATTTTTGTACGCTTCCTGAACACATCGAGTTCTGGCCTCCACACTTGCCCATGCCAAATGGGGCGTTATCAAAAGCCTGTTACTGTCCTTAATCCTGCCCAGGGGATTTGCGGCATCCAATGGCTCTTTTTCCAGCACATCCAATCCTGCTGCCGCTATCTCTCCCGTTTCCAGCGCCTGGTACAAATCTTCGTTATTAACCACCGCTCCCCTTGCCACATTCAGCAAAACCGCCGTGTTTTTCATACACTTCAAAGCCTGTGCGTCTATGAAATTACGGGACAAATCACTCAGAGGACAATGAAGCGATACAAAGTCACTTTCTGACAGCAGCGTTTCCTTATCCACCCGCCGGTACTCCGTACATGTACTGTTCCCTGTAATAGAGTGAAACACCACACTGCATCCAAAGGAAGAGGCAATTTTAGCCACACGTCTGCCAATATTCCCCATCCCCACAATTCCCCAGGTCTTGCCTTCCAGCTCGTAAAAAGGAACATCAAAATTTGAGAACCGATCCTGTGCGCTGTATGCCCCTGATTTCACATATGTGTCATAATAAAAGAGTTTTTGGCTCAGTGCCAGCGCCATGGCAAATGTATGCTGCGCCACCATGGCAGTGCAGTAATCCCTTACATTTGCCACCTTTATTCCTCTGGAATCACAATAGGCCAGATCACAGTTATCATAGCCTGTGGCAAATTCACAGATTAATTTTACATGTTCAGCGTCTTTCAAAGTATCCTTATTTAAAGGCGCTTTA
>CAJUGT010000192.1 GCA_910586435.1 uncultured Acetatifactor sp. | reverse complement strand
GCTGAAGATTTCTTCCCAGTCAGGGGCATCGTAGTGAAGAGACGGCACTGGAATAGGAGAAAAAACATGGCAATCAGTTTACAAAAAGGCCAAAAGGTGAATCTTACAAAAAAGACATCGGGTGGCCTGGGTGAAATTTTAGTGAATCTGAACTGGAATTCTGGTAAAAAGGGATTTCTGTCAGGTCTGCTTAGCGGTGGTGGAATTGATTTGGATTTGGGATGCTTGTTTGAGATGAATGATGGCAGAAAGGGCGCGGTTCAGGCTCTCGGCAATGCCTTTGGGTCACTTCAATATCCGCCCTTTATTGCGTTGGACGGCGATGACAGAACCGGTGCCGCAGCGGCAGGGGAGAATCTCAGAATCAATGGCAATCAGATTGCTGAAATTAAGAGAATTCTTGTATATACCTTTATTTATGAAGGAATTGCCAACTGGAAACAGGCGGATGCGGTAGTTACCATTAAATATCCCGGCGCAGAGGACATTGTGGTTCGCATGGATGAGTTCAACTCCAAGGATATTATGTGTGGGCTGGTTCTTTTTGAAAATCGTGACAATGAGACATTCAGTGTGGAAAAAATCATTCGGTTTTTCAGAGGACATGAGGAATTGGACCGGGCTTTTGGCTGGGGAATGAACTGGAAACCAGGCCGCAAATAATACAGTCTCGGAACGGAGGCGCAATGTGTCTTTTAGACACAAAGAAGGGGATTCAGACGCAAAAGCTGCTGAATAACCCTTCCCCCATAGGGGCACCGAAGCGCAGAGACCGGAACAAGTTCCCGCAAACGGGACAAATCGCCATAAATGGGAACTGGAACAGTCCAGCTAAGAAATATCAAGTCATTTATTATAAATGTTTCGCTGGACAGGTGGGGTTGCGAAGGTACACGAGAGCAAATTTCATGAGACACTACTTAGTGTCTCTGGGTACTTCCAAATGAAATTTGTCTCTCCTGTGTGTGTACCGAAGGAACCACACCCTTTAGTGCTGCCTGGCAGCGACTTAAAATGAGGAGAAAAAAATGTCAGTAAGTTTACAGAAAGGGCAGAAGGTCAGTCTGTCAAAGGATAACGCCGGGCTCTCAAAAGTGATTGTTGGTTTGGGGTGGGATGAGGTGAAAAGGAAGACGGGCCTTTTTGCTCCCAAGCCCCAGGCCATAGACTGTGACGCTTCGGCGCTTGCGCTGATCAATGGGAAGCTGGTCTATAAAGAAGATATTGTTTACTATGGAAATCTCCGTCATCCTACAGGGACCATAGAGCATATGGGAGACAATCTGACCGGTGCGGGGGAGGGGGATGATGAGCAGATTATAGTGGACCTGGCCCGTATTCCCGCAGAATATGATAAAATTGTGTTGGTAGTCACCATTTACCAGGCAGTGCCCAGGAATCAGCATTTTGGATTGATTGAAAATGCGTTTATTCGGTTGGTGAATGCCGGTAATAATACGGAAATGTGCAGATATAATCTGACGGATGATTATTCCGGGATGACCGCAATGATTTTTGGGGAGATTTATCGGCATAACGGGGAATGGAAGTTTAATGCCATCGGTCAGGGCACAAATGATCCCGGGCTGGGAGAACTCACCAGAAGATATATGTAATGGAAATGTTGACGGCAACGGAAAGGAAAGTACAAAGTGTAGATAAAGTACATTTCCGGACAATAGAATATATGCATTTTATTGTCACAAAGAAATGCCCGTCAGAGACGGGCAGGGAGGTATAAGAATGAAGCATCAAGGACTTTCAGATCAGGAAGTGCAAAGTTCCAGAGAAAAATATGGTTCCAATGCCATACCTGAATCTGAACCCACTACGTTTTGGGAAGCCTTCAAGGAGACTTTCGGCGACCCTATGATTAAGATTTTGCTGGTCATTGCGGTGATTATGATTACAATGTTTTTCCTGGGATACGCAGAAATATATGAGCCCGTGGGAACCATTGTGGCTGTGTTGATTGTGGCCATTGTGTCTGCCAAAACCAGTGTGGCCAGTGACACAAAGTATCGTCAGTTGAAAGACAGCACGAAAAAGGATACCTGTAAAGTATACCGAAACGGTATGGTAACTGTGATTGAAGTGGATGATGTGGTCGTGGGGGACAACGTATTGCTTCAGTCCGGCGATAAAATACCGGCGGATGGTATTCTGGTGGAAGGTGATATTCGGGTGGACAATTCCGCGTTAAACGGCGAGGCGGAAGAGTGCAAGAAAAACGCGGCCCAGGGGGATGTGGAACTGCCGGATGAAATCACCGGGGATACTTTCGTAGATCAGTATTCTTTGTTCAGGGGCGCAGTGGTATTCGACGGAGAAGGCATTTTGGATGTACGCAAAGTGGGCCTGAAAACCATGATGGGTAAAATGGCGGAGGAAATGCAGGAGGAAGAACCGGATTCTCCTCTTAAGGTAAAGCTTTCCAAGCTGGCGAATCAGATTTCCACGTTTGGCTACATCGGAGCAGTGGTGATTGCGGTCCTTTATGTTATCTTCTTTGTAATGAATGCAGGAGGGGTGTCTGAATATCTTGACCAGGGCTGGTCCCAAATCCTTCAGGATGTGGTAAGGGCAGTCTCTCTTGCCATAGTTATTATTGTATGTGCCGTGCCCGAGGGGCTGCCTTTGATGATTTCGTTGGTGCTAATGCAGAATACCAGCAAGATGCTGGATCACAATGTATTGGTCCGTAAAGCGGAGGGAATTGAGACAGCCGGTTCGTTGAATATTTTATTCAGTGATAAGACTGGTACTATTACAAAAGGTATGTTGGAAGTGGTGGAATTCTTCACCGCCCAGGGGCATACCATTCCCATGAATGAATTGAAAAACCACGGAAAAATCAAGGGATTGGTGGATGTGGCAATCGGCAAGAATACTGCATCCATGTTTGACGCTTCCCATAAAGTCATCGGAGGCAACGCTACGGATCAGGCCCTGATGAAATTTATTGGTGAAGATACGTTTCATATGCTGGCAAACAATAAAGAATGTGAGGCCGACGAGTCTCAGGGATTTAACTCCGCAAATAAATTCAGTCAGGTTCATATCAAAAGTATGGGCAGGACATTTTATAAGGGAGCGCCGGAGAGACTTCTGGCCGTTGCCAAAAAAGCACTGGATAAAGACGGACGGGAAGTGGAGCTGGATTTTGATGAAGTGAATGAAAAAATCAATGAACTGGCTTCCAGAGCAATGCGAGTGCTGGCGTTCGGCTATTCACAAAAAGACCTTGTGGAAAGCAAAATTAATGATGATGTGGTTCTGATTGGACTTGTGGCCATCCGTGATGATGTGAGACCGGAAGCCAAAGAGGCCATTCGTGAGGTGCGAGAGGCTGGCATACAGGTGGTTATGATTACCGGGGACAGGCTGGAGACAGCGGTTTCCATTGCGGAGGACGCCGGACTGATTCAGAGTGAAGCGGATAAGGCGTTGACTTCTGCGGAACTGAATGCTATGAGCGACGATGAAGTGAAGGCGATTATGAAGGATATCAGAGTAATTGCCAGGGCATTGCCCACCGATAAATCCCGTATGGTTAAGCTGTGCCAGGAGATGAATCTTGTAGTCGGCATGACGGGAGACGGAGTAAACGATTCACCGGCATTGAAGAGAGCGGATGTGGGATTCGCCATGGGAAGCGGTACAGAGGCGGCTAAGGAAGCCGGCAAGATTGTTGTTCTGGACGATAACTTCAGATCCATTAAGGATGCCATCTGGTATGGCAGAACCATTTACCATAACATCCTGAAATTCTGTAAATTCCAGCTGGTAATCAATGTGGCCGCAGTGGTGGTGAGTGCCATAGCGCCGTTTTTCCATGTGGATGAGCCTCTGAAGGTGACACATTTGCTGTTTGTAAATCTGGTGATGGACGGATTAGGGGCAATCATGCTGGGCAATGAACCGGCGCTGGAGAAGTATATGAAGGAGAAGCCCAGAAGGAGGGATGAGAGCATTGTCAGCAGAAAGATGATGGCTCAGATTGTGACAATGGGAGCATGGCTGACACTTGTGAGCTTTGTGTATCTGAAAGTGCCATTCTTTGCCAATCTGTTTGACAATGAAGAGCAGCATTTGACCGGCTATTTTGTGTTGTTTATCGTAAGCGCATTGTTCAATGGATTTAATGTCAGAGATGACGGTTTTGGAATATTTAAGGGGTTGAATCAAAATACAGGGTTCCTGAAAGTATTCTTTACCATTATCCTGGTGCAGGCTGCCATCGTGAACGCAGCATTGATTCCGATACCTGTGTTTACCTGGATTGGAAATATGTTCAGCTGTGTGCCCTTTGGCATTGTGGGCTGGGGTGTGGTGGTAGTTTTGGCCGCAACTATGATTCCGGTAGATTTGCTCCGCAAATGTATTGTGGGAAAGGAATAATAGACTGAAAGATTTATAAACGAAAGAGCTGAATGCTTAAAATATGTGCTGCCGCATGAAGTAGAATATTACAGAATGCGGCAGCATTGTTATGTAACCACAAAGGGTTTTGGGCATGGCAGTTTAGCCGAACACTGAAAAAGCGTCTGATTTTGTCACACTATCCACATGAATAAACACATCCATGTATGTGATATTATTTTTCTTATATTCATACTCAAAGCAGCCAATGATATTCTCCTGATTCTTTTCCTTAAAATTGTTAGCCTGAAGGTATTCCATGATCAGCTTATAGGCATTTGGAATTCTTTCAAACGGCTGAATAAATGGCTCTTTAATCGTTATAACAGCGTAATCGGCTTCTTTATTCTCTGAAAAAGTCACTCCAGGACAATCCGTCTTGAAATCATCCGGAATCACACATGCGGCGACATATCCGTGAAGTCCAAATCTATTCTGTTGTTCCTGGGACACAAAAGGAAAATCCCATCCAATAAGCTTAACATCAGGACATACTTTTTTTAGACCACAGTTCTCCGCCCACCGCTCCATGTGACCTATAGCATCGCTTTCAGGTTCTGGGGAGATAATCACATAGCTGGCCATCTTAAATGGCGCCAGTTTCTTTATCCTTACCTCAGAATAAATTTCACTTTGGCTGGATAAATCTTCTCTCACAAGGGTATCAAGGTTGCAGGCAAAAATCCCACACATTTGCACAAGTCTATCCAGTTCTGGAACCGCCTCTTCAGATTCCCATCTTGACACGGTCTGTCTGGTTACATCCATCCTGTCAGCAAGCTGCTCCTGTGTAAGTTTTTTCTGTTTACGCAAAAAACTAATGTTATTTCCTAAATTCATATTTTCACCTCTGATTAAATTTTGATTCAATG
Organism: uncultured Acetatifactor sp.; assembly: GCA_910586435.1. Lineage (GTDB taxonomy): Bacteria > Bacillota > Clostridia > Lachnospirales > Lachnospiraceae > Acetatifactor. The sequence goes on along the minus strand of CAJUGT010000192.1, from coordinate 379 downwards.
GCCATTGAATATTTATGATTATGTCACATGGAAGGAGAATTATCCACCAATCATCATATGCTTTTTGGGACAATCATGTAACATGACATGTTACATCGGCCCGTTTGCTTCTGCTATGCCCTGTTATGCCTGTCAGTGAAAGTACAGACTTTATTTCATAATTGATTATAACCAATAAACACCCAAAGACGCATCCATGGTCCAGGGGTTCTTTCTGACGTTTGGGTAACTCCGTTATTCTCGTTTTGTTTTACTAAGCCAATTGGGCGGCTTGTAACAAATCCTGAGAATATGCATATACCCAAAGCACAGAAAGAACCGGTTCAGTACATCAAATAATAAATAGTGCATAATTTGAAAAGTGTGATATAATATCATT
>CAJUGT010000191.1 GCA_910586435.1 uncultured Acetatifactor sp. | reverse complement strand
AGAGCACCTGACTCTTAATCAGGGTGTCCAGGGTTCGAGCCCCTGGCGGTGCATTTTGAAGGACTGATTTTGAGGACTTGAGAGCCTTGGGGTCGGTTCTTTTTTTGCGTGTTTTTAAGGCTTCGGGGTTTTGAGCCTGAAAAGTCAGGGAGAAAGGCTTTGGCGCAGGAGGCGTCGCAGAATGGTCGCAAGTCGGTGGCAGGACTGTCGCAGTGGAAATAAATATGGAATAAAACGAAAAGGATAATGTGCTTTTAAGGCATGTTATCCTTTTCCATACTCGTATCTGTCTGTATGTTGTTCAGGGCATTTTTTCGTGAAAGGTCGCACAACCGCATCATATCTTTTACCGTCTGAAGAATCATCAGCTTTTCAGCCTCATTCCTGTCGCTTATCTGTACAAGAATTTGCATAGAAACAGCGTCTACTGGCTTTTCAGGGGTCTGAGACGGAGAAAAAAATTCCCCAAGGCTGATATTGAATTGATTGCATAACTGTTCAATTACTTTTACAGTGGGATTTTTCTGGTTTCGTTCCAGTAAGCCAAGATAGGTTGTGGTGATGTTTGCCCTAAGTGCAAGCTTTTCCTGACTTAATCCGCTTTTTATCCGCAGTTCGTGAATCCTGTCACCTATATTAAAATTAGTTTTCATATCCATAAATATAGTTTAGATTATTGACAACTTTTATTCAAATTGATATAGTTATTTATGTATATATTAACTATAATTACTATCAGGAGGAACACAATATGATTGTGGTGTTATCAACAGTAATTGCTTGCATATTAACGGCTTTGTTGGCTTGTATTCTTTATCCAATAGCAGGAATATTTTGGTTTGCTGGAAAAGCGGGTGAAATGGTTGGTATTATTGGGAATTGGATTTTTGTCCATGCAAATGCGGCAATAAAGCACTTGTGGGCTGACCTCAGAAATTCGTCCAGAGGCACATCCGATAACGGGACACAATAATGGAATGAATGTGCCATTGTCAACAAGGAAATGTTGGGAGCTATCTCCAATGTCAAGCAGTTTTATTATGAGGATATTACTTCTATGGCAACAGAACAAAATTCCAAGTCGGATGATTTGCTTGTTGCAGTGATTGACTCGGCGTTGACTGCCGCCCTGAAGGTATGTGATTTAATCATTATGGTAGCAGGCGCAAAGGAAAAAATCAGCACTTTTTATACCATTGAAGCGGAAAGAGTTATTGCTATCTACCATGAATATCGCAAAGAACTGAAAAGGGGCAATCAGACTGCGCAGACAATTATTCAGCAGAAAGAGCCGGATGTGCTTGAGCAGTTGGAAAAACTTAGCAGGCTAAAAGACAGTGGGATAATTTCGGAGGAAGAATTCAACCAAAAGAAAGCGGTATTGCTTGAAAAGCTATAAGATGCAGTTATATTTTCAGGTATTACAGATAAGATTTTGAGTAGAAGGGAGATTTTTATATGAATTGGATCTGTAAAAACTGCGGTAAGACCATGACAACAAACGCACCGACAGCAAAGCCGACAGGGGGAAACTGTCAGAAAGATAAAAATGGTAAGATGAAGCCCCATAACTGGGTGAAAAGATAGAGAAATTCAAATATATATCATTATTATGAAGGTGACTTTCAAAGTATATCATTTTACGCAGAGTGCTAATGCAGGAGTTTTCACGGCGGCAAAAGGGACAGATTGATGCAATCTGTCCTTTTTCTCTGCAAAAAATTAATTTTCTGCCGAAAAGCTTTACCAGAAAGCGGGCAAGGAGTTTACCCCTTGTGAGTTCCTCTTAATCAGGGTGTCCAGGGTTCGAGCCCCTGGCGGTGCATACACTCTTCTTCGGAAGAGCACGAAGGACTGATTTTGAGGACTTGAGAGCCTTGAGGTCGGTTCTTTTTTTGTGTGTTTTTAAGGCTTTGGGGTTTGGAGCCTGAAAAGTCAGGGAGAAAGGCTTTGGCGCAGGAGGCGTCGCAGAATGGTCGCAAGTCGGTGGCAAGTGCAGAGGTCAGGGTGCTTTATCAAGAGGACCAGAACAGTATAATTGGGCAATACATTATATTCTTGTATAATGAACAAAGAAAGTATATAATGAACGGAGATAGAAATACGGTCAGGCAAAGAAAGTAATAGAAACCATTGTATCTGTAACAACAGGAAAGTGTTGAAAGTTTGCGCGCGATGAAAAGCAGGGAAAGCTGGGTAGTGTCAAATGGGATATGAAAAAACAGCAACGGACCGGACAAGCCCGGGAGGCAAGTTGCGGAACTAAATTAGGAGGAAAATGATATGTTTGAAAAAGCGGAATGGATTGGCTGCCATAGGGATATGGGAGATGTCTGCCCGGAATTTATGCGGCGTCTGGAAATCACAGGTGAAGTGGAGTCCGCAGTATTTGCAGTCACTGCCATTGGGGTTTATGAGGCATTTGTGAATGGAACGCGGATAGGAGATTTCGTATTGGCTCCCGGCTGTACGGTGTATCGTGAGAGACTTCAGTACCAGGAGTATGATGTGAAGGCGCTGCTGGCGAAAGAAAATTGTTTTACGGTTACGGTGGGACCCGGCTGGCATAGGGGCAGAATCAGCGAGGGCAGCAAGGACATAAACCATATGCCTGGGGCAATGATAGCCAGTCTGACAATTGTGTATAAGGATGGGAGAAAGGAAACTATCGGTACGGATGGGGAGTGGAAAGTGCGAAATAGCAGGGTGTTATGCTCTGATTTGTACGATGGTGAGACATACGATGCCGCAGCGCCGGAGGGAACATATGAGGATGTGAAGGTGTTGGGGGACTTGGGCAAGGAACGGGTGATTGCTCAGGAAGGTGAGAAAATCTGTGAGCATGAGCGGCTGAAACCATTAAGATATTTTGTGACACCTGCCGGGGAAAGGGTGATTGACTTTGGCCAGAATCTTGCCGGATATGTGGAATTGCGTGTAAATGCCCGGGAAGGGGACCGGATAGTGCTTTCTCATGGGGAGATATTGGACAGGGAAGGCAATTTATATACAGAAAACTATCGGTCCGCCAAGGCAAAGCTCATATACATCTGTAAGGAAGGGGAACAGACTTATAAACCCCACCTGACATTTTATGGTTTTCGGTATATCAGACTGGATGAATATCCGGGAACAGCGGATCAGTGCGCAAAAGAAATCAATGAATATCCGAAGGCCCCGGATGAATATCAGAAAGAACTGGATTTGAATGACTTTACGGCCATTGCGCTGTACTCCGATATGAAGCGCACAGGGTATGTGGAGTGCGGGCACAAAGGAATAAATCGTTTATTTGAGAATACCATTTGGTCCCAGAGGTCTAATTTTATTGATATTCCAACAGATTGTCCTCAGAGGGATGAGCGCATGGGATGGACGGGGGACGCACAGGTTTTCTGTAGGACTGCCAGTTATAACTATCATGTGGAAAGATTCTTTCGTAAATGGCTTGCGGATGTACGTGCGGAGCAGTATGAGGATGGTATGATATGCGATGTGGTGCCCAACTACTGGAAGATGCGCCGGGGAAGCACAGCCTGGGGGGATGTGATTACCATTGCGCCATGGCAGATGTACCTGACCTATGGGGATAAGAAGGTGCTGGAAGAGAATTATGATGCCATGAAAAAATGGGTGGATTACATAACGAAAGACAGCCATCAACCCTATCTTTGGACTTGTGAAGATTCACAGAAAAAGCTTTGGGGAAAGCATTATGGTGACTGGTTGGCGCAGGACGCGCCTTACGGCAGTTACGTAGGAGCTACGGATGTGGATCTGGTGGCCAGTGCCTTTTATGCCAATTCTGTGGATTTGCTTGTGAAGACAGGTAAGGTATTGGGACAGGACATGGGGGAATATGAAGAATTGCATCAAAAAATTGTGGAAACTTTCTGCCAGACTTTTGAGCTGAAAACCCAGACGGCCAATGTGCTTGCGTTGCAGTTTGGCCTGACGCAGAACAGGAAGGAAACCGCAGCCAGATTGGCGCAGATGATTCGGGAAAACGGGGACAGACTTCAGACAGGGTTTGTGGGAACTCCCTATTTGCTTCATGTGCTTAGTGAAAACGGATTTCAGGATGTGGCCTATGACTTATTGCTTCAGGAGGCATTTCCGTCCTGGCTGTATGAAGTGAATCATGGGGCTACTACCATTTGGGAGCATTGGGATGGCGTCAGGGATGACGGGACGGTATGGAGTAAGGATATGAATTCATACAATCATTACGCATACGGCTGTGTGATGGATTGGATTTACGGAGTTGCGGCTGGTATTCAGCCCATGGAAAAATATCCCGGATTCCGGAAGGCTTTGATTAGTCCTGTGCCGGATCAGAGGCTGGGATGGCTGAAAGCGTCGCTGGAAACGGCATATGGAGTGATACGATCGTCATGGGTGTGCCAGGGAGACATTGTAAGATATGAAATATCCACTCCCGTAGATACTATAGTGATTATTGATGGAAAGGAATATCATGTGGGCAAAGGGGACTACATTTTCTATGGGAAAGTATAAGTAACACTAAAAGCCCAGGCAGGATACCCTGGACGCAGAGTAAATTATGAATTTATTCGTCCAGGGTTCTGTCCTCCGTAAACCAGAAATCATACCCGTCATTGTATTTAAGAATTCTTTCGTAATAGCTTTGGGTATCACAATCTTGTTCCAGGACGGCATCAATAAATTCCTGGGGCGGTCTGTAATGATGTTCCAGGATATAATGGAATGCCAGGCTGGGAAAGGCATAGGTATTGTGGCCGCCAAATACCCGGATTTCATAATATCCCATGGTCCTTCTGGTATTTTTGTACTCAATGCGTATACTTTTGCCGGCTGTCTCTCTGGGACATAATTCACAGACATGAAAACCTCTGGCCACTTCCACAGGATAGCGCATGTACTTCCAGAGTTTATCTATGAATTCTTCCGGGACGGGACCCGTTTCGTAGGCATGATGGCCGTCCAGCCAGCCAATATTGACGGCAGGTTCTTTGGTCTTAAAATATCTGTATGGGGATAAATCTTTATAATACATGGGGGTTCCTTTTTATATTTATCATAATTTTTTTGAAATCCGATACACTTTGCTTTTTCTGTCTGTTAAAATTGCCAGTAGCGTATTGGTCTCCGGCTCATATCCACAACATACGGATAAACCGTAAATAAAGGAATATTTTTTTGTGGTTCCTTTCGGTTTAGAACATTCCTCATAATTCCAATTTGATTTTTTCAGAACTTCCTTTGCGGTGTCATAATCTTCGCAGCAGAGGATGGAACATAATATGTACATTAAAAATCCCGACAGTGTGCTGCTGAAAGTTTTCCAACCGGCAGGGTCGTCTTCAAACAATACATGGACCGGCGGATCATTGAGATTCAAATCTTCTTTTTTAATGCCAAACTCTATTGTGCCTGTTGAATAATCACTGCCGATTTTAAGACATTCCGAATCGAAACAATAGTCGGAACAATCTGTCCAAATATTAGCTGTTTCAAAAAGTTCCATATCAGACGCCAAACTTAAAAAATTGTTTAATAGCGCAGGGACATTTGGAACAGGTTTAAAATCATCAGACGGTTCTGCGCCCAAAATTTTCAATACGTCCAAAGGCGTTATATCATAATTCATACACTTTTTCACTCATTGGAATTTGTCTGATACCGCTCTGTGTTTTGGG
>CAJUGT010000190.1 GCA_910586435.1 uncultured Acetatifactor sp. | reverse complement strand
CAGAATCTAAATTCCATGCCATTTCTTTTTCCTTTCTTTGTATTACTGTACTATGATATTAATACAATATACAATAGAGATGAATTTGTCAAGGGTTTCAGAAAAAATTTTCGTTATACCCGGAAAAACAAAATAACAAATGCAGGATTCGCCAGATATTCTCATTTTAAAAGCATCGGTATGAGAAACGTGAACCGCAGAATAAAAATATCCTGCGGTTCCGAATATGGGCTGACTGTTTATAGCTCCATTGGCAATGGCACAACCGTTACAGCTTCCCTCCGTATAGCTCTATAATCCAACCTCTGCTACCAGGCATACTCTCTCTCGTATTTATCCCTCATAACCAGACGCTTTTCATCTGAATGCAGATCAGATTCTTCTTCAAAACTCCTGTCCTGTAAAAAGTAGTCCATAGCATAAGAAGCTGAATTTTCTGCAAAATCTTCCACTGCGAACACCCGAAAAGTAAATCCTTCCTGTGTCAGACGATTGAACAAAATTCGTATCGCCATATTACATGATGCGGCAATGATTCTTTCCCAATGATCTGCTCCTAATACATGATTAATGCCCGAGCGCAAAGTTGTTATGAAACACAGCCTTTTGAGGTCACTCTCTTTCATCAGTGGCAAATAGGCATTGACTGTGTTCAAAAGCCCCAATGCATATAATTCATAGTTTCTTATCAGCTTTTTATATTCAGATTGTCCACATTCATTCGGAGCAATACAAAAAACCAACATATCTGCATTCTCTGCTCCAACTACTATATTATGTCCCGCTTTCTCAAATTCTGCTTTAAGGCGGCTCATATATGAGTTATCCGCTCCTGACAATATAACATTTTGCTTCATTATTATACCCCCTGCATACCGCGGGCTCTGCCCGTGGTACTGCTCCAATAGAAACATATATTTTTTATTTTCGTATCTCAAAATGGCCACACCATCCTGTTATTGTCATAAACTTTAAGAACATCTTCATGTTTCAGGCTATTAACAAAATAATCAACCGCCACTTTGGAAGACTCTTCCGGTTCGATTTTCCCTACTGTGCTTTTCTTTCCGGACATATATGACCGCATCCACCCTGGATTATAGAGACGGAAAGTAAACCCTTCCCCCCTAAGCTGTTCAAACAACAATTTTACTGCCATATTAAGCCCTGTCTTGGACATTGGGTAAATGAAACCATCATTCCTGTGGCAGACGCTTATGCTCCCTGCTTCTGAGGTAACAAAGCATAACCGTCTGAAAGCATTCTCCCTGCGCATCAATGGCAAAAACGTGTTAACCATAGCCAGCGGCCCCAGACAGTTTGTCTGGAAGAGCCTCAGTCCTCTTCCCACATTCTCAAGACACATAATGTCTCCTGCGGAGCCTGATATCCCGGCGTTGTTGACTAATATGTCTATCTTACCTGTCTTAAGTGACACCTCATGGTAAGCTTTTTTGATGGATTCAGGGTCAGAAACATCTAACGGAACCAAAACCAAATGTTCCTGGTTTTTTTCCTTCAAATCATATAGTTCCTTCCATTCTGTCAAAAACTGTCCTGCAAAAACAAGATCTCCTCTGTCCAGAAAATCCTTAACCAGTGCCAATCCCAGTCCTCTGTCTGCTCCTGTAATAAATATACTCTGATTCACGCTCTGTCTTCCTTTCCTGTTCACTTATTTATCCTTTCATTTTATTCATCAAATGTAAACCACACATTGCCACTCCTATAACAACCGCTCCGAATAAATACAGCTTTTGGAATCCGAAGTTTCCAAGCATCCATCCTCCAATACTGTTTCCAGCTATTCCGCTGAGTCCGAAATAAACTGCATATGTAATTGTCTGATAAGTTGTCCGCATGTCAGAAGGCGCAGTTTCATCCAGAAAATATAATATTCCTATCGTGAAAAGCGCATATGATGGCCCATCCAGCACTGCAATGGCAGCCACCTGCCATGGCTTTCTCACAACAGCATAAAATAGTTGCCAGATGAGGAAAAAAATACCTGAAAACATAATGATATTCTCCGGACGATAGCGGCTTAATAGTTTCTTTGAAAAAAACAGCACTATTCCCTCAGACAAAAACATGATTGCACTGGTATAACCCACAAAAGTTTTTATTCCACCCAGCTCTGATATCAATAACGGATAGAAAGTATAAGCCGCTCTGTGTGGTATCTGCATGATGAAAATGATTACAAGAAAAACCAAAAAGCGCTTATCCCTAATGATTTTTCCCAGATTCAGCTTTGGAAAAGCCTCTTTCTTCTCTTCCCGTGAATCCACTCTGACCATCAGAAGAAACCCTGCAATAAGGAAAAGAATGCAGGAATATACAGGCAATATTTTTGTAGTGTCGTAGCTGGAAATTATATAGCCGGACAGGATACTGGACAACGCATATCCAAAACACCCTGCAAATTTCATCTGCCCGACAGAATTATGATGTCCCACCTTTTTTAAGCTCTTCAGGCACCAGGTATCTAAAAGCGGTCCTTCTGGGGATGAAAAGAAACCATACAGACAAAAGCACGCCGCTATTGCAAAAAACGTGTTGCTGTATACCAGCGCCACTGAAAAAACTGCCTGAACCATCATACATATAACCAATGTGTATTTTGAAGACTGTAATTTATCTGTAACAATTCCCCAAAGCGGCTGTGCAATGATAAGCATGAAAGAATTAGCCCCTGTCACCAGCCCGATCTTTTCTGCCACAAATCCCTTTTCCTGTAGATACACCGTAACATAAGGATTAAATATCGCTCTCGAAGTCATATATAACAGATATATAAAGACGAATGAAAAAAGTACCTTTTGAGCTTCCTTTCCATCCTTTGTTTTCCCAACTGCTTCCATAATTCCCTCCTTATGGAAAGCAAGGCACTTCCCTTTTCCCAGGAAATGCCCTGCCTATAAGATTAGTCTGACCAGCTTGACCAGTTGTCCATGGCCTCAACGTAAGCTTCATATTGTTCAAGATACCCTTCCTGAACTTTTTCCATCCCTGCCGCTTTTGCTTTTTCCAGAAATTCATCAATAGCCGCATCCACATCATCAACCATTCCTGCCTGAATGGGAATTAAATACTGCGTTACAACCTCCATCAATGCTGTTCGTTCTATTTGATAAGGAGTATAATCCTCAACAAACCCGCCCACCTTATTCGGGCCTTCATATTGAGCAATCTGCGCTTTCATTTCAGCGCCTTTCTCATCAGCTATTGTAGGCATATACATTTCATCTGTCCTTGCGCACCACAATCTTGATGCTTCCCTGCCATATCCTCCAGGAATGCTTTCATATTTTCCATCCACAACCTTATAATCTTCCCCTTCAATTCCATACATGATCAGATTAAAGTATTCCTTATCAAACATAATTTTTTCATATAGCGCAATGGCTCTGTCAGCATGCTGTGCTGAAATCGGTACACTGATTCCATTCTGTGTGGGCGCCACGGAAACGCTTCTCTGCTTCCCATAGCAATAAGGAATTGAAACAAATTCCATTTCTGTGTCAGGATCATTTTCCAATGCACGATCCGTATACGACACTCCTAAGCCTATTCCTGCAACTCCAAGCTGAGCGGCGGCTTTCCCTGACAACATCACATCCTCAGGCGTTTCATCGCTCGATAATGCATCTTTGCTCCAGAATCCGGCGTCCGCCCATCTTTTCATAATTTTCATATCCTCACGAAAATTATCGCTTTCCCAATAATTATATGTCTGTGTAGGGTCATCATAATCCACATAGATTCCATAGGGCATACGCCAGTCCACCCAATTATACTTTGAATCAAACACTTCGATCGCCCTAAAATATGAACCCATATTTGCAACGGCGGTCTGCACCCCTTCAAGCGTAGGCATCATATCCGGTTCATTGTCCTTAATCCCCTGAAGATATTTTTCAATATTTTCCACACTGTCCGGAACGGGCAGATCATGTTTCTTTCTCAAATCTTCTCTGTAGGTTATACTGAACAGATTATACTCTTTCCACAGGCAGGGAATCATATAAGCGGTTCCATTTACCTTTGCCGCATCCCATCCTGCTTGTCCTATATAATCATAGATTTTCGGGGAATACTCTTTTACCAAATCCTCTATCGGCTGGAAAGCCCCACGCATTGCATAGGAAGAATAATTCAGCCAGTTTCCGCTGTACATTAAATCTATCTGCTCTCCTGAACTGAGCAGCATCATGTACTTTTGCTGGGTATCCGATGAGTTAAAGAAATTATAGTCCACCGTACAGTTTAAATCCCGCATCGTCAATTCGTTGAGTTTTTCCCTGATCTTGTCAAAATGATCAGGTTCACTGCCCGTTACATAAATAACAACATTGACCTGCTCCGATAAATCTACGTTGCTGCTTTCTGCTTCTGCGGAGCTTCCTGCCGCTTCTGTGTCATTGTCGCCCGCTGCTGTTTCCGAAGCGTTATTGCTTTCCTGTGTCTTGCTGCCAGTATTTTCTGTGGGCTCTGTCGCTTTACCGCATCCTGCCATAGATGAGGCTGTAATACCCATAGCCAGTCCAATTGCCAATAACTTTTTTAAACTTCTCTTCTTCATGTTTTTTTCCTTTCTGAATAATTAATCACAGCTTTTCAGCCTTTTACAGCTCCAATCGTAATTCCCGATACAAAGTATTTTTGGACAAACGGATATAAAAATATAATTGGCCCTATAACAACCACCACCATTGCCATTTTCACAGTCTCAGTCGGAAGGTTTGTCGCAGGCTGTCCCGTTATGGCCGCCATCTCCTTCGCAAAATTTATATTGTCAAGAACATCGTAAAGAAAATACTGCAAACTGTATAATTCCTTTTTACTGATAAAAAGTGATGTCAGATACCACTCGTTCCAAAACCCGATCGCCAAGAACAGTCCAACCGTTGCAATCGCCGGTGTAATGATGGGCATTACTATTTTGGAATAAATCGTAAAATCATTGGCTCCGTCCACCTTACAGGAATCTATCAGTTCCTCTGGCACACTGGACTGCATAAATGTCCTCATCAGAATGATCAAAAATGGAGACATCAGTGATGGAAAAATCCTTGCCGCATAAGTATTTGTCAGGTGCAGATACTTTGAAAGCAGAACATACCATGGTACCATCCCACCGCCAAAAATTGTTGTGAAATAAATCAGGAATGATATTTTGTTGCGGTACTTAAAATCCCGTCTCATAAGTACATATCCTGTCATACTTACACATATGATTCCAAGAATAGTTCCGACTATTGTGACCATAATCGTATTCCCATAAGCAACAATTAGTTTTTGCGGATACTCAAAAACGGTACGGTATGCCTCCAGAGAAAATTTCACGGGAATCAGATGATAGCCTTCTCTCGCCAATGTCAGATTATCTGTCATTGACCCTGACAGAATCAGGAGCAATGGAAAAAGGCAAAATATGCTGAGCACAATGATCAATAAATCACTAACCACATTAAAGATAATTTTTTCTGATGAAATTTTCATTTGCGTCTCTCCCTAAAATAATGCATAGTCCGGATTCAGTTTCTTTACTATTGTGTTGGTCAGCATAATAATGATCAGTCCGAACACTGACTGGTACAGCCCGGCTGCCGTCCCCATTCCCACGTCAAAGTTCTGTTTCAGGGAGCGATATACATAAGTATCAAGTATATCGGTTGCCTCAAAAAGGACACCATTGTTTT
>CAJUGT010000189.1 GCA_910586435.1 uncultured Acetatifactor sp. | reverse complement strand
GCGGTAATACAGGCGGCCGGGGTGGGGGAAGCGCTGCGAAAGCACTTGAGGGCGCTTTTAGACCGGAGACGGAATCCACCGCCTATAAAAGCTTAGACGCAGTACTTTTGTGTCTTAGCTTTTGTTGGCGGTTAGTCCGGCGGAGGCGTTGTCCGGGCCGAGCAGCGCTTCCTCCATCCTGGCCGCCGTTCCTTTTCTCCATTCCCCCTACTGCCCTGGAAGAAACCTCCAAACCACTTGGTAGCATGGGGGCTGAACAGTAGAGCTTCGGGTTTTGGTGTTGTAATTTATCTGTAATTTACAGTAGAAAAATTATTAATTATTTGATATAATACCAATATGGTGAATTATGGGATGTCACCCGGTTTCTTATGAGGGGGGTGGGGGTTTTAGAAGGATGGGCGACAGAACCGTAGATATCAGAAGAGTATCGAAAGTAACTTATGTGAAAAGGTTTTGTGTCCGTGCGTTGCCCGACACAGGAAATTCATTGAAAGCAACGCAGAAATGAGGGTAGTGATGCAGGGAGAAGAAAGAAATGCAGTGAAAAAAAAGGCCGGGAATACAAAAACGGACAAAACGAAAAAAGAGAACCAGTTCGTGGGTATTGAAAAGAAAATTTCACAGCGATTTGGGCAGGTGACTATTTTATGCTGTATTGTATTGGGGGTGGTCACATCCGTATTAAGCTATATATCCTCCATAAGCGCTGTTTCCAAGACCATAAACAACACTTCGGATGTAGCGGCCGCCTATGTGTCGGCGGCAATTGATAAATATGTTTCTATTGCGTATGAAACCGGCAGTATTGCCAGACTTGCCGATCCTGATAAATCCATATTGGAGAAAGCGGCAATTTTACGGCAGAAAATTAACGATCACAATTTTGAGGGAGGATTTTTGCTGGACAGCAGGGGGGTGGATCTTATTACAGGAGTAAAACTCTCTGGAAAAGATTATTTTATAGAGGGCATGAAAGGGAATACCTATGTATCAACGCCGGCGTACAGCAATATTACCAACAGCGTGTCTTTTGCGGTTGCGGCGCCCTTGTGGGAGGGAGGTGTTCCCGGTACAACGCCGGTTGGCGTGATAGTATATATTCCTGACGGCGAATTCCTGAATGACATTATGAGATCCATAGAGGTAGGAAAAGGCGGCACGGCATTTATGGTAGATTCCAATGGAATTACCATTGCGGATATTAATTCGGAAATTGTAGGAGTGGAAGATTGTCTTGCGCTGGGGGATACGGACGCAGGGCTTAAAAAGTTCAGTGCTATCTGTGAGAAAATGGTTGCAGGTGAGACGGGCACAGGGTCTTATACTTACGGGGGCGTTACCAAAGTGGTGGCTTATTCTCCGGTTCCGAATACCAATGGCTGGAGCATTGGTGTGACGGCGGTGAGAAATAATTTCCTGGGGATGTTTTATCTGTCACTTTTCATTACGGTTCTGTCCGTGATAGCGTTTACAGTGTATGGCATCAGGTGTGGAGTTTCACTGGGAAGAGCTGTTGCCAAACCCATTGAGATAGTTGTGGAACGTCTGAAGCTTTTGTCGGAAGGGGATCTGCATTCCGCAGCGCCTGTACCTGAGACGAATGACGAAACGGCGACTTTGATGGTTTGTCTTTCCGATACCATCAGAGATTTGAATATAGTCATCTCCGATATCAGCGAGCAGTTGGCGGAGTTGTCGGAGGGGAATTTCAAAATATCCATTGATTCTACATACAAAGGGGATTTTGCCCAAATCAGTGAATCATTCCGGGGAATTGTGGAAGCACTCAGCAACGCCATGAAGGATATTGACAGAAATGCGGAATGCGTTCAAAAGGGCGCTACGGATCTTTCGGGAGCGGCGCAATCCCTTGCGGAAGGCGCTACGGATCAGGCCAGTGCCGTTGAGGAGCTGACAGCCATGATGACGGACATTTCCGAGAAAATTCAGGTCAACGCCAAGAATGCGGAAAAAGTTCGTGGAATTGTTGACAATATGAATCGCCAGATAATTGACAGCAATGAGCAGATGAAGTATAATTCCGAAGCAATGGCGAAAATCAGGGATGCTTCGGATCGCATTGCGCAGATTATAGGCAGCATTGAGGAAATTGCGGATCAGACCAATCTGCTGGCATTGAATGCCTCCATAGAGGCTGCCAGGGCAGGGGATGCAGGCAAGGGATTTGCGGTGGTGGCCACACAGGTGGGAAATCTGGCAGAGCAAAGCTCCGAAGCGGCCAGGAATACCAAAGATTTGATACAAAGCGCCATTATGGCAGTGGAGGAAGGTACAAGGCTCACCAAATCCACGGCGGACTCTTTGGTGGTGGTTGTGGAGAATGCCAGAACGGTGAACAAGTCCGTTGCCGAAATTGCGGAAGCTTCTGAGAACCAGGCATCTGCTGCCTCACAGATTTCGGAGGGCATCAATCAAATAGCTTTTGTTGTGGAATCCAATTCGGCCACATCGGAGGAAAGCGCAGCGGCTTCGGAAGAACTGTCCAGTCAGGCAGATCTTTTGAAAGAGCTGGTAGGAAGATTTCAGTATTATACCTGAAAAATAAAATAAGAGAGAAGTAAGAGGACAAATGGAAAATAAGCGGAAGAGCGTTATCTGTATCTGTATACTGACAGGTGGTTTGTGTATTGTGGCGGAATGTGCCGGGGGAAGAATGAACGGTATGGGGGCCGTGGAGGCGAAGACTTATATGGCTAAGGCCATGAGGACCGACAGGGGATACGCAGCGGCGGATTTTATTACACCGGTTGGGGATGGTATGGATGACGCTGAGAACGTGGGAGACTTGGACACAGAGGGGGCGGATGCCGCCGGCGAAGGTATTATGGTTCAAAAAGTCAGTTATTGTGGCGGAATCCAGGAATTTTTTGAACGTGGAACAGAATATGTGAATGAAAAATTGGAGTATTACGGAATTTCGGAAGAAGATTTGGCTGCGTTTGGCCCAGTGGTACTGATGGAAGAAGAAAATGAGTATGCGGATCTTGCCATTGCAAATGTGGACAATTATGTTAATGTCCGTGCGGAACCCAATACAGAAAGCGCTATTCTGGGGAAAATTTATCACGGGGCAGTGGCGCATGTGCTGGAAATGGCAGGAGAAAATAATGATTGGTTTCGTATTGTATCCGGAAATGCCGAAGGATACATTAAAGCGGAATATTTCTTTTATGGGGACGCGGCTCTGGAAGTAATTGATGATTATGTGACTCGATATGCGGTGGTCATAGCGGACAGGCTGAATGTACGTGAGAATCCGGGAACGGATTCCGCCAGAATTGGTTATATTGACAAGGGAGAGCGGGTCAGGCTTTTGGAACATGTATATCTGGACACTCAGGAAGAATGGCTGAAGGTGCAGTATACCGATGATTCCACAGGTTATGTGGCTGCTGAGTATGTAAATGTCGTGGAAGAATTTGTCTATGGCAAAACCTTGGAGGAAGAGGAAAAGGAGCTGGCAGAGAAAAGGGCATTGGAGGCCAGGAAACAAGTACCGGAATCCCAGGTTTCAGAAAATACCTCCGTCAGCGTGACGCCGCCTAATACGGAGTATGCCACAAATGAAGAACTGCGTGGACAGATTGTGGAATACGCCATGCAGTTTTTGGGAAATAAATATGTTCATGGGGGACAAACCCTGGCAGGAGGAACGGATTGTTCCGGATTTACCAGTTTGATTTATGCTGACTTTGGATATTCCCTAAGCCGGACTCCAGGGGGACAGTTATCAGGAGCCGGAAGGGGAATTGAATACAGTGAGATACAGCCGGGAGATATTATCTGTTATGGTTCCGGCGGTACCTGCACCCATGTGGCATTGTACATAGGAAATGGACAGATTATCCATTCCTCCACCCCCATAAAAGGGGTGGTCATAGGCAATGCGGGTTATACGACTATTTTGGGTGTCAGAAATGTGATTGACTAAGATGTACTGGCTGGAACGGAAGAAGTGGCGCTGGACAGAATATCCGCCACAGACAGAATCATTTGTCCGAAAGTATTTTGGCTTTGCTCCTGTAAATCAGAGAGGTGCAAAGGAACCGGGCCATAATTCCAGATGCCATGTTTCAGAGCCATTTCTTCCGTATATTCTTCCAGTGGGTATATGCCAACCAGTCTGGTAGGGCCGCTTTTGTAGTGGCATACCAGGGGAAGTACGCCTGTATTTTCATTTGAGATGGAAACGCCTGATTCGGTGACATGGAATGTTACCCAGGCCATTCCTTCCAACATGCATTCAATTTGTTTCTGGGTGGATACATAATTGCCCAAAGAATAGTAACAAAGGGAACGATTGCCATTTTCCGCAGTAACCCACTCTATGGGCTGAGGAACATGGGGATGGGCCCCAATGATAAGGTCTGCGCCGGCTTCCGTCATTTCAACGGCAAATTTCTTTTGATACGCAGAAGGCACAGATTGATATTCTGTTCCCCAATGGGGGAAAACGATAACAATATCTGCGTATTCCTTTGCTTCTTGAATGTCTTCCGTCACCTGTGGATTCAATGCAGTGAAATTAATGCGGCCGGTGGCAGTGTCATAGTCGCAGAGCATATTCAAATGTCCCATCAAATTGGATGGAAGGATTTCCATATTGGGTCCATAGGTATAATTCAGTACGGCAAAGGTAATATCTCTTATGGACAGATAGGAGATGCGGGATGCCGAGGCGTCTTTGGAGATTCCGGACATGAGCACATCAGGGTATTGCTCCCAGAAGGCAGCACAAGATTGTATGCCGGCCAGGCCCTGATCCGCTGCATGGTTGGTGGCGTGAAGTACTACATTAAACCCTGCCGCAGCAATGGCATCCCCCACTTCGGTAGGGGAATTAAACTTCGGGAAACCGGAAAAACCAAGCTCGTTTCCCGCAAGAATTGTCTCCTGATTTGTGACTTTAATATCAGCAGCGGCAAGAAATTTGGCTATGGGTTCAAACAGGAAGGTATAGTCGTAAGTACCGTCATCTTTTCGGCCAGTGTTGACGATGCCCATATGCATCAGATTATCCCCAAGTGCCATGAGGGTAATGTCGTATTCCTCAAAGCGGGGTTCTTCGGTGGGGGCGGGAGTTGGCGGGGCGGCTGTGGGAAGAATATACTCCCTGGAATTTCCGGCTTTGGCGGGATCAATGATGATGCCGCTGACGGATTCAATGGATGTAGAATCACTTATGGGCAGGTATGCGGCAGCGGCAAAACATACTGTAAATAGAACCAAAGTAAAAAATGTTAAAAACAAAATGCGTTTTCTTTTCATAAAAGCCTCCTTTTGGGTATTGTGAACTGAAATACCCTATGTCTTGTATCATAACGTATTTTTCGTATTTGTCAACTTGAGATTTTACCATATTTCTATTATAATATCATCATGACAGTGAAGGGACACCATAAATTGTTTTCAGATGCATGACAAATTCCCATCGCGGGACAAGTTTCTGTATGCGGAATCTTTAAATAGTCTGGTTAGAAATGCCAAGAGGAAATTTAAAAACAGTCTCGGAATGGAGGCGCAATGTGTCTTTCAGACACAGAGAAGGGTTTTCAGACGCAAAAGCGGCTGAATAACCCTTCCCTGGTTGGGGCACCGAAGTGCAGAGACCGGAACAAGTTCCCGCAAGCGGGAACTGGAATAAAAAAAACAGTCTCAGAACGAAGGTGCCCGGAAGGGTTTTCAG
>CAJUGT010000188.1 GCA_910586435.1 uncultured Acetatifactor sp. | reverse complement strand
CTTGGGGCGTTGCAAGCTTGATACCCCGTTGCTTGCAGCGGGGTCTTTGATTTCTCGTTGCCTGCGGGAAGAAACTATGAAAGGAAGTATTATCCATGCCAGCATTACAGCCGCAATGTCAAATTACCTCTTTGGAGCAATACGAGGCTCTGCCGGAGGACAGGCGGGCAGAGGTCTTTGAAGGTCTTGTCTATGATATGGCCAGCCCGACATCATGATCGTATGCGACAAAGACAAGTTGGACGAAAACCGATGTAACGGGGCCCCTGACTTCATCATTGAGATTGTTTCCCCCGGAAATCCCTCCGATGATTATATCCGAAAAGCCTACTACTATAACAATTACAATGTCCGGGAATACTGGATTGTAGATCCAAAACGCCGAATGATAACGGTCAACTATTTTGAAGGCGACCTGATCCATGTGGCTTACAGTTTTGACGCTACTGTCAAGGTCAATATTTATGAAGATTTATACATCAATTTTACTGATATTGCCAGATTGCTGAATATTTAATCAAAAAGGGGCTGTCGCGCCCCTTTGATTTTCCTTAAATTTCTCTGGATACTTTATCTTCCTACTTTTTATTTTTTCAACCACAGTTCCCATTTGACGTATGTTCTTTTATGGCACATTCTATTCTTCTCTTTACTTCCGCCGCAATTTCATTTGTCTTCATTGAGGCATATTCCTCATAATACATTGGCTTTAAGTAGATAAGTTTCACCGTCACCGGCGCAATGGATTTCTCATCAAAAGGTTTGAAGGAATCTATCAGCGCACAGGGCACAATGGGGCACTTTGCCTTAACGGCGCTTTTAAACGTACCTCCCTTGAAGGGCAATAGTTCATTTCCCTCCCGACTTCGGGTCCCCTCTGCGAAAATCAGGAAATTCCTCCCCTTCTTCACCTCTTCCGTCATCCGGTTGATGACTTGAAGGGACTGCTTCAGATCTTCCCGGTCAATGGGAATCGCCTTCAATGCCGCAACCACCTGTTTCAGCAATATCACATTGCTGGCTTCCTTCTTAATCACAAAAGAAAAGGGCACGGGACAGGAATCCAAAAAGACAAGTACATCAAACAGTCCCTGATGGTTCGGGAAAAAAATAAAGCCATTTTCTTTTGGAATATTTTCCATCCCATAAGTCTCTATCCTGACTCTCCCCGCACGGTTTGCCGCCTTTGTCACCTTCTTCACGCACGCATATGCCTCTTCCAGGCTGACATCCGGCTTTCTTCCACACTTTCCGATGCTGTAAAAGTAAAAGGGCACCTTAAAAAAAAGCCTGAGCACCATCATTATAATACGACGCATATCTTTCCATCCTGCCTATCTCAATATAATAATACCAGGGTCAAAAAATCAGCCCAGCCGTTACAACTCTCATCGGTGCTTCCAGGTACTTCTGGAAAACAGAATTAAAATTGGGAAGATTTCCAAACGCCCTGCAAGCATATCCATAATCAGCACCACCTTGGAAAAAGTGCTGTATGCCGCAAAATTACAGGTCGGCCCCACCAGCTCAAAGCCAGGGCCGATATTGTTGAAACAGGTAAGCACGGCGGATATATTGGTGGTTATGGAAAAACCATCCACTGAAATCAGAAGATAGCTGAGTATAATGATAATCACATAAGCCGCAAGATAGGCATTGGTATTTTGCAACACCTTCTCACCTACGGATTGCCCATTGACCCGAACTACCTGAACCTTCTGGGGATGCACCACCTGCCGGACACTTCTGCGCAGGCTTTTTACCACCAGAAGAACTCTGCCGCATTTAAACCCGCCCCCCGTACTGCCCGCACAGGCTCCCACGATCATCAGGCTCAACAAAATAGCCTTGGAAAATCCCGGCCACAGGTCAAAATCCGTTGTGGCATATCCTGTGGAAGTGATGATGGAAACCACCTGAAATGCCACCTGTCTGACGGTCTCCTCCAATGTGGCGTAATATCCTCTCAGGTTTATCACAATCAATATAATACTCCCAAGGGCCAATCCAAGATACAGCCTTAATTCTTCATCCAGAAATACGTTTTTAAATTGACGAAGCAGCAATAGATAATAACAGGTAAAATTTATCCCGAACAATAGCATAAATACGGTGCATACATTCTGAATATAAGGACTGAATCCGGCAATACTGTCATTTCTGATGCCGAATCCCCCCGTTCCCGCCGTGCCAAAAGCGGTACAGACAGCTTCAAACAAATTCATTTCACCCAGGAGCAGAAAAATCACATTTACCACTGTCAAAATAACATAAAGCAGATACAAAATGCTCGCCGTTTTCCTCATTCTCGGCACAAGCTTACCCACATTGGGACCCGGGCTTTCCGCCCGGAGCAAGTGCATGGTAAATCCATTGTCGCTGCCCCCCACGGAGGATACCGCAAGCAGGAAAACCAACACTCCCATACCGCCGAGCCAATGGCTGAAACTCCTCCAATATAAAATGCCCTTGGGAAGTGATTCCACTTCCGGCAAAATACTGGAGCCGGTTGTAGTAAACCCTGACACTATCTCAAAAAAAGCATCAATAAAGCTTGGAATTGCCCCCGAAAAGTAAAAAGGCAGGCATCCCAGCAGACTCATAACAATCCAGCAGATACCCACACAGGCCAAGCCTTCCTTGGCATAAAACTGGTTTCGCGAACCTCTGCATAACAGCAGCAAAAAACCCGCAGCTGCCATAACGGCAGCCAGACTCCACAAAAATGCCCTCACTGCGGTATATTCCTGTTCCCACAGACTGATCAGCATCGCCGGCACCATAAATACCGCTTCCACCAGCAGAATTTTGCCAACGAATCTCCCCATCATTTTAAAATTCATAGTTACAGCCTCAATTCCTCAAGCTTTCAAACTTATTGAAATCAGCAATGACCTTTCTATTCAAATATGTCATTGAGCTGATAGATGCCTTTCCCTTTGCTTGTGACAATGATTACCGTATCGCCTTCCTGAAAACTGGAATCTCCATTGGGAATCTCCATCTTTGGCCCTTTCACAATGCATACCACAAGTACACCCTTTTTCAATTTCAGCTTTTTCAGCGGTTCACCGCAATGTCTGGTACTCTTCTCCGCCAGAAATTCCATGGCTTCCGCCTGCCCGTCAGCAATGGTATGCACCGTCAGAGCCGCGCCCGCCTGATTTTTCATTGCTCTCACATATTGCACTATGGTATTGCAGCATAATTCCCTGGGGCTGACAATGCTGCCCAGGGACAGACTTCCCAGTATATCGGTGTCATCCGTCCTCCCCAATTTTGTAATGACCTGGGGAATCTTTGTGTTGATGCCATATAGGGAAATGATCATATTCAATTCATCCAGACCCGTCATAGTAACCAGCGCGTCACACTCGGAAAAACCCTCACTTTCCAACAGAAAACGGCTGCTGGCATCCCCCTGAATAATACTGGCAGAAGGCAGCATGGACGCCAACTGTGTACAACGCTGCGGATCACGCTCAATTATCTGCACACCCATACCGCTTTTTTCAAGGAGTTTTGCCAGATAATAGCTGACCCTTCCGCCTCCGCATATGATTACCCTTTTTACTTTATGCGTAATCACACCCAGATTCTTCAGCAATACCGCCAGGGTATTTGTGGATGCCGTCACGAAAATGCGGTCCCCTTCCCGAAGAACGAAATTTCCATCGGGCGCCACCGCCTTACCATTCCGCAGCACTGCGCAGACAAGAATCTGACATTTTACAATGGGCGCCATGTCATTTAACGCAACATTGCAGAGCTTGCTGTCACTGTCCAGACGCAGCTCCACAATCTCCACTCTTCCCTTCACAAAAGTATCCCTTTTGAGAAAGCCCGGATATTTCAGCAGTCTTTCTATCTCCGCCGCAGCCTGACGCTCCGGATTCACTGTCATGGAAAGGGCAAACATCTCCCGCATCTCATAAATCTGTACTGCGTACTCCGGATTTCGGACTCTGGCAATGGTATGAATCTTCGGGTTCAGGCCATGGGCAGTCATACAACAGAGCAGATTCACCTCGTCAAGTCCTGTCATGGCGATAAGCAAATCCGCCTCCTTCACCCCTGCCTCACACAGTGTCTCCATGGAGGCGCAGTTTCCATGCACCACCATGACATCATAGCGAACTTCGCTTGATTCCAACACTTTCGGATTAAAATCTATTAACGTCAGGTCATCCCCCTCGGCCGACAGCTGACGGGTCAAAATAGCCCCCATCTTGCCGTCGCCGGCAATAATTATTTTCACAAAAAGCCACTCTCCCCTGTCACTTTATCATTCTCCGAACAGTCAATATGGGTTTATACTCCGCCCGGCTGACCTTGATGCCGCCGCTTGGATATGGTTTACTGTTGCTGGCATGGACAATCATTCCATTTCCGATATAAATCGCCACATGCCCCTCATAACATATAATATCCCCGGGCTGCGCTTCCCCATAGCTCACTCCTGTGCCGATGCTCTGCTGCTGGGTGGAAGTCCTTGGCAGCGAATAGCCAAAGTTGCCGAATACCCTGTACGTAAACCCGGAACAATCGGCTCCGTTGGTAAGGCTTGTGCCGCCATACACATAAGGATTGCCAATATATTGGCAGGCATATTTTGCAATCTGCTTCCCCAATTCACTTCCGGAAGCATTGTCAATGGCAGTGGTATAGTTGGTAGTGGCATATGTGGTATTGGCCAGCTTTTCCGCTTCTTCCAGCTGATTGAGCTTTTGCTGGTCCTGCTGAAGGGCTCGTTTCGCCACCGCCGCCTCCTGCCTGGCTCTTGCTATCTCCGCCTCATAGTTGGCAGATTCCTTTTTCTTTTTTTCCAGCATGGTATTCAAGGCCGCTTCCTGAACCTGGAGTTCCTCTCTGTCCACCTGCAACTGACGTCTGTCCTCCTGCAAGCCCTGATTTTGCGCCTCCAGTACAGTCTTGCTGTTCTCCAGCCCTGCCTTCTCTTCTTCCAGCCTGACCCACAAGTCATGGGTCTGGTTTTTTGTATCCATATATTCCAGGAGCAGCGTCCTTTCATATTCGTACATTTTCTCCACATGCTCCAGGCGGTTCAGCACACCGGAAAGTCCTTTGCCTTCCAGCAGGGCGCTGAGGATGGAAGTCTCACCCGTCTCATAAATGAGCTTTGTACATGCCGCTATATTCTGTCTCAGATTCTCTTCTCTGACCACGGCCGCTTCATACTCTGCTTCCGTTTCCTCAATCTGAACCTTCTTTTCGGCAATTTCTTTTTCCTTTTGGGCAATTTCCTCTTCTTTTTGGGCAATTTCTTTTTTCTTCGCGGCAATTTCATCTTCCTTCATGCCAATGCTGGTTAAGGTATTCAGAATTTCAGCGTTGAGATCGTCAATTTCCTCCTGAATCAAATCCTGGGCATCCTCCAACCCCATGATCTGACTATACAATTCATTTACAATTCGCTGTTCTTCCTCAATTTTATTTTTAATGTCATTGATAGAGGAAGCTTCCGCTGTCAGGGGGATACAGCCTCCAACGCCAACAAATGCCGCCAATCCCATGGGCAGTATTAAGTGGTAAAAAGTCTTATATTTTTTTCTCATGGACTAAGCATACCACACTTCCCCCCATTTTGCATTACCTTATAAAAAATTAAGAATTAACGGCTGCTTTTGCCCTTTCCCACATCCGCCGCAATCAAAGACCCCGCTGCAAGCAACGGGGTATCAAGCTTGCAACGCCCCAAGGG
>CAJUGT010000187.1 GCA_910586435.1 uncultured Acetatifactor sp. | reverse complement strand
GCCTGCTGACGACAACGCAGTAGATGGCAAAATAGGCGGTACTGAAAGTGCGGTTACTGACCGGATGGAGTACTAGAGCGTGTGTATTCATTTTGAAGTAATCAGTGCTTGATTGCCTTGTCAGACCAAGGCGGAAGAAAAAAGCGATGTGTTGCGTTCACTGACGATAACGCAGTGCCGGCGTGAGAAGCAGGCGCAGATTACTCAAGGATAATGCACTGAGGTGTTATTGTGCTGGTTCACGAATGGTCAGGAAAAGTGACAGACACTTAAGGGAGTATGGAATTGTACACGGAAAATGATTTGGTAAGAATCGCAAAAAGAGAAAATAACAAAAAAAGAAATTATCTGGTGGTAAACCCGTTACAGGGAAAACATATTCCTGT
This sequence comes from uncultured Acetatifactor sp., assembly GCA_910586435.1. Lineage (GTDB taxonomy): Bacteria > Bacillota > Clostridia > Lachnospirales > Lachnospiraceae > Acetatifactor. Next base: position 5,429 of record CAJUGT010000187.1, on the reverse strand, counting down.
TTCACCACACAAGGCCCTGGAAGTCTTCTCTCAACTGGCAAAACTTCTGGAAGTATATCAGGATGAGAGAATATTGATTGTAGGTTTTGCGGAAACGGCTACGGCAATTGGGGCAAAGCTGGCCATAGAACTTGGAGCGGATTATATTCACACCACCAGGGAAGATATGGGAGACGCAGCATGTCTTTATTTTTCCGAAGAGCATAGTCATGCCACGGAACAGAAGCTCATAAGAGATGACATGGATAAGGTCATTCACAAAATTGACCGTATCATTTTTGCGGAGGATGAGATTACCACCGGAAAAACCATATTAAATATGATTGCTACCATGGAAAAACAGTATCAAGGTATATTAGACAGAGTTCATTTTTCTGTGGCTTCCCTGTTAAACGGTATGACGCAAGAGGCTTATGAAGCTTATAGGCAGAGAAACATTGGTGTGCATTATCTGGTGAAGACACAGCATACAGAGTATCCTTTTCTTGCGGACAGGGCCGTGAACAATGGTATCTATCATGGGAAAAACACTGCAAAGTCGGAATTTACGGCAAGTTTTGAGATGGGGGGACTGATTGATACCCGCAGGATGACGGAGGCGCAGCAGTATCTGTCCGCATGTGAAAGACTTTGGGAGGATATTCGGAAAAGTATTCCCTTGGCAAAATATGAGAGGATTCTGGTTCTGGGCACGGAAGAATTTATGTTTCCCGGATTATATGTGGGAAAACGTTTGGAAGAAGAAGGGCATTTTGTCAGATTTCACGCGGCCACCCGCAGTCCTATCTGTGTGAGCATGGAAAGCCAATATCCCTTGCACGACAGATATGAATTGGATAGTCTGTATGGGGAGGGACGAAATACATTTATATATGATATTGGTGCCTGTGACGCTGTCCTTGTGCTGACCGATGCTCCAAAAGCCGGGGCAGAAAGGGAATATTCCCTGTTGAATGCTGTCAGGACAAAAAATGAAATCGTCTTTTTGGTAAGATGGAGCCAAAAATAGTATTTGATTATGAGGTTGGATAGAAGATGAAAAGTTCCTATTCGGAAGATGATGTGATATTGCTTTTGAAAGACATCACGGGACTGGTGTTGCCGCAGCCTGCCCAGGAGCGGGAAAAATTGATACAATCCGGCAGACATTACAGTGAAATGCTGCCGCTGGAATATGTTCCTTCGGATAAATATATGAAGGTATATGAAGAAGCATTGCAAAGATATGCAAAACGGGTTGCTGACGCAGTGGGAATTTTATCCGAAAAGATTGTGACCGAAAGGGGAAAGGATGTGGTATTGGTATCCTTGGCCAGAGCGGGAATTCCCATAGGTATTTTGATAAAACGTTATATTCGGTTTAAGTATAAATGGAGTATCCCACATTATTCCATATCCATTATCAGAGGGAAGGGCATTGATGCCAACGCAATGAACTATCTGCTGGGACGATTCAGGCCACAGCAGCTTCTGTTTGTGGACGGATGGATAGGCAAGGGGGCTATTTTTCGTGAATTACAAAATGCCATAGGGGCGTATGAAAAGGTTAGCCCGGACATTGCCGTGGTGGCGGACCCTGCCAATATCACAAGGCTCTATGGAACAAGGGAGGATATTCTGATTCCAAGCTCCTGCCTGAACAGTACCGTTTCCGGATTAATCAGCAGAACTTTTTTGAGAGATGATATTATTGGAGAGAAAGATTTCCATGGAGCAGTGTATTATGGAGAACTCAAAGACTCAGATCTCTCCTATGAGTTTATTGAGGCTATTGAAAGCAAATTTTCCCTGTCTCCAGAAGCGGAAGAGTGCCCTTTGCAAGGCAATGGAATGGAGGAGGTCACTAAAATTGCCCAGGAATTCAGTGTGGATGATATTAATTTTGTGAAGCCTGGAATTGGAGAGACCACAAGGGTTCTGCTGAGAAGAGTTCCATGGAAGATACTGATTGACCGGCGATATGAGGCAAATCCCGAATTGGCGCATATTGTCAGGCTGGCACAGGAAAAAAATGTACCGATTTTCTATTACCCCATGATGCATTACAAATGCTGCGGCATTATAAAAAAGATGACAGATATATAGAAGGTGATACCCAAAACAATTTACGGACACATATATGCAATGTGTCTTTCAGATACAAGGAAGAAATTTCAGACACGAAAGTGGCTGAAGATTTCTTCCCTAGTCAGGGCACCAAAGCGCAGAGACCGGAACAAGTTCCCGCAAACGGTATAAGTTCCCGCAAGCAGGCCAAGTTCCCGCAAGCAGGAACTGGAATAGGAGATAAAAGTCTATGATTCGTGTATGGTTCAACCATTGGTTTAGCACCTCTTACAGGTTGATACAATTAATGAAGGAAGATGCGGCGGAACCCGTTTGGGTCGTTGGCACAAACAAACAGCATAATTCCGTTATCAGGAATGTCTGTGACGAGTGGTATGAGGAACCAGTGACCGATGGGGACGCTTATGTGGAGGATTGTATTCAATTCTGTATTGATCACCGGATAGATGTATTTGTTCCCAGAAGGAAAATGCTCGACATCAGTAGAAACAAAAAAAGATTTGACGAGATTGGCGTCAAAATTATGGCGGATGATTATCAGAAACTGAGTCTTCTTTCGGATAAAGCACGCACTTACGATATATTCCGCGGCCATGGAGGTGTTTCTGTTCCTGATTATTATGAGGCAACCACAGTGGCGGAATTTGAAGAGGCATATAGTGATATAAAATCAAAATATAATCAAGTATGTGTTAAGTTTGTATTGGATGAGGGTGGGATGAGTTTTCGGAAAATCTGCCAGGAAGAGAATCCATATCATATGCTGAAATTATATGTCAGCAATTCCATTCCTTATGAAAGGTATCGGAATTGGCTGAAAGCTGTGGAGCCTTTTGACAAACTGATGGTGATGCCTTATTTGCCGGGAAAAGAAATCAGTGTAGACTGCCTTAGAACGCCAAAGGGATTGATTGCGATACCCAGATATAAAGGGGGCGCAAGGCATGAAGAAATTATTTATGATAATAAAATCATGGACATGACAAACAGCATTATGGAATACATACCATTGGAATTTCCCTGTAATATACAGTTTAAAATGAAAGATGAAATTCCTTATCTGCTGGAACTGAATACCAGAATGTCGGGAGGGTTGCAGATGAGCTGTCTGGCAACAGGAGTTAATATACCTAAGATTGCTCTGAATAAGCTTTTGGGGCGTGAAATTTCCTGGAGTTATGAAAAGAGAAATACCATTGTTTCTTATATTGAGATGCCGCAGATGATTGCGGAGGCAGGTTCTGAACCTTCTGCTGATTTTTCAGAGTAACACTTTGATTGTTTTGCCCCTTGGGGCGTGCAAGCTTGATACCCCGTTGCTTGCAGCGGGGTCTTTGATTTAGATGCTCTGTGTATAAAGGGGCTGTCGCATTAAGGGTCATGGACACTGGATATAGGTATGCCTGATTACCTGACATCCTGTATCTTGTGTAGAATTTCTTAATGCGACCGCCCCTTGATATACTGCTACTTTGTGCCATAGGCTTCTGCCATATAAAATATTTTTTCAGCCCAATTGGTGTGCGTTTTATATTCGTTCATGCGTGAGCTGTCGTCGCTGCCAGACACAAGCGCAATTGTGTTATCCCAGTTCAGAATGCGTTTGGCATCATGAAGGTCCGTCTGGGAAACTCGGAAGGAATCATTTACTATCTCAATTTGCTTTGGGTGAATTACAGTTTTGCCAATGAAACCGCATAATATATCATCCTTTATTTCTGCTTTTAGTCCCTCTTCCCAATTTTCGCCTCCATAATATTCCCATACAGGAGCCGAAATCACGTAGTCCGTGCCATATACTGTCACAATGTCCGTAAAAATGGATGAAACTGGTTTGACTTTATGGATGGATTCGTCCCTGTGTCGTCGAAAGCCAAATAAATGGCACAGATCATTTCCTCCCACACGGATATTCAGTACAAGCTCTTCAATCTGGTGAAGAGTGTCTTTTAATTCATACAGAACTTCATAACGTGAACGCAAATCTATCATATCAGAACTTTCATATATGGGCATCATATACAGCTTTTTCCCGGACAATTCGTTTGCTTCAATGACTTTGTGGATGTAATCGGAAGCGTTTGCCGGTGAAAATTTTGGTATAATAAATCCTGAAATCAGTTCAATATCTGAGCTTAATAAATTGGTCAGTCTTGTAATTTGTGCCGAATTTCGTACACGAATAAAAATCTTGGGAAGATAGAACTCACTGTGCTGAAGAGCGTCGGCAATGGAAGTTATGGAATGGAGCAGCTCTTGTTCTGCCTCCGCAACACCGTCGTCGCAGATGGTATCTTCAAGACACAGTGCCAATGAATACCCATGTCCAAACTTTTCGCTGATGACTGACTGGGCAATTGTTGTCTTGTTGGCAGGACAATAGAGAAGCGGTCCGACGCTATAATAAATTAAATTGTTTTTCAATTTCAGTACCTCCGTTTTCAATTTGTAATATTCTAAGTAACGTCTCTGTCAATTCATCTGAAAATACATTCCTTCCCGACATTTCTTCCAGGGGAAAATCCAAGTCATATGTCTCTCTGAAAGAATGGGGAGCAATGCCAATATCTGCGGCATGGAGCATGGAAATATCAAATTCGCTGTCCCCGGAGGCGATGACAAAGTCCGGATGCAGCAGATTTCGCAATCTCATAATGGCATTGCCTTTGGTCAGACCGGCTGGAATCACATATACCTTCTCTTTATTGTGAAAGACGTCCACCATACGATTATTTAGTTTTTGCCGCAAATCGGCCACAACATTTTCCGGATTGTCACATTTGGTAAACAAAAATAATTCTTCTATGAATCTTAATTCAAACTTTCTTCTGGGGTCCTTTTCCAATAAATCAAAAGCGGTCATGAGTTCAGATATACTTTTTTTTACAATCTGAACAGAAGCTTCGTACCACTGAGGATCTTTTTTCCCATTCACCAGCAAGACGCCGCCATTGCAGACCAGGGCATATGTAATATCTCCAATCCGTAAGTCAATTCTGTTATACTGTTCTATTGAACGGGTGGAAGTGGGGACAAGGAATACTTTGTCCCTTATTTTTTGCAGACGCCTGAAAGTTGTGCCGGTCATAAAGGAAATTTCCCGTCCCTCATAAATCTCAACAGGTATTTTATCTGTACCAATGTCATGTTTGTATGAATATATCAGGGTATTATCCAAATCAATATTTAATAGTATCATTTTCCAGCTCCTGTCATTTTGCCAGTCACATCCGTGGTAAAAAATTCATGAAAATTCTAAGACTGACTTATCTATTATATCAGATTAAGGTAAGATTTACCATTGTTTTCTTATACTCTTCTGAAGATTCTGGTAACAGTTCAGCCATGCCATTCATAAGTTG
>CAJUGT010000186.1 GCA_910586435.1 uncultured Acetatifactor sp. | reverse complement strand
CGGTTCTTTCCTTTGACTCGGCATCCCTCCAGCCGCTATCGGTTCTTTCCTTTGAATCGGCATCCCTCCAACCGCTGCTGGTTCCTTCCCTTGACTCAGAACCTCTCCAGCCGCTATCGGTTCCTTCCCTTGACTCGGACCCCCTCCAGCCGCTATCGGTTCCTTCCCTTGACTCGGACCCCCTCCAGCCGCTATCAGTTCCTTCCCTTGACTCGGAATCCCTCACCCCCCTATAGGTCTCTTCCTCTGGTTGGGTCTCCCTTTGACGGTTTGCGCTTCCTTTTGACTGCTGCTGACGGCTTGCGCTCCCTCCCGGCCCTGTTCCATACTTCCCTGTCCCCGCAGCCATCCCCTGGATGGGCCAACTGCTGGATATTTCCCGTCCGCTCCCCAGGGAAATCCTGATTCCCTGCAATTCCTCATACCCGATTCCGGTTCCGGCAATATCCTTGAGACTCTGATTGAACAGTGTAAACAGCCCCTCTCCCCTTGTAATCACTATCTTACCCGAGACCCCTTCACCTTTTAGCCCCCGCAACACCACATCACATGTAACAGAGTCATTCCGATGCAGCCCAGCCACCTTCACTTCCATTCTCAGACTGGAATCCCGAGCCTCCAGCTTGACAAAGCCTCCTCCTTTTACCCGCGCGCCATCTTCAAAATAGTCCAAATATCTAATCTTCCTGTCATAAAACATGGAATACCCCCTTGCATACTTAAATCTGATTCGTACAATTATCACATATGAATTGTCAATTGTCGTTTTCTATCTAAGTATATTCAGGGGGTTGTCTAAGTTATTACTGCTATTCACAAATAAAATGGTCTTACAGCGCCTCCATGCAGGAATCCAAAGCTTCACAGACTCAATAATCCAGGCTGTCAAGATACTTCATATAGTTTACCACCATTAAAGCGATTTTGAAGGTAAGGGCATCATCGAAATTACGCAGGTCCAGTCCCGTATTCTTCTGTATCCTCTCAATACGGTATACCAGTGTGTTTCTATGAACAAACAACTGCCTGGATGTCTCCGATACATTCAGATTATTCTCAAAGAACTTATTTATGGTGTTCAATGTCTCTTCATCCAGATTATAAGGCACATTTTCGCCAAATATTTCGTCTATGAAAATCTTGCAGAGATTGACAGGCAATTGATAAATCAAACGCCCGATTCCCAATGTACTGTAAGCCATTGTGTTTTTCTCCGCATAAAAAATTTTTCCCACGTCCAATGCCATCATGGCTTCCTTATACGATTTTGACACATCCTTAAGTTCCTGCACCACCGTCCCAAAAGAGACCTTGACATTCAGCAGCGCCTCCGCATTCATCATCGCTACAATGGTCTCGGCAACTTCCATCAAGGATTCATTGGTATATCCCGGTTCCAACGCTTTAATCAGTATGACGCTGCTTTCGTCTACCGCCGTAATATAATCACCGGAATGGCCTGAAAACATCCCTTTCAGCAATTCCGTCACAATTCCATCCTTCTCAAGATGCGTTTCTACCAGGAAAACTGCCCTTGGCACCGTTACTTCAATATGAAGTTTTTTCGCTCTGTTATAAATATCAACCAAAAGCAGGTTATCCAATAACAGGTTCTGAAAAAAATTGTTCCTGTCAAACCTTTCCTTATACGCAATGACAAGGTTTTGCAGCTGACATACCGCAATCTTTCCCACCATGTACGCGTCATCCCCACTGCCCTTGGCCACCAAAATATATAAAATCTCTCCCTCATCCATAATCTTCAGCAAATGATGTACGCCAATTACCTGACTATCCGCAGGTGAATAGGCAAATCCGCTGATGAGATCCGCCGCAATGTCTATCTGTCCAGTGGTGGATGCTACTGGTACGCCGGACAAATTATATACACATAAATCCACCTTGGTAATTGCCTTCAGTTCATCTATGCTGATTTGAATCGTCTGATTTGAAATCATTCTACCCTGCCCCATGCCTTTCCCAAATGAGTTTATACGAAAAAGGGGTGCCAAAGGCACCCCTTGAAATCCCTGAACTAATTTGTAATAATCTGTTCGGTTTCTTTATCAAATACATGAATCTTATTGATATCGAAGGCAAATTTGATGGTGTCACCCGGCCTTGCCTTGGTAGCAGGATCAACTCTTGCCGTAAGAGGGAATTCATCCAAATCAAAATACAGGAACACTTCCGCACCAAGCAACTCATATACTCTTACGGTAGACTCAAATGTACTCTGAGGGAACTTCGCAAGAAACTCCTCGGAATCACCCACGCTCTCCGGACGGATACCAAAAGTAACTGTCTTGCCGTCATAACCGCCATCAATAATCTTCTTTGACTTTGCGGGAGGCAATGGAATACTATGTCCTGCAATTTCAAGATTTGCCACATCGCCTGTCACCTTAATGGTAGCATTCAGGAAGTTCATCTGCGGAGAACCCATAAATCCTGCCACAAACAAATTGCGGGGTTTTTCATAAAGGTTCTGAGGTGTATCAACCTGCTGAACCACACCATCCTTCATAACTACGATTCTGGTACCAAGAGTCATAGCCTCTGTCTGGTCATGGGTAACGTAGATAATGGTAGTGCCAAGTCTCTGATGGAGCTTCGCAATCTCAATACGCATCTGCACACGCAGCTTAGCATCCAAGTTGGAAAGAGGCTCATCCATAAGGAATACCTTAGGACTACGCACAATTGCACGCCCCATGGCAACACGCTGTCTCTGACCACCGGACAAAGCCTTCGGTTTACGGTCAAGGAGCGGGGTCAGGTCAAGGATCTTAGCAGCTTCCTTTACCATCTTATCAATCTGATCTTTGGGCACTTTTCTTAATTTCAAACCAAATGCCATATTGTCATACACGGACATATGGGGATACAAAGCATAGTTCTGGAATACCATCGCTATATCGCGGTCCTTGGGTTCGACATCATTCACTATCCTGTCACCGATCTTCAGCTCACCGGAAGAAATATCCTCCAAGCCTGCAATCATACGGAGCGTGGTAGACTTACCACATCCGGAAGGTCCTACAAAGATAATAAACTCCTGGTCGGCAATCTCCAGATTAAAGTCTTTCACCGCTTCAAAACCATTCGGATATACCTTGCAGATATTCTTTAATGATAAACTTGCCATAACTGTAAACTCCTTTCACCGTTCACATTGTTTCTTTAGCTATACCGATATCTTGCCAGCCCATTTTTCTCAAATTCAAAATGGTATTGACACCGTTTCACTTACAATCAGTATAACGAAAAATCTTACACTGCGCCATACTACTATTTCACAAAGTTTTTTTCACCGATTGTAAAAATTGCTTACTTTATTAGATAAAATTCCCAGCACAAGTCATATTGTATATTTTTTTTGCTTTTATTTGTACAACATGTATATCTTTTGGTAAATTCTAAGCCCCAAACTGCCTTATTTAACCTCTGATTTGAGTATTTTCTGCAAGACTCTCATCCAGCTCATCCCGGAAAATCCTCTCATCATTCTCTTCTTCCTTTACTTCAGGCTGATTTGCTTCCAGGTATTGAGCCTCAAGCTTTTGGAAAAACTTGTCATATAACTTGGCCGAAAGCCAGGCCGGCACAGAAAGTCCAAATAAGAATACCACGGGTATGAGTTGCTGGAACATAAAAAACATCACCACCGGCAGCACGGTCATAATCATCATCAGCACAGTTTTCGGAAACTGTAGCACTCCCACAAACAATGCGTTTCTAATGGTGCGAAACACAGTATTCTCAAATTTTGCCAGCACAGGGTACAGAAACATACTGATAAAAAATACCATAATCGCAATGGCCAGGAGAATCACATGCAGAAATTGATTAAATTCCAGGCCGGAATAGGTCATGATAATGAAATCTCCCGCCAACACCAGGATAACAAACAATTGAATCAGCCATATGACCACTCCCTGCCTGAAATTTTCCTTAAAGGATTTAAAAAATCCTCTTGTGATATATCCCTCCTCATTTCTCGCAATCTTCAATGCCATGTAATGCATTGCCGTCAGGGAAGGCCCTACCGTAATAATGGGAATACAGCAAAGCATTGTCAGAACATTCAGCCACAGCAAATCCGCCAGCTTATTCAAAGCCTGCATCAAAGGGCTGTCCAAATTAAAAAATCTCACAATTATATCCTCCTATTTTAAGTCGCTGCCAGGCGGCACTAAAGGGTGAAGTCACTGCGGGGCTTAAGCCAGACGATTCATGACACCATTTATACAATATCAGTTCCTTACCCCCTGGGCCCGTTTAAAACATTTTTTCCATGGGCGTCACCCGTATGCCTGCAACATCCAGTTCCGACCTCATTGTGCGAAAGCCCTGTTTTCTATAAAACTCCACCGCATAGGGCGCCGCCTGAAGGAACATGGACCGCTCCCCCTCTTCCGTCTTCAGGTACTCACACAACCTCTTGAGAATGGTACTTCCCACCCCCATATGATGATAGGCCTCTTCCACAAACAAAAGCGAAAGCTGATTCCTGTTTCTAATAGATCCGACACCAATGATATGTCCTCTGTCAAGGGCTACCATCATTTGATATTCTCCCTTAAGAAACATAACAAATAATTTATCATCCGTGATAAAATCAAAAAAGTGCCGGATACCTTCCTGAGTATAATCCTTCCCTTCAAATTTCAGAAACGTTTTCCATACCAACTTCATTGCGGAAGACCATTCGCTTTCCATGGCCCACCTGAACTCAAAAGCTTTCCATCTTGTACCGATATCCATCACAAGACCGTGCCTTTCACCCAATCATATATATCCCGTACTACCTCTTCCCGATTTATCTCATTGGGCAATTCGTGCCTGGCCCCCTCGTACATCTTCATCTTTACATTTTCCATTCCTGCCGCTGCCAGAGAGTCACAGGCCCTTTGCACTCCCTTGCCGTAACCGCCCACAGGGTCCGCCGTCCCGGATACTATAAGCACAGGCAGTTTGGAAGGTATCCTGCGCAAGTCTTCCGCCCGGTACAATCTGGAAACCAACTCGAACAAAGTGCCAAAGCCGTTTACCGTGAAGACAAATCCGCACATGGAATCCGCCAGGTATGCGTCTACCCGTTCCGGATCACGGCTTAACCAATCGAAAGGGGTACGGGGAGCATCAATATTTTTATTGTAACCTCCAAAGGCCAACTTGTCAATCAACTTACCCTTGTGGTCATCGCCGAGAAGACACTTTTGAATGCGGGTCACCGCCCTGGCAATCCCCAATGACACACGGGATTGCATACCAGTTCCCATAATGACCGCCGCCGATATTCCCGTACCGTATCGAATCAGGTAATTTCGAGTAATAAAGGAACCCATACTGTGCCCCAAAATGACATAGGGCACATTAGGATACTTCTCCTGCGTCATCTTCTTCAGACGATGCACATCCCGTACCAGCACTGTTGCCGGATCCTGGCTACAGAAATAACCATACTTTTCTCCCATGGCAGCATCCACAGATTTGCCATGGCCCAGGTGATCTTCTCCTGTTACCACAATGCCTTTTGCGGTAAAAAAACTCGCAAATTCCTCATAGCGCTCCACATATTCCGCCATTCCATGGACAATCTGTAAGACGCCGCAGACTTTTACCCCTTCCTCCGGACAGTATCTCACCCCATGCAGCTTCGTTTTGCCATCCCTTGAGTCAAAATAAAATTCTTCCTTCTTCAATTTCCTGCCACACATCTCCTTTCCCGGTACTGCTCTTGCCGCCATACTGTCTCAGCAGATTTCAGCGCCGGAAGGCATCTCCTTCTCCGGTTTCACCAATGCCAGATTTCCTTCCGCGTCTTCCGCGCATAACAGCATCCCTTCGGACACCACCCCAGCCAGCGTGGCCGGTTTTAGATTTACCAGTACCATCACCTTTTTGCCCACCATTTCTTCCGGACTATAGTAAGCTTTAATGCCGGATACAATCTGCTTTACCTGGCTTCCGATTTTCACCTGGGAGCAGAGCAGCTTC
>CAJUGT010000185.1 GCA_910586435.1 uncultured Acetatifactor sp. | reverse complement strand
GTCGCTGCCAGGCAGCACTAAAGGGTGTGGTTCCTTCGGCGCACACACAGGAGAGCAAATTTCATTCATAAGTACCTTCATGAAATTTGCTCTCGTGCGCCTTCGCACCCCCACCTGTCCAGCTAAATATTTTGTTTGACCGGGCACCTGCGTTCCGAGACTGTTTTTAAATTTCCTCTTGACATTTCTTAGCTGGATTATTTGTTTTTCACCGTAATATAATCAACATTTTCCAACTTTACTTCACATCGCTTTTCTTTAACATCTCAATGATAAACCTTGCACCATTTTTAGATTGTCTGTCAAGCTTTATATTTCCATGAAACATTTGCACTATATTCCAGACAATATATAATCCCAATCCTTCCCCTCCGCCATTTTCATTTGACAAATGGTCTTTAGTTGTAAAAAAGGGTTCAAATATTTTGTCTGCATATTCAGGCGCAACTCCTGCTCCATTATCTTCAAATATAATTCTATATGAATTTTCCGTTTTCTCCAAACAAACGTTAATCTTTCCCTCTACCTTCTTCTCCTGAATGGCATAAATCGAATTTCCTATCAAATTATAAAAAATCTGATGAAATTTTACTTTATCACCATATAGTGTAAAATCATTGTTCCGCTCTACTGTCCATGCAATATCTTCTTTTTTCAGCCTTGGCATAAACTCTTTAAACACATCATTGATTTCTTTTGCCACATTAAACTCCGTCATATTCTCCTTTTCATTAACCACCGGAGAAAAACGAGACAATAAATTCCTTATACGAAATGTCTGCGATAATATATCGTCAAACAACTCTTTTAGTTCAACTTCCGTGTTGATGCCTCTCTCCATCTTCATCTGATATAATTGTATCCCATAACGAATATTTGTAATCGGCTGACCCAATTCATGAGAAAAACCTTTTAAAAGTTCGCTCATTGAAATTAGTTTCCTGCTGTGCTCAAGTTCTTCATACATTTCCTTTATGACAATTAATAAAGCCAGCGCAGCCGCATCCTCCTGCTCCTCCCTGTCACTTTTTTTATTGTTATTTTTCTGTTCCAATGCAGTGATTTTGTTTGTCACTTCAACAGCCTTATCGAGCATCCCAAATTGAAGATAAAAATTGTATAAAGTACGCATAATAGGAATACTGTTATTCCCACATCTTTCTATTTTTCTTAATGTTTCATTGCGTTCATCTATGTCTCCGATTTTAGAAAAATAGAAGACAAGTTCATAAAGAATATTAAAATTTTCCTGCTTTTTAACCTCTGGATGTTTAATAATATAATATTCCGCTGAAGTATAATCGCCTAATTTCCTACATATTCTAAATAGTGTCCTGATGGCAACCTGATCTTTATCATAAATCAGAACCGCTTCTATTAGTTGTAGCGCTTCTCTATATTGTTCCCTTTTTTCCATAGACGAAACAACATATTTATCTATACGCACATTTTTTTCAGAATGTTCCAAAGAAAGAATTTGATAATATAAAATATATATTTTATATGAATTTTCAATTCCTCGAAGATACTCGATAGCCATTTTAAAATTATTGTCATCTTGGAACAATTTTATATAAGGGAAATCAATATATCTGGCTAACATTCCACTTATACTTGGGACAATCGCCTTATCAAACTCTCCACGCTCCATACATTTCTCTATTTTCTGGCAATACTCTGCAATCATCTTTCTTTCGACTACCTTTGAATAGTTCTGCAAGAAATGCGCAAAGTGCTTTATATATTGAATTCTGTTACCAACCTTTCTTAAAAAACATATATATGCTGCTCCGGCCCACGTATAATGCTTCTTTTGAAAATACAAATCTCCTAATAATTTCTCAAAAATATTTTCCTCCGGATAACATTCTTTTGCTTGCAATGCAATTTCTATAGCATCATCTATTCTTCCCAGACATCTCATTTCCGATATTTTTTCTGAGTAATCAAATTTAGTCATCTTTTTCATTACATCTCCTACTGACCATATTTACACAATATGCGCAATCACAAAAGAACACTCAGAGCAGCTTTATCTTCTATTCCCTGTTTTCTCTCTTCCCCCCCCAAACTGTCTCAAGTTAAAATACTTGAGCATACGCACAAGCCACCGCACCCCTGGGGGTTCTATGGGCAATTCACAATATTTTACCATAATTATGTGTGCTTCAGCACACATGGAATCAGAAGTTGACACAATGCCCTTCTGTGTCAACATTTTACCATGTAAAATATCCTACTTCACAATTTACAGCCTGTCAAGAAATACATAAAGATAATTGAATATTCCGCCAATATGTGATACTATCATATTTGTACGGCAAACACACATTTGCCGCCAGTGTCCAAATGGGCATTCTGCTTTGCATATTTTAAAGAAAAGAAAGAGAGGGAGAATTAAATGAAATTCCACAAAAGTTTATTGACAATCGCCGCATTGCTGACCATTGGCATCCTGGGTGGCTGCGCTGCGGCAGACCCGGGAACACCGCCGGAAGTAGCAATCGACGGAGTTCCTGTTATCGTGGGACAATCCGTACCCAAGGAGCTGGAAGATCAGGGATTTGAAACCAACGCCAAAGATCTTTTTCTTCTGAAGATGCCGGATAATTCCTGGACTGCTTCCATCTTCCTGCAAAAAGGCGGCACTTCCTACGCAAATTTAACCTTGGTCAACGATACCAAAGAAGAAAAGCTTGTGAACCAATGTGTCATTGAAGAATTGGGATTTTATGCCCTGGAGGACACCAATAAGGACATAGACCTTACCATCAACGGCATCAACCCTATTGGAATGACTCAGGAAGCCCTGAAGGAAGCCTATCCTGATCTGGAACTGGATGACGCCACCAGCGACTACCTCTTTCATTATCTGAGAAACGGGGAATATTCTGTATGCTTTGAGTATACCAAAGGCGTATTGACAGATATAGACGTCAGACATACATTTGAGAAGAGCTACGAGACAAAATAATCTGATAATCAAACTCACCCTATTAAGGCGTGTCTGAACATAAAACCATTTTCCGGCAAGTGTCGTCCCAGGCTGCAAATACAGGGAAAAATATCCACATACACGCCTTAATCGGAGGCTTAATGCTAACGCAATGTCATAAGCGCAAAGAAGCCACACAGGCCCAAAATGACAAATAAAACACCCACAAGTCTGACTGTCATCACTCCCTTTTTCGTCTCCGTAAGCGACTTCTTTCCCACTGATTTTGGCGCCGCTATCATAACAATTCCAACAATTGCCGCCGCTATCAACGCAACCTGTCCCAACAAAATATCCATTTCTTTTTCCTCCTATTTAAAGTTCCGTCTCTGCACTTCGGTGCCCCAACCAGGGAAGGGTTATTCAGCCGCTTTTGCGTCTGAAAACCCTTCCGGGCACCTGCGTTTCGAGACTGTTTTTACATTTCCTCTTGACATTTCTTAGCTGGACTATTCCAATCGCCATTTATGGCGATTTGTCCCGCTTGTGGGAACTTGTTCCGGTCTCTGCACTTTGGTGCCCTTACTAGGGAAGAAATCTTCAGCCACTTCGTGTCTGAAATTTCTTCCTTGTGTCTGAATGACACATTGCACCTCCGTTCCGAGACTGTTTTTACATTTCCTCTTGACATTTCTTAGCTGAACTATTCCTGAAACCATGTCTGTTTCTTCTATTGTACCGCCTCCCACATTTATGTCAAGGGCGATTTTTTCTCCTCCCGCTATCATATCCTGTCAGGCATTGGCTGCAAAGCAATCTTTTTCGCCTGAAACTTTTCCCAAATGCTCTTGCCTGTGACACTGCGCAGTGATTTATCACAAAGAAATAAGCTCCTTTTTGACAGGATGATTCCTGTCAAAAAGGAGCCATGAAATACTGAAAGACACACTTCCGCCATTTTATCAGAAGGAAGCCTGCTCCGGCACAACCGGGCCGGAAACACTTCCGCTTTGGATATACCAGGAGCCAACCACCGAATCATCCCATGGCCCATTATACTCAAAGGCCACTCTTCCCCCTCTCACCAGCCACCAGCCGCAATTGGGGTCATTCCACAGTCCTGTGTAGCCAAAGTCAACACTGCCTCCCCTCATCAGCCACCAGCCGCAACTGGGATCATTCCATAGCCCTGTGTACTCAAAGGCCACTCTTCCATCATCAATCAGCCACCAGCCATAGTTTTTGTCATTCCATAACTGGTTATATCCAAAGGCAACACTTCCTCCCTGGACCAACCACCAGCCACAGTTAGGGTCATTCCACAAACCATTGTAATCAAAGACAACGCTTCCATCCTGAACCAGCCACCAGCCGCAGTTAGGGTCATTCCATAGCCCTGTGTACTCAAAAACTACCCTTCCTCCTCCAATCAACCACCAGCCGTAATTCTTATCATGCCACAGGCCCGTGTAGTCAAAGGCAACTCTTCCTCCTCCAATCAGCCACCAGCCGCAATTCTTATCATCCCACAGGCCCGTATAGTCAAAAGCAACTTCTCCTTCCTTCACCAGCCACCAGCCGCAGACTGCGTCATTATACAGTCCTGTATAGGTTTTATCAACCACGCCGCCATTATAATAGTACCATTTTCCGTCTCCTGCATTTGAAGCATGAAGTCCGTCCGGAATAATGATTTTTCGCAAAGTCACATTCGCAAACTCTGCCGTCAGTATACTTGTCCGCCTTCCCTCATCCCCTTCCACACTGAATTCGCCCGGAAGTTCAATGGCTTCCCTCAGAGCCGCGGACACCGGAGTATATAAAACCTGTAAACCGCCGCAGCCTGTGAGCATAGCCTTCGTGATGATTGCCTGTCTCATGTCAAAGTTCCTTAAATCCAGGCTTTCCAGTCGTTCACAGCCCATGAACAAATACCCCATGTCCGTGACCTGACCGGTGCGAAAGCCAGTTACTCCAAGGCTTGTAAGGCTTTCACACCCGGCAAACATATATCCCATGGATGTCACCTGGCTGGTGTTAAAACCTGATAAATCTATACCGGTCAAGCTTTTGCAGTTTGAAAACATACCGCTCATGTTTGTGACTTTACCTGTGTCAAAAGTGTCTAAACTCAGGCTTTCCAGGCTTTTACAGCCGGAAAACAGATATCCCATATTGTTGGTCTGGCCTGTATTAAATTTCCCCAGATCCAGGGCTTTCAGACTCTCACAGTCCAAAAATACACTTCGCATGGATGTTACGTTTACCCTATCCAATCCAGTAAAATCTATGGTCTGTAACTTACTTAAGCCACTGAACATATAATCCCAAGAGCCATCTATTCCACAGTTTTCAAATCTCACATGCTCCGTCTCAGCCGGGAATCCGGATGCCCCTCCGTTTGTCCTGCTTCCCTTTCCTGTCAGCACAACCGTCTTCGTCCCCGTCTCATATATCCAGCTTACTTTGTTGCCTGTTCCGCTCACATATCCGGCGCTCATTTCCATTTTCCGCAGGGTCACACCCGCAAAATCCGCCGTCAGTATGCTTGTCCGTCTATTGACCTCCCCCTCCACATAAAATTCTCCAGGAAGGGTAAGTGTATCTTTTTGATGAACAGCCACAGGCGTATGAATACTCCTCAAGGCATCACAGCCGGAAAGCATGTCCTTCAGAATCATCACCTGACCCATATCAAAGCTTCCCAAATCCAGACTTGTCAGGCTTCCGCAGCCGGAAAACATGGAACCCATGTGCGTTACAAGGCTCGTATCAAAAGTCCCCACGTTCACACTTGTCAAACTTTCACAGTCCGCAAACATATGCCCCATATATGTCACCTGGCTTGTATCAAAACTTCCCAGATCCAGACTCATCAGACTTCGGCACCCTGAGAACATATCGCCCATATACGTAATATTGCCTGTATCAAAAGTCCCCAGTTCCAGGTTTGTCAAGCTTCCGCAACCGGAAAACATGGCGCCCATATTGGTCACATGAGCCGTGTCAAAATTACCCAAATCCAAAAGCGCCAGATTCCCGCAATTGGAAAACATGCTCTGCATGGATG
>CAJUGT010000184.1 GCA_910586435.1 uncultured Acetatifactor sp. | reverse complement strand
GTCTCTTTCTCTGCCATAGAACACCCCCGCAACCCACTTGGCACTATCAGGTCTGAACAGTTACTGGAAAGTTATCTGTTTTATCTTTTTTTTAGAATCTTGTTAGATACACTTCCTTGACATTCGACAGGCAAACTCGTATGATGAAATTCAAACAGATGAAGGAAAGGCGGAAAATAATATGCCCTTGATGGACGAATTCAGAGAAGAACGTGAAGCAATTAAAAAGGGAACACCAAAAGAAAAACTCAACTATTTTATGGATTATTATAAATGGCATGTGATTGTCACCGTGGCGATCATTGTCTCTGTGATATCTTTGGGCTATCAGATAATAAGCCGGAAGGATACTGCTTTTTGCGCCGCCCTGATCAACGGCATAGAACTGACCTCTGTGGAAGAATACATACAGAGCTTTGCTGAATATGCCGGAATAGACCTGGAAGAATACGATGTTCTTCTTGACACCACCATGCGCATTGACCTGAACAACCTGGATCAGATCACCATCAGTTCCAGCGAAAAGCTCATGGCCTTTATCGCCGCTAAAAATCTGGACGTCCTCATCACCGACGCCCAAATCATGGAACAGCATGCCAACAACGATACTTTTATGGATTTGCGGAACTTCTTATCTGAAGAACAGTATGCCAGGTATGAGTCCAATTTCTATTATATAGACCAGGCCGTGGTGGATGAGAAAAACGCCCATTACAGTAATCTTGACCAGAATTATGTGCCCGTATATCCCGATCCCAGAAACCCGGACGCCATGCGGGACCCCATTCCTGTGGGAATTTATCTGGATGACACATCCAACCTGAGAAACTATTATTATTATGACGAAGGGGATGTCATTGTGGGGGTAGTAGGGAACATGGAGCGCTCAGAAACCACATCCCTGTTTCTTGACTTTATTCTGCAATAACACTCCGGCAATTTATATCACAACAGTTCTTTCAACAGATGATTTACCGCCGCCGGGTCTGCCTTGCCCTTCATAGCCTTCATGGTCTGCCCCACCAGAAATCCCATAGCTCTGTCTTTCCCATTGTGATAGTCCTGCACAGATTGCTGGTTCGACGCTATGACCTCTTCAATGACTCTGCGCAACGCCCCTTCATCGCTTACCATGGACAAGCCCCTTTCGGCCACATACACTTCAGGGTCAATGTCCTCAAGAAACATTTTCTCAAAGACTTCCTTGGCAACTGTGGTATTAATGACCCGTTTCTCTGTCATGGCAATTAATTTCGCCAAATGCTCCGGGGAAAAACGAATATCCTCCGGGGCCAGTCCGTTTTCTTTCAGTAATCGCAACGTCTCTCCCATCAACCAGTTGGATACTTTCTTGGGCTCACCTCCCAGGGCCACTGTGGCCTCAAAAATATCCGCCATGTGCTTGGAATTGGTTATAATATCAATATCATACTGAGGAATATCATATTCTCTTTGATAACGCTTTCTTTTCTCCGCGCAAAATTCCGGCTGCCTGGACCGAATCTCCTCCAGAAATTCTTCACTGACAACTATGGGCACGAGATCCGGGTCAGGAAAATAACGATAGTCCCGGGCATCTTCCTTGGTTCTCATGACGTAAGAGGTTTCTTTCGCCTCATCCCAGCGCCTGGTTTCCTGTGTCACCATCTTCCCTGCCTCCAACAACTCAATCTGACGCTCCCTTTCTGACGCAATGGCTCTGGAAATTGCCCGGAATGACCCTAAATTTTTCATTTCCGTTCTGGTCCCCAATTCTTTCGTCCCCACTTTGCGCACAGACAGATTCACATCCGCCCTCATGGAACCTTCCTGCAATTTACAGTCGCTTGCCCCCAGGTATTGGATAATCAGCCGCAGTTTCTCCAAATACGCTATCACCTCTTCAGCGCTGTGCATATGGGGTTCCGACACAATTTCAATCAAAGGAACTCCTGAACGATTATAATCCACCAATGAGTAGTCTTTCCCATGGTCATGGAACAGTTTTCCCGCATCCTCTTCCATATGTATTTCATGGATGCCTATTTTCCTGGTAAACGTCTCTTCTCTCTGCCCCTGACTTAAAGCGTCTTCATTGTCCCTTCCCGTCATTTCAATCTCAACATAGCCGTTTTGGCAGATTGGCAGATATAACTGTGATACCTGATAGTTCTGGGGATTGTCGGGATAAAAATAGTTTTTCCTGTCAAACTTGCAATACCTTGTAATTTCGCAATGGGTGGCAAGCCCTACTGCCACTGCGTGTTCCAGAACCTTTTTGTTTAATACGGGCAGGGTTCCGGGCATCCCCGTACATACGGGACAGGTATGTGAATTGGGTCTGCCTCCAAATTCCGTGGAACAGCCACAGAAAATTTTGGTTTTGGTGGCAAGTTCTACATGGACTTCCAGTCCGATCACTGTTTCATATTCTTTAGCCATAACCGGGGTCTCCTATTCCAGTTCCCGCTTGCGGGAACTTGTACCGCTTGCGGGAACTTGTACCGCTTGCGGGAACTTGTGCCTCTCTCTTCTCTTCAGCTCCTGCATTTTTCATAGGTGTATGCCGCCTGAAGAAGTTTTTTCTCTTGAAAGCAGTCTCCGATTAATTGCAAACCAATCGGCAGACCTCTGCTGTCCGAACCGCAGGGCACGCTGATTGCCGGCAAGCCGGCCAGATTCACGGAGATAGTATATATATCTCCAAGGTACATTTTCATCGGGTCAGTCAGGCTTTCGCCAAGCTTTGGCGCCGTTGTCGGAGCAACCGGGCCTAAAATACAGTCATATTTGGCAAATGCCTGTTCAAAAGCCTTCTTTATCATGGCCTTCACCCGTAGGGCTTTCAGGTAATAGGCATCATAATAACCAGAGCTAAGCACGTAACTGCCCAACATAATACGTTTCTTTACCTCCTGACCAAATCCCTGGGAACGAGTCTTTTTATACATTTCATGCAATCCTTTTGCCCCAGCCCGAAAACCATACTTTATTCCGTCAAAACGTTCCAGGTTGGAGCTGGCTTCCGCCGCCGCAATGGTATAGTACACAGGGATGGCGTATTCCACAAGGTCCAGATCAAATTCCTCCACCACAGCGCCTTGTTCCATGAGAATTTTTGCGGCTCGCAGCACAGACTCCCGCACCTGGGAATCAATTCCAATGCCCCTTTCCCCGTGGGAATATTCCTGGCAATTTTCCTCCCCATGCTCCTTTGAACTTAGATCCCCATGCTTCCGGGGGCTTAGCCCTATATAATCCCCTGGTATGCCAATCCGCATCCCCCTCACATCTTTTTTCAGCGCAGAAGTAAAATCCGTGTCCTCCCTTGCAATCTGTGTCGCATCCTTTGTGTCCGGTACCGCAATTGTTTGCAGAATTACCGCACAGTCCTCCACTGTCTTACACAGGGGTCCCACCTGATCCAGAGATGATCCATAAGCCACCAGTCCATAACGGGACACCGTGCCATAAGTGGGTTTCATTCCGACGACTCCGCAATGAGAGGCCGGCTGACGAATGGAGCCGCCCGTGTCAGACCCCAGGGCAAAAAAGCATTCCCCCGCTGCAACCGCCGCTGCGGAACCTCCCGAAGAACCTCCCGGCACATGTTCCCGATGATGAGGATTTCTTGTAACACCATATGCGGAGGTCTCCGTGGTAGAACCCATGGCAAATTCATCCATATTTGTCTTGCCCACAATAACGGCACCTGCTTTTTCCAACCGCGAAACTGCTTCCGCAGAATAAGTTGGAACATAATTTGCCAGTATTGCAGAGGCACAGGTGGTCAGCATCCCTTCCGTACACAGATTATCCTTCACAGCCATGGGTACCCCCGCAAGGGGCCCCGTCAACTCTTTTGCGTCTATTCTTCTCTGTACTTCCGCCGCCTTATTCAATGCTTTCTTCTTATTTATAGTAATATAACAATGCAAAACCTCTTCCGATTTCTCTATTTGGGACAGAACGGCCTCCATGGCCTCCACCGCTGTAGTCCTGCCCTCTTTTATGGCCTTCCCCAATTCCACGGCCGAAAGAGATAAAAGTTCCATAACCTTATATTCCTCACTTCCCGCAGCCCGATATCCCCTGGTCCCGCCGCATATTCTATCTTCGCCCAACCTGTCAGGAATCAAATGTTTTTGGCACTGAAAACATACCCTCCTTCTGTTCCGGCGCGTTCAGCAGCGTTCGGGTACTGCCGTCACCATTGGTTATAACATCCTCCCGAAATACATTTTGTACCGGAAATATGTGGGACATGGGTTCCACACCTGTGGTATCCAATTCGTTCATTTTATCAATATAATCCAGCATCCGGCCCATATCCTTTTTTGCCTGCTCCTTCTCTTCAGCCGAAAGCTCCAGCTTCGCCAGAATGCTTACATACTCTATCATCTCGTCGTCAATTCTCTCTGTCATGCCTTCACCCCTTTCTTCGCTCCGAAAATCCCTGAACACGGTTTTCCGCATTCCTGTCTCAATTCCATGCCCCTTCGGCAGTGGTACTTAACCACTAATCTTGAATCACTTCCCGTTCCCTCACATATTGAACCGCTTTTTCTAAAGCTGCCTGTTCCTCCATGCCAGACAATATATAAAATTTTTGAACCTGTTCAATATCACTGTTTGTAATACAGGCTCTTTCTCCTTGGGCATAAATCCTCTCCATATTATTCGTATCATAATACTTCTGGCTCAAATAGTTTCCCCATTCCGCCAGCATGGAGGACGCAGCTGAACTGACCAATACATTGATACCAGCAAGACAACTTGTGACTGTAAAAATAAAGATAACAGAAATGTCTTGCCTGAGGTGGTTGTCCGGTTTATTGCAAAACAGCGGCCACAAAAGCAGCCGTTGCAAGTTAAAAACAGGCAACGGCTCTTTATTCTGCATTGTTCTGGTATCTAAGGAAACTTTTTGAGGAGTACCTGTGCGGAAATATCAGCACAGGGTCTTTAAGGGATATGAATTCGGAATCCGCATATTTGAGTTTCCCTCAATATCACTCTTTCTTAAGCGCCATCACTCTAAGCCTCGCATATATGGGCAGGAGCAGCATAACTGCCAGTACTCCATATAGTACATTAATACACGGAACAGAGAACATAAATCCCCACATCTCCGCCTGTTCTATATATAGATGGCTCAAAATATCTATTACCATCATTATAGACATTGAGATACTGGTTAGTAATGCTGTTACCATAGACAACTTTACCGCAAACAGGGACGTTTTTATCTGTGATAGTGTGACTTCCGCGTTTTTTGCCACACAATACACAAACGCCAGACCAAAGTTCTTAATTGTTCCTGTAAAAATCAGCATGAAAAGCATCATAGCCACTATCAGACCAAATGCCAGGCTATCCTGATAGTACACCGCTTCCACATGCGGGTTGTTCCAACGCAAGAACATCAGCCAGATTAACGCAAGAATAAACTCTCCAACAATAAGAGCTATCATCCTGCCTGTTTTGTTAGACACAAATGGTTCTTTTCCATTTTTCATAGCAGCTTCTTTCATACTCCACTCCTTCCCTGACTGTCTCACCGCAGTCAACTTCAGCCTCCGCCACATAACTCCTCTATTGCGCCGCCCCACCTCCCCTTTTTATCCACAATAAATATTTTTATTTTCGCTTTCTTATATAATTATATTACAACATTGTATATAAAATCGCAAGGGGTTTTGGCAAAAATAGACAGCAACCATCCCCACTTTTCAGTCTCATCAATCTCCCTGGACCCCAAAGTCACAGCATACAACAGTGTCTAATATAGAAAATTTCCTTGATTTCCGTACTCCTTTGATTTGTTATAAACCGGACAATCACCTCGGGTGAGACACTGTGTGCCGCATATATGCTTATTCTTGAAGACATATTGCATTTTTTACCTGTAACAACAGTTCTGTGTTAATACAATAATCATTAACACAAAAGCAGCCGTTGCGAGTAAAAAAACAGGCAACGGCTTTTGTTCTGCTCTGTTCTGGTATCACTGATTAGTATGTCAGCTCTTTCTGGTTCATGCTGTCTCAGATTTCCGCGTCAAAAACAAAAAAATTACCTTTCGACAAAAGTTTTCATAAAACGTCATATGCATTTCCCGATATTTGTTCTATAATCATATTCAGAAGGCAATACTAAGGACGGAAAGGGGAAAGTTATCC
>CAJUGT010000183.1 GCA_910586435.1 uncultured Acetatifactor sp. | reverse complement strand
ACATTGCACCTCCGTTCCGAGACTGTTTTTAAATTTCCTCTTGACATTTCTTAGCTGGACTATTCATGAAAACAGAAATCATTGCTTTCTATTGTATCAATTTCACCTGCCCACAGTGAACTATCCTTTTGGGGCCGCTCTTAATATTCCTGATATTTTTCTCCCAATAACACATAATTTTCACAGGCACGGCGTATCGCCTCACGAATCATGCGCTCCGCTTCTTCCGGCTCCTCACACTTTTTATCCGTAAATCTGCCTTCGCGATAATATGTCTTTATGGCTTCTACCAGCCTTGTCTTAAAAATATCCGCCAGTTCCCTGTAATACTCATAAAGCTGAGGACTCACATTATCCACAGTATGAATAAACAAATCCAGGAACCTGGCCGTCTTCCGCATATCGGCCGCTTCCTGCCCATATCGTTTGTCTATAACACGCATCTGATTCAGAAGGTCCGGATAGCCCTCCTTTTTATTGCATTCTGTCTCATAAGCCGCATAGACAGGGTATACCCACCTGGCAGCCTCATAGAAATCACCGTCCACCACGTCCGCAAAAAACAATCCATCCCCATCTCTGGGCAGTTGTTTCACCTGTTCCGCTATGGATACCACCAAAGTCATATCACCCCTGGAAATGCTTTCCAATGCGGCTTTTAATTGCTCTTTCATGCGATACCATCCTTCCTGTATTTGATGTATAAGGGAACTTTTATCGAATAAAATTCGTTCCCTGCTTCGGTTCATATACGGGAAGCCCGATTCCCTGTCCCTTTCCCGCTTCCACACATTGAATCAGCCATGCAATGTTCTGCCCCAGAGTCCGCATGGTCTGCATTCCTTCCTCATCCTGCCGCACCTCTTCCGGCCGATTTCCATGCACCTGATTCCAATATTGAGAGGTCGCAATGACCATATTACTGATGGAAAAATATTTATTCAGCCTGTCAAAGGCCGCCGATGCTCCTCCCCTTCTGCATGACACTACGGCGGCGGCAATCTTTCCCGCCATCCTTCCCCGGGAAGCGTAAAACAATCTGTCCAAAAACGCGCAGATTTGTCCGCTTGGCCCAGCGTAATACACAGGAGACCCTACTACCAGTCCGTCATAAGAGTCGAGATATTCCAATACCAGGTTCACGCCGTCATCAAAGACACATTTCCCCTCCGCTGCGCATTTTCCGCAGGCAATACATCCCGCCACCGGCCTAATACCTATATGGCAAAATTCCGTTTCCACCCCGTTTTTCTCCAGAGTGTCAGATACCTCTTTCAGCGCCGTATATGTACACCCTTTCTCATGGGGACTTCCATTGATTAACAACACTTTAGCCATACGCCCATCCCTCTCTTTCCCTTTTTTGTTTTGGTTCCGGCATGTGCCGGCCCGCTTCCCGAATACATTCTATTATACCATGATTTTGTGCGCTTCTTCGGGCAGAGACCCGAAAAACCTTCTGTTTTTCGGGTTCGCTTCGCTTGCCAAATGTCCAAAGAAGCATCTGCTCAAACAAGTTTGGCAGTTGCTTCTTTGGACGCTTGGCTCTGCCCTTTGCGGACATTATACCATATTTCATGCGCTACTGCGTATATGGAATCAGAAGTTGACACAGCGCCTTTCTGTGTCAATATTTTACCTTAATTATCCGCCAAATACAACCGCCGATTCAAAAAATTCCAAGATGCGGCAATGATTCCTTGTGGATTTAATTAATATTTTATGGAGAAAAAGTTCGTCAGCACTTCTTTAATGTAATTATATCTTCTTGCGTATGAATTCTCCACCCGAATCAATTGAAGCCGATGTATTCGACAGATTTCGTTTTTCTTCCGGTCACGTTTTTTCACCACCTCATCTTCAAGATGCTCTCTTCCATCCAGTTCAATGGCCAATACCGGAATTTCCTGCCTTCCCACCCGTTCATATACCACAAAATCAAATCTTCCCGTATAAAACAAGTCACTGTAATTGACATTCTCCTGAAATACCTGGGAAATGGCCACTTCCTTTCGGACCGTATGACGATTCTGGGAAAGCCATATATTCCCCAGCGCATGGTTCAGGTTCTCCATAAAGGCTTCTTCTGTGGCCGTGCTGAAGGGCTTGACACCCAGCGCCCTGGAATTGGCCCGTTTCCAGGTTACTTTTGACTGCCCGTTTTTCTTCACATAATCAACCAATTCATATAAATCATCATCCTCCGCCTGTTGATGCAGCCTGGCCAGATTCTCGGAATCCGCCAGAACAATCAGCTGATGTCTTGCCCGGGAAGTGGCCACATTGATAAGCTCTTTATGATTTTTCAACCAATCATAGGTCCCCATCTGTGTCTGAGAATTCAATGCCGTGGAAAAAAGCACCACATCTTTCTCATCTCCCTGAAAAGCATGTACCGTTCCACAGACCACATTCCCCAGCCGCTCCCTTTTCAGCGCTTCCTCAATCCGTTTCCTCTGGTTCACAAAGGGCGTAATGACCGCAATGCTTTTGTCCTGATTGGCATTGGCATATCGAATCACCTCATCCACTTCCGCAGGCGCAGTATTCTTCTCGCAGCTGTCTCGATTTCTCACATCCACATAAATCAAAGGATTCGGTTCCTCACTGTCAGAGCAAATGACAAGTCTGGAATTATAGTATTTCTTATTGTTGAAGTCTATAATGCTGTGATTGCATCGGTAGTGATGGCTGAGCAATACTTCATCGCTGACAGCGTCACAGGCGAGAAAGGCTTTATAGATAGAATTTTTGCAGTAATCATATTCCTCCCCCACATTATATTTTTTCCGCAGCTTTTCATTGATCTGCTCTTCCAGCAAAATCACAGGATTTAACTGCTGGGGATCTCCCACCAGCATCAGCTGTTCTCCTCTGATAATCGGCACAAGGGATATGGCTATATTGCACTGACTGGCCTCATCCATAATCACCATGTCAAACATGGGCGACGGTTCCCCCAGTTTATGCGAGGAAACGCAGGTGGTAATCATAATGGGAAATATCTTTTGCAGTTTTTTCACATTCTTCTTATCGCTTACATATTTGTTAAACTGCGTGACCTGCTCTTCTTCGGGCACGTCATACAGGATATGCCGCAACTCCTCATAAGCGCTATCTCCCAGCTTCTTGATATATCCTGCGCAACTATAATACATATATTGAAAAAGGGTATCCAGATCGCGGTCCAGAAGCATCAGGGCATCTTCCTCCGTAATCGTCCCCATTTCCTTTATCTTTTCCTGTATCTGTCCAAGCTGCCTCCCCTGTAAGTCCATCTGAAAGGGAATGGTTTCCAGAGAAGGTTTTGCCCGGTTTTGATATTCCAGCAATTGATTTAAAGTCTCTCTGCGTTCCCTTAAGTCCAATATCTCTTCATACTTTTTCAGCAATGCAGATAGTTTTTTGGTTTGTTCGATTCTATCGTCTTTTCTCCTCTCCAATGTAGATTCGTAGACCTGTATTGACCTGGCCTGCTCATACAAATCCTTGATATATCCTATTGCCTCCCGCACCTTATCCACGTTTCCAAGCCGAAGCACAGGAAAAAGAACCCTCCTGCCGCGATAGGTAAGCTGCGTGAGCTTTTCAAACACAGCATTGATGGGATGATTGTTATAGGATGTGAAAAGAACTGTTTTTCCGTTAAAAAAAGAGGTGGCAATGGTATTGATAATCGTGGTGGTCTTGCCCGTACCGGGCGGCCCCTGAATATAGGCAACCGGATATTTCTCGGCATTGTGAATGGCCAGCAGCTGGTCAAGGTTGACCTTGTTGTCAATGAGTACTATGGGATATTCTTTCCTTCTGACAGGGCGATTCAGCAAGTCGCCGAAAAAAGCCCTCACAGGCACTGTCACTCTGCCTTCCTGATACATCTCCATAATCGCCCTGTATTCCTTATGCAAATCCAGGAAGATATCCATTCCCAGGCCAATGATATAGGGCAAATCATCCACCTGAATGCCCTGCCCCGCATGCTTCATGATACCATCTTTAATCATTTCCTGATTTTTCTCAAAATCCCTCAGAAGTTCATACTCCTCTGCGTCCAGATACCTGCGTATATTTTCCCGGGTATCGCCGCAGGAGAATTCCGTACATATGGTAATCTCCTCCTCCGGCCGAAGAACCCGTCCCTTGACATCCAGATCCAGTTTTCTATATGCCAGCACATACAATCCCCTGGGGGTATGCATACTGAGTACATTCATGGCCAGCCTCTGCATCACCAGCCTGCCGTTTGTATGTCTCTTTTCCTCTGTTTTGCATTGAAAATGTTTTACAATCGTCCGAAATTGTTCCTCTGTAAGCGGATAATCCCCTTCCCGGAAACTGTCCCTGTCCAGATATCTGACCAGCTCAAATTCCGAATAATATGGTGTCACATCCATACGGCTGCACATTTCCAGATAATTTAATACCTTTAAGTTTGCCACATTATGAAAGAGTGACTTGTATTTTTCAGAATTGAGATAAATATCCCGAACCAGCTCTTTGTTGACAGGATAATAGGTTCCCTCCAATATCTCAGAGGACAGAATAGAGTCTATATCAATATAATCCAGCGTTTCTATGGTGTATTGTTTTAAATGCAGTCCTTCCACTGACAGCCTGCGTTTTCTTATGTCTATGTATTTGATTCCAATCCAAAATACCGTCACACGATTTTCCCTGTTGCGATATTCTATCTTCAGCCACTTTCCTTCATGGACAGCCTTGAAAATGTCACTGCCGATGCCGCTCATGAATCGCATCCCCCTGATATCTTTTTGTAATATTGTCATTTGCCGCTGTTACCTGTTCACCGCTCTTGAATCCTGCCAAATATGTGATATAATTAGGGAAAATGAAAGTTGGGAGGGGATTATGAATATCATCCAACACGCACAGACCATTGATCTGGCAATATTCGCAGGCCAGTCCAATATGTCAGGACGGGGCGACGCAAAAACCGCAATACACTGCCCGCCGGATGCAGGATTTGAATATAAAGCCATAAGCAACCCCACCACCCTCCTACCCATAACAGAACCCTTTGGCCTGGGTGAAGACCGTCCGGGCGCCATCTCCGATTATGATTCCAAAGGCAGATCAAAGCGCACCGGAAGCATGGTCAGCGCCGCAGTATCAGAATATTACGCCCTCACCGGCAGACCTCTCATAGCGGTGTCCGCATCCATAGGCGGATCAAATACCTCCGGCTGGCTGAAAGTATACGTCAATGACGCAGTGGAACGCCTGGACACCGCAAAAGAATTTCTTGCGAAAGAACAAATCACTCCCGGTAAAATCTTCCTTATCTGGTGCCAGGGAGAAAGTGACGGCGACGCCAAAATGACAGCTTCCGCTTATATCACGAATACCAAGGCCATTTTCCATGCCTTTCAATCCCATGGCGTGGAAAAATGTTTTATGGTACAAATCGGGCACTATAATTACCTTCAGTTTCCCCAACTTAACAGGGGTCTCACCGGCCGGGACTGGGATCTGCAATATAAAATCATACGAGACGCACAGGCAGAATTATGCCGTACCGAAAAAGATTTTATTCTGGCAGGAAGCTTTGAACCCCATATGTCCCATATGAAAGACGCCTTCCACTATCACCAGACAGCTTATAACATTGTAGGCCAGTCTGTGGGCGCATCCATGGGGCAGTTTGTCACTTCCTGCCCCAGTACTCCATCCGGTCAGTAACCACACTTTCAGTACCGCCTATTTTGCCATCTACTGCGTTGTCGTCAGCAGGCGTGTCCACCGCATCGTCTCCTTCCTCCGCCTTGCAGACTGACAAAATATCCGGCACTGGCAGTGCAATTACTGACCGGATAGAGCACTGGGCAGCAAAGTCATCTCTAAAAATTACCGCCGTTCCATCCCCATTTGTCAACTTCTTCATATTTTACATAGACCCGCTCTTTTTTCACTTGCAGCTCCGTTTCATAAATATCACATATGGCACCGGTCAGCTCATCCAGGCAGCTGTCCGGAATGCTTCCGAATACTTTCACCTCTATAAAGGCCGCAGGTTCCGAATTGTTCCCCTGAAAATACAGATTACACCCATCCGCAAACTCTATCATAAGCCATTTTTCCGATTTTCCCGGTATAATGGATATGGCTTTGCCAAGCTTGTCTTTCAGTGATTCCTCCTGGGATTTTGTCATGGTTACGCTTACTCTTGAATTAATAAATGGCATATTGTTCCTCCTAGTATAATAATGGTGTAGTCAAGAATGACTACTGATAAATAGTTACAAAGTCCAATCTAATAAATCTATATAGATATAACGGAAGGAGGAA
>CAJUGT010000182.1 GCA_910586435.1 uncultured Acetatifactor sp. | reverse complement strand
TAAAGGACAACTGCATTTCGAGTGCAGCTCGTTATGACCGCTTCGATAACTCTCCCTGTCATAAGTGGTCTTACGACCGTTTTTTATTTTATAATATCTACACCATTTTTGCAATAGGGGAAATGTTTTTTTTCTGTAAATGTTGCAAATTTTATTAAGAAAGGGTAATATTCTATATAGGTACGGATAAGTCATTTCATCAGGCTGCCATATGTCGTGGGAACACATGGCGGGATTAAATTGAAGGAGGAAAGATACATGAAGAGGATCGGTATGCTCACCAGTGGCGGAGACTGCCAGGCGTTGAACGCAGCTATGAGAGGAGTGGTGAAGACGCTGCTCAATGGTCCGGAAGAGGTGGAGATTTATGGTTTTCTGGATGGCTATAAAGGGCTGATCTATGGAAAATTCCAGATGCTCACAGGGAAGGATTTTTCCGGCATCCTCACCAAGGGGGGAACGATTCTGGGAACTTCCCGGACTCCCTTTAAGACTATTCAGGACCCGGATGAAAAGGGGCTGAATAAAGTGGATGCCATGAAGCAGAACTATTACAAACTGCAATTGGACTGTCTGGTGATTCTAGGAGGCAATGGCACCCATAAGACAGCAAATCTGCTACGGCAGGAGGGGCTGAATATCATCACTCTGCCTAAGACCATCGACAATGATCTGTGGGGAACGGACATGACCTTTGGATTCCAGAGCGCAGTTGATATTGCCACGGACGCCATTGATTACATTCATACCACCGCAGCTTCCCATGGGAGGGTATTCATTGTGGAAGTAATGGGACATAAAGTTGGCTGGCTTACTTTGAATGCAGGGATGGCCGGGGGCGCGGATATTATTTTGATTCCTGAGATACCCTATGACATTGATAAAGTGGTGGACAAAATTGAAGAACGGGACAAGAGAGGAAGCAGGTTTACCATCATTGCGGTGGCCGAAGGGGCGATATCCAAAGAGGACGCAAAACTCTCTAAAAAAGATTATAAGAAAAAAATGGAGAAGAATCCCCATCCGTCTGTTTCTTATGAGGTGGCTGCGGCGATTCAGAAAAAGACTGGCAGGGAAGTACGGGTTACTGTGCCCGGTCATATGCAGCGGGGCGGAAGTCCATGTCCATATGACCGTGTATTTGCAAGCCGTCTGGGGGCAGAGGCAGGCAAGCTGATTTTGGACGGACAGTTTGGATTTATGGTGGGATATAAGAACCGTGAAGTGGTTCGTGTGCCTTTGGAAGATGTGGCTGGTAAATTAAAGGCAATTTCGCCGGATGCCACCATTGTGCAGGAAGCAAGACTGCTTGGGATTTCTTTTGGAAACTAATCAGAACAAATTCCCTTCATAAGGGGTATTATTTTGGGCTTGTGCCATGTCTGCCTGGCGGGCACGGCACAGGTTGTGGAAAGGCATGGAGAAGATATGTCTTATGCGGCGCTATATCGAAAATTTCGTCCTGGTACATTTGCGGATGTGAAGGGACAGGATCATATTGTGACTACTCTGAAAAATCAGCTAAAGGCGGGCAGGATCGGTCATGCTTATCTGTTTACAGGGACAAGGGGAACGGGCAAGACATCCGTTGCTAAAATCCTGGCAAGGACAGTGAATTGTGAAAATCCCACGGAGGACGGACCTTGTGGGGAGTGTCGTATTTGCCGTGCCATTGCGGCGGGAGCCAGCATGAATGTAATTGAGATGGATGCGGCTTCCAATAACGGCGTTGACAATATCAGGGAGATAGTGGAGGAAGTGTCTTATTCCCCGGCGGAGGGAAAATATAAGGTTTATATCATAGATGAAGTGCATATGCTTTCCATAGGGGCTTTCAATGCTTTGCTGAAGACACTGGAAGAGCCGCCTTCTTATGTGATATTTATTCTGGCCACCACGGAGATACATAAGCTGCCTGTTACGATTTTGTCCCGATGCCAAAGGTATGACTTTAAACGTATCTCAATCGAATGCATCACGGACAGAATGTTGGAACTGACGGAGGCGGAGCATGTACAGGTGGAAGAGAAGGCTTTGCGCTATATTGCCAAAACTGCTGATGGTTCCATGCGTGACGCATTGAGCTTGTTGGATCAATGCATTGCGTTTCACCTGGGGCATGAACTGACCTATGATAAGGTTCTGGACGTTTTGGGGGCGGTGGATACGGAAGTCTTCAGCAGTCTCCTGCGCCATATTTTGGCCAGGGACGTACTGGGATGTATAGGACTTCTGGAAGAAATCGTGATGCAGGGCAGGGAGATTGCTCAGTTTGTGACAGAGTTTACCTGGTATCTGCGCAATTTGATGTTGGCTCAGGCATCGGACAATCTGGAAGAAGTGATTGATATGTCATCGGATAATCTGAAACGGCTCAAGGAAGAAGCTGAAATGGCGGATATGGAGAAAGTGATTCGACTGATTCGGATTTTTTCAGAATTATCAGGGCAGATACGATATGCGGCACAAAAGCGCATTCTAGTGGAGGTGGCATTGATCAAACTCTGCAAACCCCAGATGGAGACAACACAGGATGCCATACTTGACCGTATACGTCAGGTAGAAGAGCAAATGGAAAATGGGGTTTTTGTGGCAGGCGAAGGGGCAAATTCTCCCAAAGTAACATCGGATGTCATCAAGCCGAGACCAGAACTGCCAAAGGCGATTCCGGAAGATGTGAAACAGATTGTGACCAGATGGCCTGCAATCACCGGGAATGCGGAAAATCCCTTGAAGGCACATCTGAAATCGGCAAGATTGAGTCTGGGTGAGGATGGAAAGCTGATTGTGGCGTTTGATGACGGCCACACATGGGATTATTTTAAGACCCACCCGGAGCATAAGGAACAGCTTGAGGCGCTGTTGTCAGATTTTTCGGGAAAGAAGGTAGAAGTGGACATCAGGTCAGTGGGTGGAATTCAGGAATTTGAAGAAAATTATGTGGATTTGGCACAGATGATTCAAATGGATATTGAGGAAGAGGACAACGAAGACGAGTGAAATCCCCAACCGTAAGGGCGGCAGGAAAAAGGTGACAAAATATAAAAAGGTCCTGGGGCGATAAGCGCAGAGACAAAACGGAATCAGGAGGACAGGAATTATGGCGAAACGTGGCGGATTTCCAGGGGGCGCAATGCCGGGAAATATGAGCAATCTGATGAAGCAGGCACAAAGGATGCAGCGGCAGATGGAAGAAGGGCAGAAAGAACTGGAGACAAAGGAATTCTCGGCTACGGCAGGAGGAAATGCCGTAGAAGCGGTGGTAAACGGAAAAAAGGAAATCATAAGTGTTAAATTGTCCCAGGAAGTGGTGGACCCGGAAGACATTGAAATGTTGCAGGATTTGATTGTGGCAGCTGTCAATGAGGCACTGCGAAAGGCGGAAGAAGCAAATGCGGAGCTTATGGGCAAAATGACAGGTGGTCTGGGAGGGTTGCCTTTCTAATGGATTTGTATAGCGGATATATCAATAAATTGATAGAGGAATTGGCGGCACTTCCCGGTATTGGGGGAAAGTCTGCCCAGCGCCTGGCATTCTATCTGATTAACATGCCCCAGGACAAAGTGGACAGGCTGGCCAATACCATAATAGAGGCAAAGAAAAACGTTCGATATTGTAAGGAGTGTTACACTCTGACAGACAGAGAAGTCTGCCCTGTCTGCGCCAATGGAAAACGTAATCATAAGCTGATAATGGTTGTGGAAAATACCAGGGATCTGGCGGCATATGAGAAGACGGGAAAATATGAAGGAGTGTATCATGTGCTGCACGGAGCCATATCCCCCATGTTGGGTATCGGTCCCGGTGATATTAAACTGAAAGAGCTGATGGAGCGGCTGAAGGGGGAGGTGGAGGAAGTGATAATCGCCACCAACTCCAGCCTGGAAGGTGAAACAACTGCCATGTATGCCGCCAAGCTCATCAAACCTCTTGGAACCAGGGTGACAAGGATTGCCAGCGGGGTTCCGGTGGGAGGAGATCTGGAATACATAGATGAAGTGACGCTGTTTCGTGCGCTGGAAGGGCGGACGGAGCTGTAAAGGTTATGGAATTGGCTGCCAAAAGCTTTCATGGCTTATGGCAGGGAACAAAAGGGAATGCTGGGAGGCAGAATATGTCAGTTGTGGTAAGTGATTTCGGAGAGATGAGAGACGGGAGAAAGCTGTCGCTTTATACCATGTCCAACAGAAAGGGGATGCAGGTATCGGTGACAAATATTGGCGCTGCTGTGGTGAAAATATTGGTGCCGGATAAGAATGGTGTACTGGAAGATGTGGTCCTGGGATTTGATGATGGCGGAGATTATGTGAATAACGACTGCTTTTTCGGTGTGGTAATCGGTCCCAATGCCAATCGGACGGCAAAGGCGGCTTTTTGTCTGGATGGTGAGGTCCATCATCTGGATGTAAATGATGGGGTCAACAACCTTCACAGCCATAAGGAAAAGGGATGGCATAAACGTTTTTGGGAAGCGGTTTGCGGAGAGGACAGGGTGACGTTTTCATTGGAGGATGAAGATGGCAGTCTTGGATTCCCCGGTAATAAAAGGGCGGAAGTTACCTATATCCTGGATGAAGAGAACGGATTGACGCTTCATTATCATGGAATCAGTGACAAAAGAACCATAATGAATCTTACAAATCATACATACTTTAATCTGGAAGGCTCCGGCAGCATTGAGGATCATGAATTATGGCTGGCAGCTTCCCGATATACGCCTGCGGATGGGGGTTCCATACCAACAGGGGAAATAGCGTCAGTGGAAGGAACTCCCATGGATTTTACGAAATCCAAGAGAGTTGGAAGGGATATTCGTGAGACGTTTGAACAGCTGCAATTTGCCGGTGGTTACGATCATAATTGGGTCATTGACGGCTGGAATGGAGAACTTCGCCTCATTGCACGGTTGAAGGCGCCGGTGAGCGGCAGGCAGATGGAAGTCCATTCAACATTGCCCGGTGTACAGTTCTATGCCGGCAATTTTATCACGAAACAGAAAGGAAAGGCAGGGGTATCCTATGGCCCCCGGTGGGGACTGTGCCTGGAAACCCAATATTTTCCTGACAGTGCCAACCATCCTGAGTTCCCATCCTGTGTCTTTGGTCAAGGAGAAGAATATGATTCCGTAACGGTTTATAAATTTGACGCAAAGATTGTCGAACAGTTCTGATTCAATCGTGACAAAGATTGCTAAAATACCTCCCATGCCGATGATATGATAAGTATAAACGGTATGGGAGGTGTTTGTATGCAATTGCCAAAAAATGTAACTCAAATTGGGGAGACAAATCCACATTGTAAAATTTACGTGGAAGACTATGTGATTTCTTATATGAAACAATTAAACCAGTACGCCGGGGACAAGCGTATGGCGGTGGCGTTGTATGGGATACGGAAAGAAGAGGATGGAATAACCTATTTATTCTTCTATGGCGCAGGCAGGCTGAATTTTCTGCAAAAAGAGTGTCGGCATCTGTCCCAGGCGGTTTTGCAGGAGTCGGAGAAACTGCGAAAAAGATATTTTTCGGATTATGTGTTTTTGGGGTATCGTTTGCTTGACGGGGAAATGGTAGAGGGTTTTCATGTCTGTGAGCAGGGGGTATGCAGGTACATAGAGGGATATGCGCAATTTTATGAGAAGAATGACAGTATGCTGGCCTACATGGTGGATCAGCGTCAGGAAGAGGCAAAGCCGGAAGAATTTGACCAGGAAAAATATAATACGGTGAAAAAACGTCAGGAGGAAAGACGTGCTCTTTCGGAGGAGCGCGGCTGGAATGGGGGGAAGTCTTCCGCTTTATGGAATGGACATGCAAAAGAACCTGATACTGAATCGGGAGCGGCAAGGTTGCGCAGAATGAAATATTCGGTGGCGGCAATTTTTGCGCTGTTGTGTGTAACAGGGCTTGCGGCCATGGGAAACGGAGTAAAATTAGGCGATTTGCAGTCAGCCGCCGGTCGTTTTTTGGATAATTTAATCAGGAGACAACTGCCGGATGCCCCGGAGGATTTCATGGAGGTATCCAATGGCTCTGTCCAGGTGGGAACCATTGTGGCGGAGGACAAGCTCAATGAGGCGATTTTAAAGGAAAATGAGGCGAAATCAACTTCAGAACCCGCATTGCAGCCTACGCCGGAGAGTTCTGTACCGCCTGCGCCAAATCCTGGGGAACAATCGACACCGGAACCTGTGATGACGCCGGAACCTGTTGTAACGCCCCAGCCTACAAACGCACCGCAGCAAACGCAGAAACCTGCGGTGCAGCCTTCAGCCGAACCTGTTTCCTACACGGTAAAAAGGGGGGATACTCTGATTGGTATCTGTATCAGGCGATACGGCAGCGACGCCCGTGTTGCGGAAGTATGCTCCCTGAATAATATCTCGAATCCGGACAGCATTAAAATAGGACAAAATATTTTATTACCATAAAAGGGGTGGTTATGGTATAATACCTAAGTGAAGTATCATATTCAGGGCAGAAAGAAAGAACAGCTTTCTA
>CAJUGT010000181.1 GCA_910586435.1 uncultured Acetatifactor sp. | reverse complement strand
AATAACCCTTCCCTCATAGGGGCACCGAAGTGCAGAGACGGTACTGGAATAGGAGAAAAAAATTTGACAGAAATATTGGTTGTTGAGGATGACGAAGCGATTGCGGATTTGATATGTATGAATCTCAGCGCAGAACATTATAGCTGTACTTGTGCTTATGATGGCATGGAAGGAGCCGAATTTGTCAGGAGAAAAAAGTTTGACCTGATTTTGTTGGACATCATGCTTCCGAAACGGGATGGCTATGCCCTTCTGGAAGATATAAAGCCCAGTGGGACTCCGGTAATTTTTTTAACTGCCAAAGGTTCGGTGGAAGAACGAATCCGGGGACTTAAGGCGGGAGCGGACGATTATCTGACAAAGCCCTTTCAGATAGGGGAACTTCTGGCCAGGGTGGAGGCCGTACTTCGGAGAATGGGAAGCAAAGGAAAGACGCTGGAATATGGTGATATTTTCATTGATTTGGATTCCAGGGAAGTAACCAGGCAGGGGGTGGCGGTTATGCTGACGGCGAAAGAGTTTGATTTGCTGACAGAACTGGTGAGAAATCCCAATGTGGCCTTGCGCAGGGAACAATTATATGAAAAAGTGTGGCGGGAGCCATTTGTGGGAGAGACAAGGACATTGGACTCTCACATTCAGCGTCTGCGTAAGAAGCTTGGATGGGAAGAGAGAATCAAAACCATATTTCGTATAGGCTACAGACTGGAGGGATAGGATGCGGCTCTTTACGAAAATATTTATTTTTGGAATGTTGGTGTTTGGGATGGCGTTCTCTGTCTCAGGTTATTTTCTTCTGCATTATGCCCTGGAAAGCAGTATGGAGCGGGAAGCGGACTTTGCCCTGAAACAGTATCAATATGACAAATTTACCGTGCAGTCGGCATTATTGACATATTCTGACAGTCATATTGTGATAAGCATCACAGACGGGGAGATTACGGAATATGGGCAGGAATATAAGATTAGCCAGAAATTTCTGGACGGACAGGAATTGCTCCTGGGATGGGAAGGGACAGAGGTGAGCCTGTTTGAAAGCCTGGCAGATGAGATTAGTGTTCCGGCAGCTTTTTTTGCCCAAGACAGGAGCCAGATTTACTCGGAGATTCAGGGGATGGAACCGGCATTTTTAGAGGAGCTGTCCGCAGAGACGCATGTGTTTCGGTTTCGCAGGACTCCACAGGGAGGTTCTATTCTGGTGGGGGCAGTCTTGGAGGGTCGGGAAGCAGGAGAACAATATTATTTTGTGACAGAGTGGGATATAAGCAAAAGCCTGAGGCAGCAGGAAACCATGCGTCAATACTTCAGGAGATGTTATCTGGCGGCAATGGCTGCGGGAATGGTTCTGCTGGGGATATTATCATCGTTTTTGACAGGTCCGCTGAAGCGAATGTCACAGTCTGCGCACAGAATGTCAGATGGTGATTATGGGAAAAGGCTTGCCATAAGGGGAAGGGATGAAATTGGCCTGTTGGCGGAGAGCTTTAATCAAATGGCCGATGCGGTGGAAGGGAAAATCAATGAATTGTCAAAAGCGGCCAGGGAGAAGGAAGATTTTGTGGCAAATTTTGCCCATGAGTTGAAGACACCTCTTACATCAATTATTGGCTATGCTGATACGATGTATCAAAGAGATCTGACCAGAGAAGAGATACGCAAAGCCTCCTGGCATATATGGAATGAAGGAATGCGCCTGGAAGCATTGTCCCTGAAGCTGATGGAACTGACCGTATTGGAGAGACAGGTTTTTCCCTTACAGGAAATGTCTGCGGAGGAATTGCTGCGGGACGTTGTGGAGAGCCTGGAACCCATGCTCTCGGAGAGACAGATTGAGCTGTCGCTGCATGTGGAAAGCGCATTTGTGAAAGTGGAATATGATTTGCTGAAAACATTGCTTCTTAATCTGGTGGATAATTCTGTTAAGGCGGGAAGCCGCAGGATAGAAATACTTGGAGGGAAGGACAAAGACTACTGGATTCATATCAAAGATGACGGATGCGGAATGAAGGAAGAAGAATTGTCCCGCATTACGGAAGCTTTTTATATGGTGGATAAAGCGCGTTCGAGAAAGCAGCACGGAGCCGGGCTGGGACTGGCTCTGGCGGATAGAATCGCAAGAATTCATGGGGGCGGTCTTTTGTTTGAGAGCAGGGAAGGTCAGGGCACAAGAGTAAGTTTTTGTTTGAAATGGGTGAAAGAAGATGGGGAAATCAAGCAGGAAGTCTGATATGGTTGAAGGAAAGCGGTTATGGAGACAGGGGCATCTTGTGGTGAATCTGGGGGGAATCTTGATTGCTTTTGGAATTGCTTTTGGTGGATTGTTTTGGGTTCAGAATCGGATGCTGCGGGAAGAGGCGATGCTGTTGCAGGGGGAAGGCAGGTTGGATATCCTGGTACAGGATTCCTTTGAAGCAGAGAGAAGAAAACTGTCGGACACAGAGCTTGCGCAGGCAGTGAAAGAGCTGCGGAGGGAAGCGGAAGCCTATCCCCATGAGCCCGGGGTGGGACAGTTATCCATGGCGCAGGCTATAGAATGTGGAAAGGCGTGGATGGAGGATTTCTTTCTGCCGCATTTTGGGGGAGCGGAATATGACCTGAAGGAATATAGGGCAAATTGTTATCTCTGGTCGCCGCAGGCGGGTGATTTTGGGGATGATGGGTCATGTGGATATTGGACGGTGGTTTTGGGGGGGAAAGGCATGGAGGCGGAATTGATTTTGCATGCGGTAAGCGGACAAGTGCTGGATGCGTCAGTGAGCTGCCAAATGCCGGAAGAAGTCAGGCAAGAAGATGATCTGGAAACTTTTCTAGGGGAGTATGTCAAGTCTTTTGACCTGGAAGATGACGGATTCTGGTTCTGGGATGAGAAAAAAGAAGAAAATGAAAAGCGGCAGGTGTTGGGCAGGAGTGTTGGCAACAGCGGAGTGTATGCTTATGTGAAAGCCAGCCTGGTAAGGGTCAGCAGGGTGGGACAGGGAACGGATATTGTACAATATGCGGAAATATTACATGTGCAGCTAAGTTTGGATTGTACAGAATCATAGTTGATAGAAAAAAATAAAAAAATTTTGAATAAGGTATTGCAAAATGGAAACACTTCGTGTATAATAACTCAAGTAGTCAAGCAAAGGGCTATCGCCAAACGGTAAGGCAACGGACTCTGACTCCGTCATTTCAAGGTTCGAATCCTTGTAGCCCTGTTAGGGAGACCTCCGAAGAGTAATCTTCGGAGGTTTTTTCATGGTGCGCCTTGCGGCGCACGTTTCTAATGGGTGAAAGTCCCTAATCCGCCATGGTAGTGGGAAGGATATAGCCAAGACCAAGGGTGTCCTATTCATAACAAGGATTATGATTAACGCGAGGGGAATCTGAAGGAAGGTGGCGGCAAAACTCTGGTCTGACGAACAAAAATCACATAAGGCTATGGTTAAGGATAAGGTTGCCATACAAACTAAAGTCCAATAACTACCCGGAATTAACTATGGTAGATGTGGCAGATATATGGAGAGAAAGAAACGTGTGGTACCAAGGGAGGTCTCGTCAGCGGATGAAAACAGAATATGAAATCCGTGAGTAACAACGAATGGCGAGAAGTCAGCAGAGGTCATAGTACCATCGTAGTTGCAAACATGATGGAAAGGACTGAACTTTAGGAGATGTGAGTAAATGAATGTAACCAATGACAAATTTAAGGACAGACAACTTCATATTGAGGACTATCTGCAAATGGTATCGACGGAATTGAAAGAGTATGCAGAAGTGTCCGCCTGCCAGAGGATTGCTGAAAACAACCGCATCATCACAGACTTTCAGACGGACAGGCTGTTGGAGAAGATTTTATAACCGGCTAATCTGAACAATGCATATAAGAAAGTAAAGTCGAACAAAGGGGCAGGAGGTATTGATGGGATGAACTTCTGCCGTACCTCAGGGATAACCAAAAGCACTTATGAGAAAGGGGAAATGAATGGGGAATTTAAAATCTATGAGTTGGGCTGCTTAGCATATGAAGGAGGCGTAAAAAAAGGAAGGTATCATGGGGTGGGGACAGAGTATTATCCGATGTCGGAACAAGTGTTTTATGAAGGTGAATGGAAGAATGGCGATTACCATGGGACAGGGACGATGTATCTGGAGAATGGGGAGATTCAATATTCCGGACAGTGGGATTATGGGGACTATGCTAATTAATATACGCAATATGGACGAATTTTTTAAGGCTGCAGGGATGAAACCAATAGGTAAAGCCGTTTATGCAGGCTCAGCTTCTAAAAAGGGGATTCCAAAGCACATAGCCAGAAAGAGTGGGAGGTGTTTGGAATGAGAATACCGAAAAATAAAATAATTTCATTTGAATCAAAGAGATAATAAATGTTAGACAAATCAAAAGTTATAAACAAACCAGAAGAATATACGGAGGTAACGGAAAATTTGGAAGATAATCTTCCTTATGTTCCAATAGGGCGGATGGATGGCCGTAAACTGACCGTATGCTGTGGACGTGGCAATTTCACGGTAAATGAATTTTTTGTAAAGGCTATTCCTTCTGGAAAGTGATTGCGGTATAATGGAACCATCGGCAAACCAAGATTTTTCCAAAGGAGGAAATTACATATGTCAGGACTGCGCTTTGAGGACATTTTAATAGATGTCGGGACAGATGAATTTGATAGGGTGACAGGCTATGTAGAATTCCCTTATTTTCACAAGCAGATTGAGGTGGCTTGTGACGAGGGTGTTACAGCGGAGTACGTTGCCCAGTCCGTTCGGTGGTTGTCGGAGGTAGATGAAGCTCTGGTAAGGGAAATCTGCCAATACGCTCTGTATTACCTTCAGGATGAGTTAGAATCCACAAGCAAGGGGGAACTGTTGGACGAAGGTATACAGAACATACAAGAGCCGTTAGAGGTTCTTCGTTATATGGAGTTTGGCAGCTTGGACATCAAGGTTCCCAGGGAGCCGGAAATCCCTGTACTGAATCTGAGTGGCGGCTGTGACTGGCAGGAGGATGAGGGGCTGCACTGCCTGATAAAAAATGGCCATGTGGTTTACATGGGTTCCTGGAATGATGAGGATGTGTGGGATGAACGCTTGCTGGACGACGATAACTATTTATTCAATTATGTGCTTTATCCCAAACGTGAGGAGCTGCGGCAAAAAGCTGCGGGCGGCTGAAACAGCATCCGCCAAAGAAAATCCCCCATTTGGAATTTGCCATGAATTCTCCGTACAGAAAATTTGTGGAATTTATTCTTCTCCGATGAAGGCTACCGGAACGCAAAAAGCAACGAACAGGAGGGGGAAATCAGGCAGAATTATTATTTTTTGCCAATCTAAAAGAACATGTAGATGATAATCTGGCTTCTAATGAAGGCATATGCAAATGGTTAATGCCGTTTACAGCAAAATATGTCATGGAGCACTTTTGCACATATGGACGGTATACGGATAAAATATATGTGGGTATTTCAGAAATAGATGGGGTAAAATTCTTTGATTTGCCGTATACAGAAGATAAAAAATTATAATGGTAACAGATTGGAATAAATTAAGAATACAGATGGAGAAATGGCAAAATGACAGAGGTAAAATTTTATGACAATATGGACGATGAACTGCTAAAATTTGCTGTGATAATAACTAAAGCCAAAAATAAATATGTCTTTTGCAAACACAAGGACAGGAACACATGGGAAATTCCTGGAGGTTATCGGGAGCAGGGGGAAAATATTATGGACACGGCAAGAAGATAATTATATGAGGAAACAGGGGCTTTGGAATTTGATATAGAGCCCGTCTGTGTATATTCTGTTACAGCGCCAGATAATTTTGATGGCAGCGAATCTTTTGGAATGCTATTCTTTGCCGATATAAAATGTTTTGAATCAGAGTTACATAGCGAAATTGAAAAAATCGCCATGATGGACGGATTGCCAGAAAGATTGACATATCCCAATATTCAACCCCAT
Organism: uncultured Acetatifactor sp.; assembly: GCA_910586435.1. Taxonomy (GTDB): domain Bacteria; phylum Bacillota; class Clostridia; order Lachnospirales; family Lachnospiraceae; genus Acetatifactor. Next base: position 627 of record CAJUGT010000181.1, on the reverse strand, counting down.
TTGATGGAAAAGGCAAAGAAACAAGGTTATTTATAAAACGGAAGGAATTGCTTATGGGGAAACTAAATGTTGACGGAACAGAAATACAGGTCTTACAAATTGAAGAGGATGATTACATCTCATTAACTGATATGGTAAGGAAAATTGATAACGGACCTGCCCTGATAGAAAAATGGTTACGAAATAAGAACACAATAGAATTTCTTGGCATATGGGAAGAAATGTATAATGCAGACTTCAATGCTGCCGCCTATGAAGAAATCATGCTGGAGGCAGGATTAAACCGTTTTATTATGTCGGTTAAGCAATGGGTATCCCGTACAAATTCAAAGGGGATTGTGGCAAAAGCGGGACGGTATGGCGGTACATACGCATATAAAGATATTGCGTTTGAGTTTGCAAGCTGGGTATCTCCGCAATTCAAATTATACCTTATCAAGGAATTTGAGCGGCTAAAGAAAGAAGAACAGGCTTTACTTGGATGGAGTGCTAAGAGGGAATTGGCAAAAATTAACTACCGGATACATACAGATTCCATTAAGGTTAATCTTATTCCGCCGGAACTTACGCCGCAGCAAACCTCTATTATTTACGCATCTGAAGCTGATGTGCTGAATATGGCATTAT
>CAJUGT010000180.1 GCA_910586435.1 uncultured Acetatifactor sp. | reverse complement strand
ACTTCGTCCTCTACATATGGAGCAGAAATTCCCAATTCTATACACAATTCCTGAATTGCCACAGGATGTTCATAGGCGGACAACAGAATATTTTGCGGCACTTTTCTCTGTACGCAGCTCATTGGCTCATTGTCTGCGCCCGGAGTTCCCTGACAGGATATCCGTAAGGATTCCGGCCGATAACTTTTCTTTCCATATTCGCGTGTCATATCCATTCCCTCCTTCATGGAACTTCTTGTGATGTGAAGCCACCACTTGACGGTTCCAATACTGACTTCAAGGATTTCTGCTATCTGTTCACACCCCATACCATCAAAATAATGCATGATAATGGTCTTTCTGTGTTTGGCGGGCAGCAAAGCGATTTCCCGGCGCAGAAGACTTTCCTTCTCCCGACGCAGAATTTCCTCTTCCACATTATCTGATGCCATGGGTTCTGTCAGCATTGGCGATATGGACATTGGCAAATATATGGTATTGCCGTACTTTTTTCTTCTGAGCAGCTTGCAGAAGGTATGTTTTGATATGCTCCAAACCAATGCGTTGAAATTTTTTACAGGCTTATCGTCATAAATGTATTTCAGCACTTCCAAGGTGATATCCGATGCCAAATCCTCCGCATCCGGGTATCCCACCTTTTTATAGCAAAAGCCCATAATTTTCGCAAGATATTCCTCTTCTAACAAAGCCAGCATTTCCTCTTGTGTCAATTAGTCCGCCTCACTTTCGTTCCATGTCTTTCCTTTTTTGTTACATTTGCTTTCTGTACAAGGTAGTTCGTTTATTAAGTATCAATTATATAAAAATGGTTGGATAAATTATGAAATTATTTTTTGAATTGTGTTTGGTGCTAAAGCTTTTAAAGTTGCCCTTATAAGTAAGGACTAATCACCAGCGCGGAAATATTATATATCATTTGGGCGGAATAAAAAAGCGCCATATCCGATATTATAACAAAAGAAAATTGGGTAAAACGCCTGGTGTATATAATAAAGCGTTCTGTCTAAAATGAAATACAGGCAATAAAAAAGTGTTTTATAAATCTTTAAGAGTTGACACCATTTTTTCACAATTATACTATTGATTAATCAATCATTAATGCCTATAATAGAATAGATTTCTCGACATTATAAGTTGACAATAATTATAATCAGTGTGAAGGGTGAGGCTTTCTTGGCGAATGCCCGAAAAAACGGAAACGGAGTTATTATGGACAATCAGATGAACCAATATGATAACGGGGGAGGACACAACAACGGGAACCGGGGCAATACGCCGGGGAACAATGGCGGGAATGGAGGACCTCCCAGAAGGCCAAATGTCATGATGATTGTACTTGCGGCATTAAGCACGGTGCTGCTTGTTTTTATGCTTTGGAATCTGCTTCTTGGCAGCAATGGCAATGCCCAGGAAGTCAGTTATATGAAATTCCTGGAATATTTGAATTTGGACCGGGTGGATGCAGTGGAAGTGCAGAGCAGCGGTCAGGTGCTGTTTACCCTGAAGGACGATAGTTCCGGTACTGGGTCTAACGGGATGACGGGTTATCCCTTCTATGGAAATTTCAAGATAACCTATTCCACGGTCATTATGGAAGACTTGAATACTCTCACCGCAAGACTGGAAGAGCGGGGGGTGGATGGAAGTCGTGTGCTGAGCGATAATTCCGGGCGAATTCTGGATATTTTGCTGTATGTGATATTGCCGGTGGCGCTCATGTGGATACTCCTGGGAGTGGTGTTCAAGAAGATGGGCGGAAGCGGCGGCCCCATGGGTGTGGGGAAGAGCAATGCGAAAGTGTATGTACAGAAGGAAACAGGGGTTACGTTTAAGGATGTGGCAGGTGAAGATGAGGCAAAGGAATCTTTGGTTGAGGTTGTGGATTTCCTGCATAACCCGGGAAAGTATTCCAAAATCGGAGCCAGGCTTCCCAAGGGAGCATTGCTGGTGGGGCCTCCCGGAACGGGTAAAACTTTGTTGGCCAAGGCAGTGGCGGGAGAGGCGCATGTGCCATTTTTCTCTCTGACAGGATCTGATTTTATAGAGCTGTATGTGGGTGTGGGTGCCAGCCGTGTGCGTGATCTGTTTAAAGAGGCGACTAAAAACGCGCCCTGTATTATATTTATTGATGAAATTGATGCCATCGGCCGCAGCCGTGACTCAAAGTATGGAGGAGGTAATGAGGAAAGGGAGCAGACGCTGAATCAGCTGTTGTCGGAAATGGATGGTTTTGACAGTTCTAAGGGTATTTTGATTTTGGGAGCCACAAACCGTCCCGAAATATTGGATAAGGCTCTTCTGCGGCCCGGACGTTTTGACAGAAGGATTATCGTGGATAAGCCGGATTTGAAGGGGCGTGTGGAGATTCTGAAAGTGCATTCCAAAGATGTGAAGATGGATGAAACCGTGGATTTGGATGCAATTGCTCTGGCCACCAGCGGCGCTGTGGGTTCTGATCTGGCAAATATGATTAATGAAGCGGCCATTAACGCAGTGAAGGAAGGCCGGGAATATGTGTGTCAGAAGGATTTGTTTGACGCAGTTGAAGTGGTGCTGGTGGGAAAAGAGAAGAAAGACCGCATCATGAGTAAAGAGGAGCGCAAAATTGTCTCCTATCATGAAGTGGGGCATGCGCTGATCAGTGCTTTACAGAAGAATTCCGAACCGGTGCAGAAGATTACCATTGTGCCCAGAACCATGGGAGCGTTGGGCTATGTGATGCATGTGCCGGAGGAGGAAAAATATCTTAATACCGAGGCGGAACTGCGGGATATGCTGGTGAGCCTGGTAGGAGGCCGTGCTGCGGAGGAGGTTGTGTTTGACACTGTAACCACAGGCGCAGCGAATGATATAGAGAAGGCCACGGATATTGCGCGCAATATGGTTACAAGATATGGAATGAGCAGAAAGTTTGGCCTGGTGGGGCTGGCAACCATTGAGAGCCAATATCTGGAAGGAAGATCAGCTCTTAATTGCAGCGATGCCACAGCGGCAGATATAGATGCGGAAGTGGTGGCAATTCTCAAGGAAAGCTATGAAAAGGCATTGGAAATGCTGCGGGATAATCGGGAAATTATGGATAAACTGGCAGAATTTTTAATTGAGAAAGAGACCATTACCGGCAAGGAATTTATGGCGATTTTCCGTCAGTATAAGGGTTTGCCTGAGCAGGAGGAAAGGGAAGAGGACAAGGAAAAGCGGGTGAATATGTCTCCAAAGGAGGGCATGGAAAAGGATTCCTGCCAATCTGTGGGGGAGGGATTGGAACCCAAAGAGGACGGAGGACAGGAAGCGAGAGGGAAAGACGCAGGAGGTGCTGAAAAAGCAAGCTTCGCTGGGGAAACCGGCCAGAATGGTATAGATGTTCCTGAAGAGGAAAATCGCTCCGAAGAAAGCAAAGAGAAAGACAGGAAGCCCTCTGAGGAAGGAAGCCCGGCTGGGGAAACCAGTGAGAATGGTATGGATGTTTCTGAAGCAGGAAGCCGGTCCGAAGAAAGCAAAGAGAAGGACAGAAAGCCCTCTGAGGAAGGAAGCCCGGCTGGGGAAATCGGCGAGAATGGAATAGTCGTCCCTGAAGAGGAAAGCCAGTCCGAAGAAAGCAAAGAGAAGGACAGAAAGCCCTCTGAGGAAGGAAGCCCGGCTGGAGAAACCGGTGAGAAGGGTATGGACGTTCTTGAAGAAGGAAGTCAATCCGTGGAAACCGGTGAGAAGGGCATGGAATTCCATGGGGAAAGAACTGTGCCTCAGGAAATGGGAGAGAATCGCACGGAAGTCCATGAGGAAAAAACTTCACATGAGGAAGGGAAGCGCCATGCCGTGGAAAGCGCAGGGAGCAAACCGGATGTGCCGCAGGAAGATGAACGCCCCAGAGGAAGATTCTCCAATGGCCATATAGAGTAGTATGAGAAAGGAATGCTCTGCAATAAAGTATGAATTAGTGTGAAGAAATGTAATATAGGCAGGAAAAGCGCAGGCGAATAAATTTCACTTGCGCTTTTTCGCAAGCAGGCGGATTAAGATGGAATCAGGAATATATTATCAAATATTGGAAGTAGGGGTGTTATATGAAAAAGGGGGAGGAAGAGGAAAGATTTGGAGGCTGTGGGAAAGGAAGCGGCTCAGGGATGAAATTACTTTCTGGAGGAAAATACTGGATTGTGCCACAGGGGAACAGAGAGGAGAGTCGTGTGACGAAATAATATTTGAATATTTGGAACGGCTTTCAAAAAAATATAATTTGCCACATTATAAAAAGCTGTTGGAGCAGCGAGAAGAATTGCTTCAATGTGATATGGTATATGAGATGGATAAGGAAGAGGAATATAAATTAACGCAATTTATGAAGAGATTATTGTCGGATGCGCAGGACTGTTTATATGGCTATGGAAATAAAGAAAGGTTTTACCGAATATTAAGGGTTCTCCATAATCTGCCCAGAGCTTTACATGGAAGAAATGCCTTTCATGTTGATTTTAAGGCAATATCCTATTGGGAAGCCATGAGCTATGCCAAGGGATGTATGAATAAGAAGATGAAAGAGGACTATGGGGAATTCTATGTTGATGAATCGGAATAATGGGAGTAAGGTGTAGGGAATGAAGAAAATTATAAAGCATCAATTTGAGATAAGGCGAAGTTTTTTGGGAGGAATGCTGATATTGACATTATTGTTGGGAGGCTGTGGAAACGAAGCAACGCCGCCTTCCGGTGTGGAAACAAGTGGGGTGAAAGTAGTGGAACCTGTGACAGTCCTTCCTTCAGGGACAACGTCAGAACCACGGACAACACCAGGAACGGGAACGGAGTCGGAACCACAGGCGACACCAGGAACAGGCACGGAGTCGGAACCACAGGCGACACCAGAAACGGGCACGAAATCGGAACCATTGCCAACGCCGGAGACAGAGTTAAACTTCAATCCGCAGCCTACTCCCGGGCAGGTTATCTCTCCGGAACCTTCAGGGCCTGTCACTTCAACAACCCTTCCTGCGGAAACTTCTGCTCCGCCGCCGGTTCCCGGGGAAAGAGTACCGTCTTCCGGGGAAGAGCCCACGGCGGAACCATCTTCTGGAAACGAATCTTCTGCGGAAGAAACCGAACCATCCCAAAATCCCAATGGATATGTGGTGGTAATTGACCCAGGGCATCAGCAGAAGGGAAACAGTGAGAAGGAACCCGTAGGTCCGGGAGCTTCGGAGATGAAGGCCAAAGTTGCAAGCGGAACCTCGGGAGCTGTCAGCGGGCTGAAAGAGTATGAGCTTACGCTTATGGTAGCGGAAAAGCTGGAAGAAGAGCTGATTGCCCGTGGATATGAGGTAATCATGGTGCGAACCACCCATGATGTGGATATGAGTAACAGTGAGCGGGCGCAGGTGGCCAATGACGCCCAGGCGGATGCATTTATCAGAATTCATGCCAATGGCTCGGAGAATTCCTCTGTACAGGGAGCCATGACCATATGCCAGACGGCCTCCAATCCTTACAATGGCGATTTTTATCAAAAGAGCCGGGAGTTGTCAGGTTCCGTACTGGATGAATTGGTGGAGGCCACAGGCTGCAAGAAACAATATGTATGGGAAACGGATACCATGAGCGGAATCAACTGGTGTCAGGTACCCGTTACCATTGTAGAGATGGGCTATATGAGCAATCCGGAAGAAGACGCTTTGATGGCTACGGAAGAGTATCAGGATAAAATTGCCTATGGGATTGCCAATGGAATTGATACATTTATAGGGAATTGACAGGCCCAATCCTGCGATTCTTGTAATAGTACTCTCTGTCGTGCTCACTGATTTCGCGCATCACCTTGCAGGGGGTTCCGACTGCCACAACATTGGCGGGAAGATCCTTTGTCACCACACTTCCGGCGCCGATGACCGTGTTATCCCCGATAGAGACACCCGGCATAATGATTGCCCCTGCGCCAATCCAGCAATTTCTGCCGATATGGACAGGCATGTTAAACTGATAGCCCTTTTCACGGAGCTCGGGCAAAATGGGGTGTCCGGCGGTGGCAATTGTCACATTTGGCCCAATCATGGTATAATCACCCACGTAGATATGTGTATCATCCACACAGGTTAGATGGTAATTGGCATAGACCATTTTTCCGAAATGACAATGATGTCCCCCGAAGTTAGCATAAAAAGGAGCTTCAATATAGACGCCTTCACCACAGTCGCCAAGCATTTCTTTTAACAGTGCCGTCCTCTTCTCCGATTCGGAGGGTTTTGTCATATTATACTCGCACAATTTATCCTGATAGACCACCTGCTCTTTTATAATTTCTTCGTGGCCGGGAAAATACAATTCCCCAATATGCATTTTTTCTTTCATGCTGCTTCCCTTCTGCCCGTAATATGGGCATTTGCTATATTTCCTGTAACGATTCAGACCCGATAGCGCCAAGTGGCTTGGGGACGCCTGTGTTTGCGAAAGTTTCACAAAACAGGTACTTGGTTTGACGCCCTAAAATCATTCTTTCATGAATCCTCAGCTTTTTGAGTCTTATAAGCTGTGCCAACAGGTATATCATTTGGCGCAGTATTCTGGACCTTTTATACTATCACTTGCGGTAATACAGGCGGGTGGGGTGGGGGAATCGCTGCGAAAGCACTT
>CAJUGT010000179.1 GCA_910586435.1 uncultured Acetatifactor sp. | reverse complement strand
CAGTACCTGCTTTGGCGGCGGTATGCGGCAGGGCGGCACATGTGGGTGCATTACGGCATCCCTGCTTGTACTGGGAATGGCATTGGGGTTTTATGATTCCCAGGACAGGGAACTGGAAGTGTATGGAAATCAGAAGACAAATGAATTCATCCATCGCTTTGTGGAAAGGATGGATGGGAAATACGATTGCAGGGATATCTTGGGGCAGGACATTTCCAGTCCGGAAGGAATGGCAATGATCCGGAAAGAAGGGTTGATTCTGCAAAAGTGCCCGGGGGCCATGAATGCCGGTATCGAAATTCTGGAAGATATGCTGGCAGCGCATTTTATCAATATCAAGGAAAGCAGTATTGGGTTGGCGGATATTCCGGAAGAGGACGAAATAAAAAGCCTGCTGAAAAATATCAACAAGCTGCGCAGTTTCAGGAGACATGTCAATCAGCTTCTTTTCTCATCTGAAAGGGAAATCGCGTTCATTCAGTTTGACATACGAAAGTTTAAAATTATCAATGATTTATACGGGGAAAAGTTCGGAGATGAGGTGCTGGATTTTGTAGCCACCAAGCTGGGAGAATATTGCGGCAAAGACCAGATATTTGTGAATCTGCGCAGTGATGTGTTTATGATAGTGACAGAATTTGAGAGTGAAGAGGAATTAATGAAGTTTATCCATGGTCTGGATGCGGGAATCAATTCCTATAAAGACGTAAAGCTGCAAATGTCCTATGGTGTATATACAGTGGAAGATAAGGAAATGGAACTGCGCCAGATGGAAGACAGGGCGGCAATGGCCAGAAAGGCTTCCAAGAAAAATGTTTTGAGGAATATTTTGTTTTATAAGGAACAATTCAAGGAATCTTTATACAACAGGAAGTTTATAGAGGAAAATATGCAGGCGGCCATTGCGGAGAGGCAGTTTTTGATGTACTTGCAGCCCAAATACAGTATTGCGCAGAATAAAATCATCGGAGCGGAGGCTCTCATACGGTGGAAGCATCCTGAAAGAGGTATGATTTATCCCAATGAATTCATCCCTGTGATAGAAGAGAATGGATTTATTAAAAAGGTGGATTATTATATATGGGAGGAAGCCTGCCGTTTTATCAAAAGATGTGAAATGGCGGGGATTTCCCATTGTCCTGTCTCCGTGAATGTATCCAGAATCCATTTGCGGGACAATGAGTGTATTGATGTGTTGGAGGATATGATCAAACGCAATGAAATCCCAAAGGAACTTCTGGAATTGGAGATAACGGAAACGGCGGATGATCAGCAGGTGAGCATGAAAGCTTTGCAGCTGAAAGAAGAAGGATATACTCTTTTGATGGATGATTTCGGGAGCGGTTATTCTTCATTGAATATTCTGCTGGAAACACCCTTTGACGTGATTAAGCTGGATAAGAAATTTATTGAGAACATGATGGTTTCCGGGAAAGGACGATTGATTCTGGAACAGGTGGTGTCCATGGCGGATAAATTGGAGCTGGGACTTTTGGCAGAGGGTGTGGAGACAGAGGATCAGATAGAATTATTGCAAAGCATAGGCTGCGATCAGGTGCAGGGATTCTATTACGCCAAACCCATGCCGGAAGAAGAGTTTTTTGAATTGCTGGTAGCACAGAAATAGCAAAAACAGCCGTTTCGCACAGCTTAGACTGTCACGCAGAAGACGTGTGAAACCACAATGCGTTTTTTTGACAGCGCCACTCAAAAATCAGCTACATAGTACTCTAGGGACAAGATTTTTGAGCGGCACTCCAAAGTAAAATCCTATGTGTTATTTCAAAGTTATTTCTAAACAGTTCCTAAGTTAATACTATTGCGACTGAACAATGACAGGAGCGGGAGCCTCCACGAAAAGGGGCTATTCTTCGTCATTGTCTTCCATGGCTGAGGTATTGGTGGCGGCCCGGACGGAAATGCCGTTTACCTCCACGCTCCCGTCAAGTTCTATGACAAGGCATTCCCTGCCGTCAATGTTGCGGGTGGCAATGAGATCTGTGCGCTCAGGGTTTACCTTGATGACAATGTCCGGTGTTTTTACTTCAAAAGTCCGAATGTTCATTACATTGTTCATGAGCAGAGAAGTTTTTTCTCCGGCGGTTTCATCATAATGCTTGTCGAAATCCGCAAGACGTTCGTTGGCTACTCCGCTGTCTGCCAGAATGGTTTTTACTTCATTTTTATCCAATGCCAGGGGCTGAGGAGATTCTTTGTATTCTTCCGCCAATTCGTTGAGCTTGTCATGAATGTTTTTCACCATTTCTATGCCGCAGTCTTCTCCCAGGGTATCTTCTATAATGGTCTGAAATGTTTCCATTTGTCCCCCTGCGGACATGGGGAGGGGACAGCCCAGCAGGGGTTCCACAAAACTTTCCCTCAGTTCTTCCGGATTCTTGGAATAGTACAGAACACTGTGTATATCTGTGCTTCTGTCATGGAAGGCTGGAAACAAAAATCCAGTCTCAGGCAGGTTCACCACCCAGTCACGGATTCTATTGTGGAAGGTATTCTCTTCAGGATTGTAGCTTAAGCCCGGCTTGGACAATTCCACAGGGCAGACGCAGCATAATATGTATTCATAGATTTCATCCGAAGCGTCTTCCATCTCAATGCCATCGGTGGTCTTTCCAGGCACATCGTAGACGTCATGTACCAGCAGAATCAGGTAATTTCCCACATATTCATAGTTTTCTATCACTCTGTCATAGAATTCTTCCAGTATGGAATCGTCTTTAAGCTTGCTGTCTCTTAGGCGAAGCAGGAATTCCTGTGGGGTGGCCGTTGGCGTCGTATCTGAAGCGCTGCCGTTCCAGGGGCCGCTGTCCTGGGAGGTGGTTTCCGGATGGATGACATTCTGTTCCGGAATAGTATCCGGGAAGCCGGCACTGTCCGTAGGATTATCCTCGGAAGCCTGGGGATTATCTTCTATGATGCCATTCATTGCGGCGCTGACATTGAGGGGAAATTCCAGTGTCAGAAGATTTTTGCCGGGAGTGCCGGAAAGGGCTTTTCGCAGAATTTCAAAGTATTTGAACATTTCTTCCTCGGGAAGTGCCAGAAATGCCTGCTTTAATTGGGCCTTTTTGTTTTTTTCGCCGTCCACATAGCATCCGCAGATGCGGGTAATGGAGCAGTTTCTTGGGGTCAGGAGTTTTTTCAGCTCCGATATTTCCTGTTTTGTCATGGATTACCTCTTTTTATTTATAGTATAGTATGCAATGCCCTGGGGCTGAACAGGGTTCTTACGCATACCTGGGCGCCCTTTGACGCCGTGTGTTGTTGGAAACACGCTCTAGTATATACTAAATTTTTGCGGCAGGCAAGTATATAAATGTATTGTGATTGGGGAATTCTTGTGTTACTATGGTGTAAGCGGCGCCGTTTTTGTAAGGAGCGCAAATTAGGTTTGGCAAAATCAAAGACCCCGCTGCAAGCAACGGGGTATCAAGCTTGCAACGCCCCAAGGGGCGGGGTATTTGACCCTCGCGGCATTCGCCAACTGTCCGTGCAAGCACGGCCGCTTGGCTCATTGCCTGCGGGAATAAACGGACAAGCCTGGATGATGGTGAAGGCAAATGTCAAATACAGGTGAAAGGAAGGGCAAGGTTGTGGGAGAGAGAAAAAGTGTGGAAAAAGGAAAAGGATTTGTTGCGGAATTTAAAAAATTTATCACTCGGGGAAATGTATTGGATATGGCCGTGGGCGTAATCGTTGGAGGCGCTTTTACTTCTATTGTGAATTCCCTCAATCAGGATATTCTGACCCCTGTACTGGCAATTTTCGGGGGAACGGATTTCAGCTATCTGTCGGTGACGCTGGGGAAAGGTGAAAACGCGCCGGTGCTTTGCTACGGCAATTTTATAACGGCAGTTATCAATTTCCTCATAACGGCATTGGTGATTTTCTGTCTGATCAAAGGGATTAACAGGGTGGGAGAGAGAATGAGGAAATCTGAGCAAAAAGCGGAGGAACCTGTGGTTCCAACCACAAAAAAATGTCCTTATTGTCTCAGTGAGATTCCCATTGAGGCAAGCAGATGCCCCCATTGTACATCTCATCTGGAAGAGGCAGTCACGGAATAGGTTTCGTCTATGAGTAATTTTGGATACAATTTTGAGGAAAGAGGGTTGGCTCGTTGATAAAGTATAAGAGAGGAAGCTGTCTGGCGGCAGTTGTCTTGGCAGTGGGGATACTGACAGGATGCGGCGCTGCGCCGGAGAAGACACAGGCTGCCATACGGCTGATACAGGCATTGGATTATAAAGGGGCGTTGGAGCAGCTGGACAGTGCGGAGGAAGCGGGTGAGAATATCCGGTTGGTCAACAGGGCCAGGGGAATTGCCCATATGGGACTTACAGATTATGAACAGGCAATTTCCTGTTTTGAGGCTGCGCTGTCAGGCAGTGACGGTGTGATAGAAAATGTAGACTTTGACCTGAATTATTATCTGGCGGCGGCGTACAGCAAAAACGGAATGCATGTTCAGGCAGAAAATGCTTACAATGCGATTCTGGCGCTGCGTCCTGAAGAGGCGGATGCCTATTTTCTGAGAGGGAATGTCCGTATGCTGCTCAACAATTACACTGGTGCCAAAGAAGATTTTGACAGGGTAATGACCATGGAACCGAAAAATTATGACAGGCTCATACAGATTTATGAGGTACTTGAGTATTCCGGTTTTGGTGAAGAGGGGCAGGAATATTTGAGAGAAGCCCTGGTCTCCGGTGACAAGCAGATGAGCCAGTATATCAAGGGGCGGATCTACTATTATCTTGGGGATTATCAGGATGCCTATACTGCGCTGGAGGCAGCAAAGGAACAGGGCGGGGCGGAAAGCTATCTGTATCTGGGGCGGGCGTATGAAGCCACAGGAGATTATAATTATGCCGCAAATGTGTATTACAGTTATCTAAGCAAAAATGTGGGAAATGCGGAGATGTATAATCAGCTTGGGTTATGCGAGATAGCCAGAGGAGATTATCAGAAAGCTTTGGAGGCATTTCAGGCAGGTATGAAGCTGGATAACACTACTATGATGCAGACACTTTCCTTTAATGAGATTGTGGCGTATGAACATCTGGGGGAATATAAGCGGGCCTTTGAACTGATAGGAGCATATCTGGAGAATTATCCTGATGACGCACAGGCGAAAAGAGAGTATGAATTTTTGTCCACCCGATAGGCTGGTAAAGGCAGGTATGCGGAAGCGGCGGGGCACAGGAGTATTTTTTAAGATAGGAAGAATACTTATGATAAGGATTCAAAGGGGAATTGATAAAAACAGGAGGTCGGTTGCTCTAAAACCGGCCTCCTGTCTGATTTGTGTGGTTGTCAGCACGATTAAGCTACTACCGTAACATTGGTAGCTCTGATCTTGTTGCTGTTCTGAGGGTCACACTCCGTATCGAAAGTAACCTTCTGGCCTTCTTCTAAAGACTTGAAGCCATCAGCATTGATTGCGGAGAAATGTACGAATACTTCCTCGCCGTTGGCATCATTGGTAATGAAACCATAGCCCTTTTGTGCGTTAAACCATTTGACTGTACCGTTGTTCATATGGCACCTCCTTGAGAAAAGTGTGTTAAAATAATAGTGTTGCTGATTCTAAAACGTAAGGCAAAAAATCGCATATTTTTGTAAATCATTATCAAGACAAGGACTTACAAAAATATGCGAGTTCAATGACTTTCTTTTAGAATACAAGTAGACTATATCATTACTATAGAAAAATGTCAATCTTTTTTTATGACTTTTTTGGACGAAATGCATAAAATTATCAAAACAGGGAAAGCTTGCCATAGAAACGGAAAGGAATGGAGGTATTTGTATGTTATTGGGTGTAATGTGGGCAATGACTGCCGCCATGCTGGGATTTATGCTGGGCAGGGTCTCCATGTATGGTTTGGGGTCGGAGGAACCGGAAGAGACGGAAAGGAATAACGGCACATCACTGGAAGGTGTGATAAAAAGGAACCATCGAGGGCGGAATCATCGGGCGCTGGATGAAATGAGAAAGTGGTCCGTGGGAAGTCCTGTGTCAGGAGAGGTGGTTGCGTGTGAGGAGGGGGAACATCCCACCATTGTTGTCAGGCCGGAAAATGGTAAGCTTTATGCGCCTGCGGCAGGCAAAATTACCAGGTTGTTTCCCATGGGAAACGCTTTTTTGTTTGTCACAGAGTTTGGAACAGAGCTGTATATTCAGGCAGGGGAAACAAGTGACGAATTGCTGGTATGCCATTATCGCCCGAGAGTCATTCAGAATGAGGTTGTGGCAAAGGGAAAACTTCTTCTGGAGTTCGACTGTCAGGGGTTGGAGGCGGACGGCGCGTCAGCGGATGTGTCCATATGTGTGGAAAGTTGTCCTTATGGGGGTGATGCCCAGTTGACCATGGGAGAAAGAGTGAAAGTGGGAGAAGAAATTCTTCAGGTCAGGGAGCCGGTTTGTGTCAAGGCGGTTTATCAGGTGTAGATGAGAGGATGGCAGCCAGGGAAGCCCAAGGGGGTACTGGCTGCTGTTTTTTTGCACACGGGTGGGGAAAAGGGGTGGAGGCAGAAGGGACGGCGTCCGGGGCATGGGGGGTTACGTTCGGCTCGGGCAACGCCTTTGGTCTAAAGGCGCCCTCTGGTGCGTTCACGTAACCCCCCATGCCCCGGACGCCTGTGTTTCCG
>CAJUGT010000178.1 GCA_910586435.1 uncultured Acetatifactor sp. | reverse complement strand
CTTATTCCGGGTACAATGGGGTGAAAGGGGTTACAAGATGCCTGTGCTACACCCATCTGCGCCGCGCCTTTGTGGACGCGCTGCCAAAAGACCTCCATGGGACGGAAGCTTCAAAGCCTGCGGAAGCGGTCGTTCGTCTGAATAAGCTGTTTGAGATCGAAAAGGAACTGGAGGGCCTTGACCCGGAACAGAAGAAAAAGGAACGGATCAACCGCGAGAAACCGCTTCTCGAGGCCTTCTGGTCATGGGCAGAGATAAACTCTGCCGGGGAACTGCCAAAGTCGAAGCTCCATACAGCTTTCCAGTATGCCCTGAACAACCGGCAGGAATTTTTTAATTATCTTGAGGATGGGAACTGCTCCATCAGCAATTCCCTTGCGGAGAACTGTATCCGTCCGTTTGTAATCGGTCGGAAGAACTGGCTGTTTGCGGGAAGTCCGAAGGGTGCTGCCGCAAGTGCAGGGATCTACACTTTGGTCGAGACGGCGAAAGCCAATGGACTGGATGCAATGAAGTATATCAAATATATCCTGTCCAATATGCCGGGGAGTACATTTCTTGAAAATCCGGAATATCTGGATGACTATCTGCCATGGGATCCCATGGTACAGGAACGGTGCCGATAAGATAACCACTGCCCTTTTAGTATAGAAGGTTGGTGGTTATTTTTCTATCCACTATCTTATTTGACGCTTACGTTTTAAGCACCTTTTATCCGAACTTAAAAGTTTGTACCACCTTGCCTCAAAGGGTAAAAAAAGAGCCGTACACGCCGTCACAGGAGGATGTAAAGCTTATACTGGCTGAAGTAAACGGAACACAATATGAAATTCCAATCACCCTGGCCTGCTACGGAATGCGTCGGTCAGAAATATGCGCCTTGAAACCTGAGGATGTTGTGGGGGATGTGGTACATATTGATAAGGCTCTTGTATTGAATGAAAATAAGGAATGGGTGGTTAAAACAACTAAAACCACAGAAAGCACCCGTGATATCATAATTCCGGCAGAGTTAGCACAAAAGATACATTCCCAGGGCTATGTATACCATGGACATCCCGGCTCTATTACAAAGTGCCTGGAACGAATAGAACAACGCCTGGGAATTCCCAAGTTTCCCCTGCACAAGCTCCGACACTATTTTGCCAGCGAGATGTCAGCCCTTGGAGTACCGGAAGCGGATATACTCAGAATGGGCGGCTGGGAAACTGATCATGTGATGAAATCCGTATACCGGCACTCCATGATAGAGAAAGAGGAAAAGGCCAAGAGGGACGCTGCTGATAAGCTGCGTGATGCCCTCTTTAATTAGGGCAAGCTTGGACAAAATTCTGGACAAAAAATATTATAAATTACACTTATATGGCATAATTTAAGTTTATAAATTCGGGCATAGGAAAAGCCGCAAACCCTTGATTTTACTGAAAAATCTTGGATTTGCGGCTGCCGTCACATCCTGCGGATAACAGGACTTGAACCTGCACGTCTTGGACAATAGAACCTAAATCTATCGCGTCTGCCAATTCCGCCATATCCGCATACCATTTTCTCTACAATGACTTCCTGGCATGCTCATTCCACTTCATTTGCGCAGCCGCTCTTCACCACAGCAGATTATCTGTATTATACCTTTCTCCCCAATTCTTGTCAAGCATTTCAGCACCATTAACTCTTCCCTTCTCCTATATGACTGATAATCTTTTTATAAATCCGTACCAGGAAAAATGTGCTCATACCCAGACTCGCAAGTTCCGCTATGGGAAATGCCCACCATATCAGGTTCACATTACCGCTTAAGGAAAATAACCAGGCAACCGGCAAAAGAACACACAACTGTCTGGCAATAGAAACAATCATACTGTATACGCCATTTCCCAATGCCTGAAACACACTTCCCACCACAATACAATAACCCGCAAAACAAAAGCTCAGACAAATTGTCCTAAGAGCAGGAATCCCTATTACCAACAGTTCCGATGTGGCATCCGCGTCAAATAGCCCTATTAACTGCGCCGGGGCCAGTTCCATCACTGTCAGTCCCACCATCATAATACAGACAGCGTACATAATACTGCTCTTCATTGTCCTCACCACACGTTCTCTGCTTCCTGCGCCAAAGTTATAAGCAATAATAGGCACCATGCCATTGTTCAGCCCAAATATAGGCATAAAAATAAAGCTCTGAAGTTTGAAATATATGCCAAATACTGTCTGCGCTGCGCCAAACGCCTCTAAAATCAGATTCATGCCATAAGTCATAACCGAACCAATGGCCTGCATTATAATGGATGGAATGCCCACTTTATAGATATTGGCTATAAGCCCTTTATTAGGTCTGAATCCGGAAAATGATATGTGAATGTCTTTGTTAAATTTCAGGTTAAACCCAATGGCCATCACTGCTGCCACCATCTGCCCAAGAACTGTTGCCGTAGCCGCTCCGGCAACACCCATGGCCGGCAGACCAAAAGCGCCGAAAATCAATATGGGGTCCAGAATCAGGTTGATAATTGCCCCCACTCCCTGGGTAATCATGGCATGAAAGGTTTTGCCCGTTGACTGCAACAATCTCTCAAACGCAGTCTGCATGAAAATACCAATGCCCGCCGTACAACATATGGTAAGATATACCGTTCCGTATTCCTGAACTTCCACAATTGAAGTCTGACTGACAAAAAAGGGACGGCTTACAAAAATGCCGATTAACGCAAAAAGAAAGTAACTCACTAATTCGATAAAAATACCGTTGACTGCAATTGTATTGGCCTTCTCAAATTCCTTTTCCCCAAGTGTGCGGGACAAAAATGCGTTGATTCCTACCGCAGTACCCACAGACACCGCAATCATCAGACTCTGGATGGGAAACGCCAGCGAAACCGCCCTCAGCGCATACTCGTTAATCCGAGAGACAAAGATACTGTCAACAATGTTATAAAGCGCCTGAACCAACATGGAAATCATCATGGGCAGGGACATGGAAATCAAGAGCTTATTAATGGGCATCACACCCATTTTATTTTCAGATTGTACATTTCTTACCTTTTCCATTTGCATCTCCTCCTTTATCCCGCAAGTATACGTAAATCCTGTTCAAAACCCCCCTGGACTCTACAGCTCACCTCATGAACTGCTTTAAAAACACTTCCCAGAGGATATTTCCCTCAGACCGCAATCTTCCATACACACAAAACTTTTCTGCCCCATCAAAATCCAATAGTCAATCTTTTGAGCACAGACTGACTGCTATTATATCCAAGCTCTTATTTTCTGTCAAGTGGACACCTTTTAACTTTCTGCAATTAGTCTTTTGGTAAAATCATGAAATATTTTACTTATTGCATACACAATTTCGAGACGAATTGATACAATAAACAAGGTATTTTATCCTAAATAGCCTGCATTATGACGGTCAACTTCTGATGAATTTATACATTTCAATGTAAAAACCTAATTGAAGATTATAACTTTGCTATGCATACCACTTCTTAAGCTTTGCCAACATATCACTTCCTAAACTCCGCAGCACACCATTTCCTAAACTCTGCAATGAACACCTCTTCCTAAACTCTGCAATACACGCCATTTCCTAAGCTCTGTAGTACAGCCTACTATTTAAACTCCGCAATACAGCCCATACCTGACTTGACGCATTTTATACTTGCTTTCCAGAGGGTTCTGATATAGAATGAAATTACACCAAAGATTCGGCTATACATTCCTCTCTCCGAGAGAGCATTACAGTAAAAGGCTGGAAATAAGCCAGGCGCAAACGTTTGGAAGTAAACTTCCAAATACTGAATTGACAACCAAAGAGGAAGGTATACACACTTTTATAAGCAGGAGGATTATATATGATTAATTTCAACAAAGATTCCGTGTGGGATTTAAAGCCCATTGAACTTAGTGCCGTTCGAGATGAAGTCAAAGGATTACTTGTTCTGGATGAGAATGTTATCTCTGCATTCAAAACCATTCGTGACCAACTGATATTCACAAACAAACGCATAATTGCCATTGATATACAGGGTCTGACAGGCACGAGAAAATCCTTTGCCTCCATGCCCTACTCAAAAATTGAATTTTTCACCATACAGACACCGGGCTTTGGAGAACTGATTTCGGACTCCGAATTAATCTTAATGTTTTCCAACGGTTTCGTCGCCACTTTTGAGTTTAAAGGAAATGTGGATATTGGCAAAATCGGCAGAACAATTTCTGAATACGTAATAAAATAACCTTACAAATATTTTTGTCCAAAATCAAGACCACCGACTAAGCCGATGGTCTTGATACTTTATTAGGATTCTATACTACAAATGGTGGAACAGACTGCCAACAAGGGGCCTGAGAACAGCCCCCGCATTTTATTCGCTCTGTTGATTCTGCTGTTCCATTCTTCTGTTTCTCCACCCGCTTCCACGACCGGCCCCATGTCCATGATGCCAATTTCCCTGGTTATGGTTTAAGAATGTATCATTCTCACTGTCACCCGATAGACTGTTGATTAACTCCCTGATTTCTCTCATTGTCATTCCCCCCACTGTTTCAGGAGTAACATTTGGCGCAAGAGCCTGCAATTCCAAAAAAGCCCTATATTTCCCGCACGAAAGCCCCATTTCATGGGCGGCGGCAACCTCTTCCGATGACGCAGCATAACAATAAGTATTGCTGTGTTCTCTTGCGCATACTTCGACCTCCGAAAGAATCTTGGCGGATTGCTGTCTGTCCGGACCAATAACTGTAATTGTCATAATTTCATTGTCAGCCAGCAGTAACGCTATGGTTTTATGATTTAATATCAGTTTTACAGCATCCATGTAATTCTTGTATTTTATATGAAGCGTACTGGAAAGCTCCTGTCCATCCTGGTTAAAATCACTCACAGAAATCACCCTGTCAAACCGGTTGATGCTCATTTCAATGGAGGGGTTTATGTCAATGCTGATTTCCGCTATGGGGGTAAAGTAAAGCCAGTATCCGCCAAACAGCATAAACAGGAAACATGCGCATACCGCAGCATAAAGGTGATATTTATGCGTTTCTGCTTTCACTTTGCTATATCCCAGTGTTCTCTTTTCAAGAAATGCTTTGGTCCGGTCCTTTAATTCTTCCTCTGCCTGTATCGAGCCGAAGAGATTCTTAAATGTCTTATTCATATTCATAACCACCTCCCAGCTTTTCCCTTAACATCTGTTTGGAACGAGTCAGGAGCGTATAGATTGTATTCACATTTTTGCCCAAAATACTGCTGATCTGCGGAGCAGTGTAATCCTCAAAATAATGCAGATATACAACATCTCGATATTTCTGTGGAAGTGAAAATACGGCTTCCCAAACATCTCTGTAATCTGTGGGTAACTTTGATGGTTGTTGGATAATTTCATCTAATGACATAGTATGACTGCGGAAAAAATTTTTCAGCAAATCTTTGCAGGCGTTGATGGTAACTCTGATAAACCATGCCTTTTCATGTTCATCATTTTCAAAAGAAACGGAACTAAGGACATATTTCAGAAACACTGTTTGAAATATGTCCTCGGTGTCAGCATCATTCTTTAAATGTACCATGCAAAGCCGCCGAACAGTATCGGAATACCGTTCAATGGCTCTGATTGTATCCTGCTCGCTCCGCATAATGGTTCCTTTTATTACCTTCCTCGCCCGCCCCGGAAACCATTTCCGCGTCCACATTGGGCGCTGCGTCCGTAACCGCCTTGGCCGGATGCATAGTTATCACAGATACCGTCTCCGTCCTCATCCACGTAGTTCCTGCCACATCCGGCTTTGGAGCCGTTCCCCCGTCCATTTCCTCTGCCTTGACCGAGCGTATAATTGTCACAGACTCCATCTCCGTCTGCGTCCACATAATTTGCGCCACTGCCAGCCATATTGCACCAGTGATAAATGCCACAATTGTCACAAACTCCGTCTCCATCCGCATCCACAAAGCCCCCTTCGTCCCCAGTCAGACAGTTTCCATGACTTGTACCGCAGACGTCGCAGACACTATCTCCATCCGCATCCGCATAAATACACATGCTGCCGGCATTGTCACAGACACCATCACCATCCACGTCCACGAAACATCGTCCGCTCTCAAGTCCCGCAGCAAACGCAGTCGACACACCTGCTGATAACGCAAAAACTATTGCCAAAGCTCCCAGAAATACTTTTCTCATGATGATCCTCCGTTATGTTTATTAGCCATTTTTGACTTCACTATTAATACGATTATCAAAGCTGAATCCATTCACTGATTATAAATTTTTTATCCTTCGCAATGTACTTTGGGTCAGTTTACAAGGAACTACGCACAGACCCTGAAACAGACTGCGTATAGTTCCTTGTAAAGTGTAGTGTGTTATACGCTCTGTCAACGAAGCTGCGAAAATGGGATTGCCACCAGGAAAGGCTCAGTTCACCATTTGTATACTACCATCTTCTGTCATTAATACTAACCACTCTTTGTCCCCGTCCTCTACTTTTCCATTGACTGTTATCTCCTGCGCATAGGATAAACCGCCTACTTTGATGGTACACCCCAGAACAGCAAAAAAATAGACTTTTTAACGAATGACCGTTAAAAAGTCTACATGTAATGAGACATTGGGGATTCGAACCCCAGACAACTTGATTAAAAGTCAAGTGCTCTACCGCCTGAGCTAATGTCCCATAATATAACAATTACCAACTTGCAGAACAATGATTGAACTGACAGCAGGGCTAGCTGGATTCGAACCAGCGACTGCAGCAGTCAAAGTGCTGTGCCTT
>CAJUGT010000177.1 GCA_910586435.1 uncultured Acetatifactor sp. | reverse complement strand
TCAGCCGCTTTTGCGTCTGAAAACCCTTCTCTGTGTCTGAAAGACACATTGCGCCCCCGTTCCGAGACTGTTTTTACATTTCCTCTTGACATTTCTTAGCTGGACTATGACCTGTGCCACTTTCTATTCAGCTTTAACCGTTTACACTGGTCACAGTAACGATAGGTTGCGCCAATGGGCAATACTCGCCCGCAATAACCGCAGGTTGCGATATATGCTTCCTTCCCTTTTGTGAGAAACTGCATAATGATTCCTTCCGTTTTCCCACGCTCCCTTCCCAGCCACTTTTCGTCTATGACTTTACCCATACGGTGGGAGAACTGATAATACAGATCCAGCTCCTTATAATATGTCTCATACCTTATAATGCCCGGAGGCCCACAGTTTTCCAGCACAGGATGGGGCAGGGAAATATCAGCGTTATAACATTGACAGTATTCCAGCCACTGCTCCACAACACATACATCCTTGATATCAATGGGACATGTAATCATTTTATATAAGATATGCTTGTTCTCAAATCCCTCAATTGATTCACGCCTTTGATACGCCTGCTCATAAAGAAACAGCGTTTCTTCAATACTGACCTTTTCAAATGGCTCCGATGGACTGATGGAATGCCAGAGCTTTAAGATAATGTCCATGGACTCTTCCAGGTTCAGCAATACCTGCGGGAATCCCAGACTGACCGTCCGAACCGGCTCTTCCGCAGCCTCAAATCTTTCCCGGACATATTCCAGCTCCTCAGCTCCAAAGGCATTTATATATCCAACATTATAGATTCCATATCGCCCCGCCCTGCCCGCTATCTGTTTTATTTCCGATATATCCAGATACCTCCTGCGGGTACCATCAAACTTGGACATCTGGATAAAAACAATTCTTTTTACCGGCAGATTCAGTCCCATTCCTATGGCATCCGTGGATACCACCACTTTTGTCTTCCCGCTGGTAAAGAGGCTGGTCTGGCGACGTCTGATTTCCGGAGGCAGGCTCCCGTAAATGACACTTGCCATAATCCCGTTTTCTTCCAGTCTCCCCGCAATATCCAGCACCGATCTTTTAGAAAAAACAATCAAAGCATCGCCGCTTCTGACGTCATCCGGAAGCACAAATGGCTGTTCTTCGCATTTCAGCACAGTCTTGCGTTCATATTCCCGAACTTCATAATCGTCTTTGCACAATCCAATCAAATGCTCCACCACCTGCCTTGCGGCCGGGCTCATACAAATATGAATTTCATGCGCCTGAATTCCCAGAATGGCCCTTGTCCAGGAATGTCCCCTCTCCGTGTCCGCCGCCATTTGGGCCTCGTCAATGACAGCAATGTCATAAACCTGTTCAATATCCAGCATTTCCACTGTGGATGCTGTGACACGGGCATTTTTATCTTCGATGCATTCCTCGCCTGTGAGCATGGTACATGGTGTCCCATATTCCTTCATTTTCTCATAGACCTCCAGCGCCAGAAGACGCAGCGGTCCCAGATACACTCCGTTCTTCGCCTCTTTCAGCCGTTCCAGAGCCTGAAATGTCTTGCCGCTGTTGGTGGGCCCCACATGCAGGATAAAATGACGCCTCATCTTTAGCGCCTCGGGAAATTCCGTCTCTGGTTTTGAGGGAACCAGTTCCAGGATTTTGCTCTTGATGGCATACTGTCTGTACTCATGGAATATCGCGAACAGTGATCGGGTACATATCTCTCCCTGGACATCCTTTTCCAGATACTCCAAAAAATCCTCCCCCATGTTCTCCTGGTCTTCGGGAAGTACAAATTCCATGTCCAGCCGTACCAGGTTGGGAATCAGCTCCTCGTTGATTTGCCTGATATATCGAGTGTTCTTCCGGCGATACGCAAAATAGGACAGATTGCGAAGCTGTCTGTGATACTCTTCCAGCGCAATGGTGCTGACCCTGTGCGCTTTGGCCCTTCGCAATACCTGCCTTAACCGCTCAAATCTTTCTTCATATGCCGTTATCTTACTTATATTATTCCGTTTCTTCTTACTGTCGGACTGATATTCTTTCACATACAGCAGAATCATATCTTTCTTTTGTAACAATGGTAGATTCTCCTATTCCATGGCGGCATTTTCAATCATAATAGACTGATGCTATTATACTACAGACCGCAGGCTTTTGGAATACCCAAACTGTTTCAAATCAGTGTTATGATTTGGGGCTTATTTTCCTGTCCCCAATCTTCCTGCGACAATTGCTCATGGGAAATTATAATAACCAGTGACCGCTTCGCAATGGAGAACAACTCCTTCCAAATGAGTTCACAATGTTTCCTGTCCACCCCGGCCAGGGCTTCGTCCAACAGATAGACCGGAGAATCTTCCAGCAGCGCCCTTGCCAGCAGCAGACATTTTCTCTGACCACCGGAGAACTCATTTCCCCCATGGCCAATATATGTGTCCAGCCCCCTTTCCAGTCCCAGAATCCATTCATCCAGTCCCAATCTCCCAAGCAGAGCCAGAATCTCCCCGTCGGAGACCTTACTTCTCCACAAAATATTCTCCCTTACCGTTCCCTGGAACAATGCGTTTCCCTGGGGCAAATAGGTTATCTGACTCCGAATACTTTTCAGCGTATACTCCTTTTGATTTCGCCCAAACAGATATATTTCACCTGTCTCATAGGGATAAATCCCTGTAATCAGCCGGAAAAAGGTTGTCTTTCCTTTGCCGCTTTCGCCCATCATAATGTAGATGCCCTTTGGCCCAATTTCCAGATTCAAATTTTCATACACTGTGTATTCTCCAAAACGGCAGGTAATTCCTCTGGCCAGAATCCCCGTTTCCGCTTCAAGAGAAAATCTCAAATCCTCCGCTCCCGGGGCATCCTTTTCTTCCTCCAGATTCAGAATATCACGCAGTCTGTGAAAACTCACAATCCAATTCTGAAAGCTGGCATAGCCGGAGGAAATGGTGGTAATCATGGTGATAATCAAGGCAGCCATCTGATACAAAATCAATACATCCCCCAATCTGATTTCTCCTCTTTGATACAGGAAAACACCTGCGAATAGCATTCCAACACTCTGAAAATACTGGATGCATGTTCCCCCTAATCCCTCCGCCGTCTTCTGAAGAACGAATCTGCGGGAAATTCGCTCAAACTCCGTTAGATTCCCCAACACCTTCTTCTCAAGAGCGTCTACAAGGCCGCAAAGTCTCACCGTGAGTCCATTTTGAAAGTTCTCGCCGCACAATCCCATGGCCTCTGCTTTGTTCTCCTGAATCTGCGCTATGACTTCTCGTTCTCTTCGGATTATGGCAACCTGTATCCCCCAGCACACTCCCCCCACTGCATAGATAAGAATGCATAGCTTCCAGTGAATGGCCCCTATGGTTATGGTTGCTCCAATACCGGAAATCAGAAACATTAAGGGTGTCAATATGCCGGAACTTAATACGGAAGCGATTCCATCCACATCCGAATTCATCCGTGAAAGCAGCTCTCCCTTCTGTCCCATCAGATACACTTTATCATACCTTGCTTTTAATACTTTGGAATGCAGAATTCCCCGCAGATCGTTGCTTATTTTATGTATGGTAACAGATTGCCAGAAAATGCCGGTCACATCAAACACCAAAAATACGCCAATGAACAGCACCATACAGAGCAGCTGTCCGCCAAACTCCTCTCCCCTTCCCTGGCTTACCACATTTAACACACTGCTGCCAATGTATGCCGTCAGCCAGGTAATCAGAAAATTGCGGCACGCCACCATAAAGGTACTCAGAGAATATGAGCACACTCTGCTGATAAACCGTTTTCTTGTCATTTTTATTGCTCCTGTTCCCATTCCGCCGCTCCTTCCGTTTTGTCTCTTCTCCACAATACCCCTTGCGTAGAAACCAGCTTCATCTGTTTCATTGCTGTTTTGGTTTAAGTTCAACTGTATATTGCGACATTTCCAGAAGCTTTGTGTCATGGGTGATAACCACCACAATTTTATCTTTCGCAAGTTCACTCAAAAGCTCCATAAAACGTTCTCTGTTTGCCCTGTCCAGAGCACTGGTGGGTTCGTCAAAGAGATAGACATCTCCTTTCCGAAGAAGCGCTCTGGCCACACACAACCGCTGCTTCTGCCCTCCCGAAAGCACGCCTCCGTTTTCAGAAAGCACTGTGTTGTATTGATTTGGCATTTGAATTATTTCTTTATGAATGCCTGTTTTTTCACATGCTTCCTCTATTTGTACAGCGCTGAGTTCTCTGCCGCAGGTCAGATTGTCACGTATGCTTCCTCGAAACAGTATATTGTCCTGAGGAACCACAACTATTTTCTCTCTCAGACTTGCCAGTCCATATTCCTGAACCGGAATGCCGTTTAACAATATCTGTCCGGCTGAAACACTGTATATCCCCGTCAGAAGCTTTACAAGGGTGCTTTTGCCCTCCCCGTTTGAGCCTTTGATGAATATGATTCTCCCTTGCTGCCAGCGCTCCGTAAATCCTTTGTAAGTCTCCCTTCCTGTGTCTCCTGGATAGGAAAATCCTATCTTATCAAATACAATCTCCCTAATCTGACCAACTTCCCGACTGCCCCCCTGTTCTTCCTCCTGTCCCAGGAATGCTTTCAGTCTCTCCCTGCTGACGGAGGCTCTTCGGAAAGCCGAAATTGTTCCCTCCATACTCATCACAAAAGAGACAATGGTTTCCGTCAATGTCACCACTGTCAGCAATTGCCCTGGGGAAATACGCCCTTTCAAAACCAGCCAGCCGCTTAGGGCTGTCAAAAAGATAATTGTCCCGAAAGAACCTGCCAGCATGGGCGCTCCCAGCAGCGCCTGATTCATAGACATATTCCTCTTCTTTTTCTGCAAATCATCCAGCTTTTCCTGCGTATCCCAAAGAAAATCTTCCTCTTTGCAAGACGCTTTGATGGTCTCCATATGATCAAGCCCTGATGCCACCTTCTGATTCACCACTTCCAAAGCCTTCTGGTATTCCCCCATTCCCTTTGCGACAGGTCTGCTCATTCTATGGAGAAAAAGAGTGGGAAGCACTGTCACGGCAATTGCGGCAATCCCCAAGAATACATCAAAGTAAAGCAGCAACCCCACCGTAATCAGCCATCCTGCCAAATCCGGAACAGCCTTTCCCAAAATTCGATTGAAAAATCTGTCAATTTGATTTACATCTGTCATATAACAGGTACTGATAACTCCCAGATCATTTTTTTCAAGGGTTTCCATAGAACTGCGCAATACCTTTAACTGAATTCTATGGTAGATATGCTTCTGTATTTTGACATATAAGATCTGTCTGGTATACAGAAGCAACTGTGATAGTACAACCAAAATTCCTCCGGCCACCAACAATGTGGCTGTGAAAGTCCCTTTGTCCAGAGCGTCTCCGATACTCCAGCGCATGAAAATATTACCTGCGGTCAACAGTATGGTGCCAATTACAATCATTACCAGCCCCATTGCTTCCTCCCTTCGCTCTGTTTTCTCCCTTCCCACTGCTTCCTTCGCCCTGCTTTCTCCCTTCCCACTGCTTCCTTCCTTGGCCCTGCTTTCTCCCTTCCCACTGCTTCCTTCCTTGGCCCTGCTTTCTCCCTTTCCACTGTTTCCTTTCTTCGCCCTGCTTTCTCCCTTTCCACTGCTTTCTTCGCCCTGCTTTGTCACAGCCATCATTCACAGATTATTCTCCCCACCAAAGATTACGCATCTGTTTTTTCTGCTTTCAGACGCTCCAAAATGAATCTCACAAATTCTTCTTCCGTATGCTCAAACAAAAGATTCAGTATTTGTTCCGCTTTTTCAAAATAGCCTGCCCCACCCTCCTCTTCCGCCAAAACCGACAAATGAAGTGACAGGGACCAGGCAAGAGGTTTCAATGCCGCTCTTGCAGCATCACATCTCTCCTGGCCTCGCAGAAAGTATATCACTGCGTTTTCACGGGTTTTATATAGATTGGGCAGCTTTTGGGCCTGCGCCAAAGCTTTGGCATGTTCGCCGTTCTTCCAATAAGAAAAGCAGATGTTATAGAGAACTGCGTTTTTTACCTCTGAATCCTCTCCATAACGAAGAATCTGTTCCTGAACCGCTATGGATTCCTTCAAATATTTTGCTTTCTCTTCCACTGTTCCGCCTGCCTTCTCAAGGGACGCAGAGAGCTGTACAAGCAAAAGAGCATCGTTTGGAAATGTCTTTAAGGACTTTCGCATAAGGACCATATTTTCCTGATGCAGACCTTTTGTGTCGTTTTCCACCCATAACCGGTTGATTTCCTCATACTTTTCCGACTTGGCAATCTCGTTCATGCCAATGAGTTCATCCACACTTACCCCAAAGTAATTGGCCAGTGAGGGCAGCATTGTAATATCAGGGTATCCATCCCCCGTTTCCCGCACTTAAAGATATTGGTTATGTATGAGTGCCTACGCCAACTGGCATAGGCACTCATATCTGTAATTTTACTCAATTTTGCCGATTAAGCGGTAGTAGATGTCAATGTTCTGATCACGCATACCGTCCACGGTGGTAGCTTCGTGAATGACGATCTTTTCAATCAGCGTATTCAGAAGCTCCGCTGTCAGTTCGGTGGGGTTGGCATACTGTTTGAGAAGTGAAATCCAAGTTTCCGCATCGACAGTTGTTTGCTTTTCAGATTCAAGCTCAGCAGACAGCCTTTCGATCTTCTCGGTAAGCTCCTGCTGCTCTGTCTGATATTTCTGAGACATCATATTGAAGTTGTATTCCGTGATACGACCGTCCGACCAGTCCTCATACAGCTTCGCAAACTTGCGGTCAACCTCTGTTCTGCGCTTCTCGGCTCTTGTAAGCTC
>CAJUGT010000176.1:2152-7095 GCA_910586435.1 uncultured Acetatifactor sp. | reverse complement strand
AGCGCTGCGAAAGCACTTGAGGGCGCCCTTAGACCGGAGACGGAATCCACCGCCTGCAAAAAGCTTAGACACAGTACTTTTGTGTCTTAGCTTTTGTTGGCGGTTAGTCCGGCGGAGGCGTTGCCCGGGCCGAGCAGCGCTTCCCCCACCCCGGACGCCGTCCCTTTCGCCCCGCAGCCCCTTTTTCTACAATCCCCGTTGCTTCCTTGGAGGAAACCTCAAGCCGCTTGGCACTATCATATCTGAACAAGTAACCCCGCCGGGAAAAATCTGTCCCCTCAGTCAAAGAAACTCAATTGCACATGCTTCTCCTTCTGTTCAAAGGTATTCAAATACTCAAATATCTGATTGTTGTCATGTACAATTCCATTTCTTTCGCAAGTCTCATGAAACAGTCTCATCAGACTGCCGCTTCTGGGACTGGCAAGCTCATATTGATTGCCATAAGCCCGGATATATCTTTCTTTCATATTGGGAAACAATTTATCCAACTGCCGGTAAAAATACTCCCTGCTCCCCTCCCGCAAGGTCATTCCCATCCCAAAGTTTATAATACCATATACTTTCGCTTCCACACAATAGTTCAAAATACCTGTAAGATTCTCCTCTGTGTCATTGATAAAGGGAAGAATGGGACACAGCCAGACCACTGTTGGAATCCCCTCTTTGCGCAGCAGTTTCAGGGTTTCAAAACGTTCCTGTGTGGTGCTGACGTTTGGTTCAAGCTTTCTGCACAGACTCTCATCATAGGTAGTCAAAGTCATCTGCACCACGCATTTTGTTTTGTCATTGATACTTTTCAGTAAATCCAAATCCCTCAGCACCCGGTTGGACTTTGTAATCAATGTAAAGCCAAATCCATATTGATACGCAAGAGACAATGCCTTCCTCACATGTCCGAGTTCGCTTTCCAGGGGGATATAGGGATCTGTCATGGAACCTGTGCCCAACATACACTTTCCACGCTTTCTTTTCAATGCGCTTTCCAGCAATTCCACGGCATTTGCTTTGACTTCAATATCCTCAAACGCATGATCCATATGATAACATTTACTTCTGGAATCGCAATATATACACCCATGGGAACAGCCTCGGTACAAATTCATGCCGTTTGTTGAGGATAAAATTCCCTTTGCATTGACATAGTGCATATTCTTTCTCCCCCGAACCTCCACCACCGGACAAATTTCTTTGACAAAACATCCCTGGATTTACGCCCAAAGAAGCCAGACGCGAAAATTATGAATTGCACAGCAGCAGCTTGGTATACTCTTCTCTGGGGCTGCGGAATATCTCCTCCGTCTCCCCAATTTCAATAATTCTGCCGTCTTTCATAATCATAATTCTGTCACACATCTGATAGACCACATTAATATCATGAGAAATAAACAGATAGGACAATCGCATCTCCTGCCGAAGTCTTTGCAGCAATTCCATAATCTGGGCCTGAATCGTCACATCCAGGGCTGACACCGGCTCATCCGCTATGATAAAACCGGGATTGGTAATCAGCGCCTGGGCAATGCTGACACGCTGGCGCTGACCTCCGCTGAGTTGGGACGGCTTTCTGTGAAAATATTTCTCCCCCATTCCCACACGACGCAGCATATCATGGGCTGCCGCCTCCATATCCCCCTTGGTCATGGCCCGGGATTTATCCGCCGCCCCTGCCGCCCGAAGCGGCTCCTGCAACAGCCACCCTATGGTCTTGGAAGGATTTAGGCTGCTATAGGGATCCTGGAATACCATCTGGGGGCGCAGTGATTGATGAATGATTTCCCCTTCTATGTCCCGATTCATGCCAAGAATCGCCTTGGAAAGGGATGTTTTCCCACATCCACTCTCTCCCACCAGCCCAAGACTTTCCCCGGGAGCAATCTCAAATTCGGCCTCAGACACCACACGCTGTTTCCTGTTCCGTGAGAATAGGCTGTTATTTCCCTCCCGGTAAAATACTGACAGATTGCGGACCTGCAAAACAGGTCCCTTTTCCCCTCTCCCTTCAGAACCGTCAAAAACCCTTTGATATTTCCTCATTCTGGAAGGTACTGCTTCTATCAAATTCCTGGTATATTCCTGCCGGGGATTTCCGAAAATCTCCTCCCCGGTTCCATACTCCACCACCTGCCCGTCCTTCATTACCGCAATCTTATGGCATAATCTTCTGGCAAGATTCAAGTCATGAGTGATAAACAGCATGGCATTCTTCTGGTTTTGGTTTATCTCCCGCAGCAGAGCGATAATCTGATTTTGTATCGTCACATCCAGCGCCGTTGTGGGCTCATCCGCCACAATCAGTCCCGGATGCAGGATAACCGCCATGGCAATCATTACCCTCTGACGCATTCCTCCCGAAAGCTGATGAGGATAGCTGCCATATACCTTTTCCCCCTGCCGCAGCCCCACAGCCTCAAAGGTTTCCAAAACCTTCGCCCTGCTCTCCTCCTTTGTCAAATTGGTATGAAGCTTCAGAACTTCCTCCACCTGCCCTCCCACCCGTTTGGTTGGATTTAAGCTGGTCATGGGTTCCTGGAATACCATGGACATCCGTGCCCCCTGATATTTTTGATAAAGCGATTTATCACAGGGCTTTCCCGCCTCCTGAAGCACTACATTATCATAGAGAATACGTCCCGTGGTAATCTGTGCCGTATCCGGCGCCAGGCCCATCAGAGTCAATGCCGTGACGCTCTTCCCAGAGCCGGATTCCCCCACCACCCCCAGAATTTCTCCATCCTCCAGCCGGAGGCTTACATGCTTCACCACTTCGACACCATCAAAAGCCACGGAAAGATTATCAATTGTAATCATTTTCTGCTCACCTCACTGATTCCACCGCCGAATCCCCTCTCCAAACAGTGAAAATCCCAACACCACCCATACTATGGTCAGCCCCGGCGCCAGTGCGTACCATGGCGCCGACTGCAAATACCCCTGGGCATCCGAGAGCATTTTGCCCAGACTTGCGTCAGGCGGCTGCACGCCAATCCCCAGATAACTCATGCCCGATTCCGCAAGTATCGCGTTGTTAAAACCAATCATGACCGACACCCAAAAAACCGAAAAAATATTGGGCAATATATGGACAAACAAAATGCGTATATTCCCAACCCCCATGAGCCTTGCCCGCCTGATATAATCCATGTCACGTAGCCTGATAAACTCACTTCTCACAATTCTCACATAACTGGGTACAAATACCAGCCCTAGAGAAATTATCACATTCTGCCTTCCGCTTCCAAGCACACTGATAATCACAAGGGTTAAAAGAATACTGGGAAACCCGTTCAGCGCATCCGTAATCCGCATGACAACTTCATCCAAAATTCCCCCGAAATATCCAGTGACCGCTCCCAGAAGGATACCTGCGCTTCCCGAAAACAGCACCACAAGACTGCTGATAGATATGGTGGTGCCAAGCCCCTGCATCACTCTGGAGAAAATATCCCGGCCAAAATTATCCGTTCCGAACAGATGGCGCAAAGAAGGTCCCACAAACTTTTCTGCCGCCGACATTTCCGTAGTGCTGTATGGTGTCCAGAAAAAGCCTGTAACCCCCAACAAAACGGCCACCCCCGTCATAATCAGGCCCGTCACAAAATACTTATTCCATTTTCCGCCGCCTGTCTGTCTCATGGTCCCTTCCCTTTCGCCCCATGGCATTCCTGTGGGTTCTCCTGCCTTTGTGGTGTCAGGGCTTTTATACATGCCCCTCGGTCCCATGTATAAAAGCCCTGACTTGTTGTAATTGCGCAAAACCACACACTACTTTATGTTACGCCAAATTTATGTCCCGCTGATTCTCGGATCAATGACCCGATATAAAATATCCACTACAAAATATACAAAAATAACCACAAATGTAATATACAAAATCAATATTTCCACCACAGGGAAATCTCTGGTGGATATGGAACTTATCAGCAGCCTCCCTATGCCGGGCAGGCCAAACACCTGCTCCACCACAATGCTGCCGGCCACAATTTCCGCCACAATCATTCCAAGAAAAGTCACCACAGGCATCATGGCATTTCGCAGAACATGTCCATACATCACCCGCCGCCTGCCAGCCCCCTTGCTATGGGCAGTTCTCACATAATCCGAAGACAATTCTGTCAGCATGGAATTGCGCAGGAACCTGGCCGTCATGGCAATCTTGGGTATGGCAATGGAAATAGCGGGAAAAATCAGATACCCGAGAAATCCTCCGAAATCCTCTTTATATCCCACATATCCCCCCGGCGCAAAAAATCCCAGCACAATGCCAAACAAATATGTCACCAATATTCCCAGGAAAAAGGAGGGCACTGCCATGGTAGCCTGGGTGATGACGCCCAGCGCCGCATCCAGCGCATGTCCCGGTCCGCCTTGGGCTCTGCCTGATAATCCGGCCCACAGCACCCCCAGGGGGATTGACACAATTACTATGATAATCAGCGATACCGCCGCAAGCCATAATGTCACGGGAAGCTTATCCCCAATGAGTTCGGCCACCGGCATCATTTCATTCATGTTCTTGGAATAACGGTAACTGACACCCAAATCTCCTTGCAGTACCCCCCCAATCCAGTGAAAATATCTCACTGCCGGAGGATCATTCAGCCCCAGCTCTTCCCGAAGCTGCTCCTCCCTTTCCGGTGTGGCCTCCGTCCCTAATATGGAAGTCACCACATCCCCGGGAATAATCTGAAAAGCAAGGAAGGCAGCGACAGAAACAAGGAACAATGTCATAATGAGAGTGATGAATTTTTTACCGAAATATTTCATGCCGCAGCCTCCTTTCTAATAAAGTCCCGTAACTCCCCTTCCAAGCCCCCTATACTGGAAGGATTTCCAGCCACTTTCCTGTCTGTATATCCTTCCGGGCTTGTACGGTTCGTTACTGTATAGTCCCGTAACTCCCCTTCCAAGCCCCCTATACTGGAAGGATTTCCAGCCACTTT
>CAJUGT010000176.1:0-2052 GCA_910586435.1 uncultured Acetatifactor sp. | reverse complement strand
TCTGTATATCCTTCCGGGCTTGTACGGTTCGTTACTGTATAGTCCCGTAACTCCCTTTTACTTGCCAAAGGTAACAGTGCTGATATCCTGCACATACACTGGATAGAATTTATATCCCGTCAGCTCCTTGCCGATTGCCGTCATATTGGCAGGAACCTGTAAAAAGGCGCTTCCCGCCTCATCACAAAGTATCTTCTGAAGCTGCTTGTAATATTCTGCTTTCTCCGTCAAATCCAATGTTTCCTGTGCCTTGAGATACAATGCGTCATACTCTTCGTTGGCAAAATTGATAAAATTCTTTTTGGATGTGGTCTGGAACCTGTTCAGCAGATACCCCGGCGTCATGTCACAGGTGATTCCGCTTATGGTTGCGGTATACTGACGCCCGTTATACACTTCGTCCAGCCAGGTTCCCCACTCCACAGCCTTGATTGTGGCGTTAATCCCAACCGCTTTCAGCTGCTCCACCACCACCTCACCAGTCTGCATATGGAACTCATAATTGGAGGGAATGGCAATTTCCAGATCAAATCCCTCCGCATATCCTGCGGCTGTCAGCAGTTCCCTGGCCTTCTCCACATTTGCCTTGGTTCCGTAAGTATCATTCAGATCCACATAATTATCCTTTAATGTGGGCAGCATGGCGGAACTGATCAGAGTGCCTGAACCTCCTCCGACAAAGTCGTTAATCTCCTCTTTGTCCAGAGCATACAAAATTGCCTGACGTACTCTTACGTCATCCAACGGCGCCACTGCGTTATTCAAAAACAGCGCCTGCACCACATTGGAGGCGGAGCCAATTACCTGATGACTCTCCTTCAGTGCCTGCGCCTGAGAGTCTGTCAAATACGCATAGATATCTATGGTCCCGCCCTGCAATTCCATCAGCGCCGTATCAGCACTGTTGACAATCTTGAAGGTGACTCCGTCCAGGTAGGGAAGACCTTCCTGCCAATAGTTGGCAAATTTTGCCAGTTCTATCCCTTCCAGGGGCTTATATGACACAAAAGAAAACGGTCCCGTGCCCACAGGATTCGCCTCTGCCGACTCCCCGCTGCCATTGGGGATAATCGCTGCCACAAAACTGTAAATCAATTCTGTGTTGGCACTTCCTACAGTCACCTGAACCGTCTTTTCATCCACAATATCCACGGATTCGATTGCCTTCATGGTGGAAATCAGCGGCGTGCCATCCAGCAGTCCCGATACTCTCTCCAGAGAGTATTTTACGTCCTCAGCCGTAACAGCGTTGCCGTTGTGGAATTTCACATTCTCTCTCAAGGTGAAGGTATACACCAGACCATCCTCGGAGATCTTGTAATCACTTGCCACTGCGCCAATCAAATTACCGTTTTCATCCGGCTTAACCAAGCCTTCAAAAATGTTAAATAGTATTTCTTTTGTTCCTGCCGCCGTTGC
This sequence comes from uncultured Acetatifactor sp., assembly GCA_910586435.1. Taxonomy (GTDB): domain Bacteria; phylum Bacillota; class Clostridia; order Lachnospirales; family Lachnospiraceae; genus Acetatifactor. Next base: position 633 of record CAJUGT010000176.1, on the reverse strand, counting down.
TTTATGAGGGTCAAGACTGTCAATATCCTGTTGTATTCCTACAACAATGGAACCCTTTGGTTCCTTAGAGGAATTATCCCCCGAAGACTCTCCTGTGCCGTCTGCGCATCCGCCCAGTACAGCCATGATCAGAAGCGCCGTAAAAAGTAAACTGCAAAGTCTCTTTTTTCCGTGAAAACTCACTTTCATTTCGCTCTTCTCCTCTTCGATTTATAAACCTCTCACTATTCAATTGTCACCCTCATTTTACCATAGAATATTGGGATTGCAAGTATTTTATTCAATACATGACGTGACTGTTCAGACCTGATAGTGCCAAGTGGCTTGCGGATGCTTTGTTTCTCCAGGGGAAGGTGTCCCGGGCATGGGGGGTTACGTTCGGCTCGGGCAACGCCTTTGGTCTAAGGGCGCTCTCTGGTGCGTTCACGTAACCTCCATGCCCCGGACGCCTGTGTTTCCGAAAGTTTCACAAAATGGTACTTGGCTTGACGCCCCCAAATCATTCTTTCATGAATCCTTAACTTTTTGCGCCTTATAAGCTGTATATCATTTGGCGCGGGATTCTGGACCTTTTGTAATATCACTTGTGGTAATACAGGCGGGTGGGGTGGGGGAATCGCTGCGAAAGCACTT
>CAJUGT010000175.1 GCA_910586435.1 uncultured Acetatifactor sp. | reverse complement strand
GTCTCTGTATTCCGCGCTGCTGACGGAAGTGTCGGCGGTACCCACCACATTTTTCATTGACGAAAAGGGAGAGGTATTGGAAACGGTGATTGGCGCCATGAATAAATCTGCGTGGAAGGATAAGATAGATGGCTTTTTGGAGGAATAACAGGAAATATGCCTGGCTGCTGGGAGTGCTGCTCGGCCTGGGGTGCTGGGGCATGGGGTATGCCCAGGGGCAATTTGACATCATCTGGAAAAAGGCGGTAATGATCTGCCTGGAATGTATTGGAATAGGCTGAGAACAGCTCAAATGGGCTGCGTAAGTAAGATAAGAATTGAGGAAAGCGATGAAGAAGTTACGGTTGGGCGTGCAGGTGCTCTATACCATACTTACCAATGGATATGTGTATGGTTTCCTTCACGGAAAGATATATCAGGGAAAATTGAAATATGTCTGTGTACCGGGGCTGAATTGTTACTCCTGCCCCGGCGCGATTGCCTCCTGTCCTATTGGGGCCCTTCAGGCTTTGCTGAACCAACGGGGATTTACCGTACCCTTTGCGGTTTTGGGATTTTTCTTCCTTTTTGGAAGTGTGCTGGGCAGATTTGTCTGTGGCTGGCTGTGTCCCTTTGGGCTGGCGCAGGATTTGCTGCACAAGATACCTGTGTTCAAAAAGAGAAAAAGACTGCCCATGCATCATATTTTAAAATATGGGAAATATCTTGTATTGGTATTTTTGGTTTGCGTTGGCTCTATGTTTTTGTTTGGCGGGTTTGCCAAGTTTCCTGCCTTTTGCAAATATTTGTGTCCGTCAGGAACGCTCCTTGGCGCATTGCCTCTACTTGGGGGGAACAGTTTGCTGAGAAGCCAAATAGGGGCATTGTTTTTCTGGAAATTGGGCATATTGATTGCTGTCATGATTCTTTCGGTGAAGGTATATCGGCCTTTTTGCCAATATCTGTGTCCTTTGGGGGCCATATATGGATGGTTTAACCGTTTCAGTCTTGTGCAGGTTCACTGGGAAGAGACGCAGTGCAGCTTCTGCGGAGCCTGTCAGAGAGCCTGCCCTGTGGGGCTTTCGGCAAAAGAGATATCCCGTTCTCCGGAATGTATTCGTTGCGGCAAATGTATAGAAGCCTGTCCCCGGGAGTGCCTCGGGTTTTTGGCACGAAAGGAAAAGACGGAAATACAGAAGTAAGGTAGTGGCAAATGAGATATGAAAAAACAGCAACGGACCGGACAAGCCCCGGGAGGATTTACTGACGTGTCTGCGGCAGGAAATTCTCCCAGATTCATGGGGATTGGGAGGCAAGTTGCGGAACTACATTGGAAGGAGGCTATATCTATGTGTACTGCGGCGACTTATCATACGAAAGATTTCTATTTTGGGCGGACTCTGGATTATGATTTTTCTTATGGCGAGGAGGTTACTATAACACCCCGCAGCTATGTTTTTCGGTTTCGGCATATGTGTGATTTGGAGAAGCATTACGCAATGATTGGCATAGCCCATGTAGCGGAGGGGTATCCGCTTTATTATGACGCTGTGAATGAGAAAGGGCTTGGGATGGCAGGCCTGAATTTTGTGGGAAACGCATATTATAGTGAGTGGGAGCAGGGGAAGGAAAATGTGGCAACGTATGAATTTATCCCCTGGATTCTGTCCCAGTGTGCCACTGTGAAGGAGGCAAGGGCACTTCTTGGCAGGATAAACCTGACGAAGGAACCTTTTAGCGAAAACCTTCCTGTTGCGCAGCTTCACTGGATCATAGCGGACAAGGAAGAAGCGATTACGGTGGAGGCTGTGCGGGAGGGACTGCGAATCTATGATAATCCGGCAGGTGTGTTGACGAACAATCCTCCTTTTGAAAAGCAGATGTTTCAGCTGAACAATTATATGCATTTATCTCCGGAAGATCCGAAGAATCTGTTTTCTGACAAGCTGCCGCTGCGCATCTATGGGCGTGGTATGGGAGCCATAGGACTTCCGGGAGACTTATCTTCTGAATCCCGTTTTGTCAGGGCATGTTTTGTGAAATTGAATTCCCTTTCAGGGGATTCGGAAGCCGAAAGTGTCAGCCAGTATTTTCATATACTGGGATCAGTAGAACAGCAGAGAGGATGCTGTAAAGTAGGGGATGGAAAGTATGAGATTACCATATACACATCCTGCTGTAATGCCCAAAAGGGAATCTATTATTATACAACGTATGGGAACCATCAGATAACGGCGGTTGACATGCATAGAGAGGATTTGGATGGGAATGTCCCTGTCAGATATCCTTTGGCAGAAGAGGAGCAGATCAGAAGGCAGAATTAAGCTGGAATATCATACCACTATGGAGAAAAGGAAAGGAAGAGAAGATGAGTGAGGGTTTGAACCTGAATGTGGAAGAAATCTTTGCCAGTAAAGTATTCACTTTCGGCAAGATGAAAGAAAAACTGCCCAAAAGTGTGTATAAAGAGATAATGAGGGTAATGGAACATGGCGGGGAGCTGTCCCTGTCTGTGGCCGATGTCATTGCGAAATCCATGAAGGATTGGGCTGTGGAGAATGGCGCAACCCATTATACCCATTGGTTTCAGCCACTGACAGGCATAACCGCGGAGAAACATGATGCCTTTGTGACACATCCTGATGAAGACGGCAAAATGATTATGGAATTTTCGGGCAAAGAACTGATCAAAGGGGAACCGGATGCCTCTTCTTTTCCCTCCGGTGGGCTGAGGGCTACCTTTGAAGCAAGGGGATATACCGCATGGGATATTACATCGCCGGCCTTTTTAAAGGAAGACGCAACCGGCGTCATTCTGTGCATTCCCACGGCCTTTTGTTCTTATACCGGTGAGGCGCTGGACAAGAAAACTCCTTTGCTGCGCTCCATGGAGGCTATTAGTCAACAGGCGCTTCGCATTGTCCGGCTGTTTGGCAATACGGAGGCCACCAAAGTGGTGGCAAGTGTGGGGGCGGAGCAGGAATATTTCCTGGTGGACAGGGAAAAGTATCTGCAACGTGAGGATCTGATTTTCACAGGGCGTACTCTGTTTGGCGCTCCGGCGCCGAAGGGGCAGGAATTGGAGGATCATTATTTCGGCGCCATTCGGGAGCGGGTGGGCGCATACATGAAAGATTTGAATATTGAATTGTGGAAGCTTGGTGTGACTGCCAAAACCCAGCACAATGAGGTTGCCCCGGCGCAGCATGAGCTGGCTCCGGTGTATGAGAGCGCCAACATAGCGGTGGATCATAATCAGCTGGTGATGGAGATTATGAAAAAGGTAGCGGGGCGGCACGGAATGACCTGTCTGCTCCATGAGAAGCCTTTTGCGGGAGTGAACGGCTCCGGCAAACACAATAACTGGTCCCTGAACACTGACAATGGGGTGAATCTGCTGGAACCAGGTGATACCCCCAATGCGAATATTCAGTTTCTTCTTGTGCTGGCATGTATTTTGAAGGCGGTGGACACCCATGCGGATTTGCTTCGCCAAAGCGCGGCAGATGTGGGAAATGATCACAGGCTTGGCGCAAATGAAGCGCCCCCCACCATTATCTCCGTATTTTTGGGGGAACAGTTGGAGGATGTGGTGAAGCAGCTGGTGGAAACCGGGGAGGCGGCCCACTGTCTGGAAGGGGGAAAACTGGAGACAGGAGTATCCACCCTGCCTGAATTGGAGAAGGATGCCACGGATCGAAACAGAACTTCCCCCTTTGCCTTTACGGGAAATAAATTTGAGTTCCGCATGGTTGGCAGCGCGGATTCCATAGCCAGTCCCAATACCACATTGAACGCCATTGTGGCGGAGGCGTTTTGCGAGGCGGCGGATATTCTGGAAAAAGCGGATGATTTTGAACTTGCCGTACATGATCTGATTAAGGAATACATGACAAAACATCAGCGGATTATCTTCAGCGGCGACGGCTATTCCGATGAGTGGGTGGCGGAGGCTAAGAGGCGTGGGCTTCCCAATATTAGGTCCATGGTGGAGGCTGCGGAAACGCTGACTGAGGAAAAGGCTGTGAAGCTCTTTGAAAAGTTCGGTATTTTTACAAGGGTGGAGCTGGAATCCCGTGAGGAAATCATATATGAAATTTATGCGAAAACTCTTCATATTGAAGCGCTTACCATGATGAACATGGCCGGCAAAAAATACATACCTGCCGTGATAAGGTATACCAAATTTTTGGCGGAAGCAGTGATTGCGGTAAAAGCAGCTGGGGATGACGCATTGGTTCAGGCGGAATTGCTTGGGGATGTAAACGGAAGGCTGGCTGCCGCCAAGGCGGCGCTATCTGACTTGAACAAAGCTGTTTCCGACGCAGCTGCCATAGAAAAGAGCAGGGACAGGGCATTTTATTATAGAAATGTGGTGAAATCTGCCATGGAAGAGCTGAGGAAACCCATTGATGATCTGGAAATGATAGTGGATAAAGAAGTCTGGCCAGTGCCTTCTTATGGCGAATTGACATTTGAGGTCTGAGGGACGGAAAGGGGAAGGCGTTATGCCTTCCCCTGAAAGGACTGCCGCAGATAGGCTTCCACATCCTGCCGTATGGCCATGAAGACTTCAATGATCTGAGGATCGAAATGACTGCCTGATTCTTCCTGCAAGATGGAAAAAGCTTTTTGAAGCGGGATGCCGTCTTTGTATACACGTTTGGAGACAAGGGCGTCAAAGACGTCGGCCACTGCCATAATTCTTGCGCAGAGAGGAATCTCCTGACCTTTCAGGCCCTCAGGATAACCTGTGCCATCCCATTTTTCATGATGATAACGAGCCACATCACTGGAAATTCTCACCAGGCTTTGATCTGCGTTTTCACCCAGAATTTCCTGAACAATTTCACTGCCCAGACGGGAATGTGTTTTCATTATTTCAAACTCTTCCGGCGTGAACTTGCCCGGCTTGTTTAAGATAGTATCGGAAATCATGATTTTCCCCACATCATGAAGGGCGGCTGCGTTTGTGATTCTGTCAATATATTCCTTATTCACTTCTTCGGGATGCATCTGGTGATTGTACATATACCAGACAATCATGGACACATATTTTTTTGTGCTCATGACGTGCTGTCCTGTGCTGCTGTCCCGGCTTTCTATTAAGGTGGCCATACACTCTATGACATGTTCCTGCATTTGCAGAATGTGCTGTGTCTGTTCTTTGATTTTCGCTGTCTGCTCCCCCACACGTTCTTCCAGAGTGCGCTGGTATTCTTTTAGCTGTCCGGCGTAGTGAAGGGCTTTTATTCTGTTGAGATAGCTTGCGGTACAAAAGTATACCACCAATGCAAATATGAGCAGGGAAATGAAGATATTGCGGTATAGGTTATTTTGTACCTGCTGAAATAATTGATTGGTATCAATTACCATAACCACATACCAGTCCTCTTGAACCACTTTGGAGAAAATCATACAGGGCTTTCCGTCTATCTCTGCCCGGAGCGTGTTCCCGGCCGCCTGGATAATCCGGCCTGCCACATCGCGCATTTTCATACTATCTTCATCGGTGTCTGTGAGGAAATTTCTGCCTTTTAATTTACCCTCCGAATGTGCCACAATCAGACCTGTCTTGTCGATAATAAACCCATAACCGCTTCCGTTAAGATTCATTTCTTCCGCAAAGATCTGCATTTTGTCCATGACAATGTCCAGGGAAACCACGCTCTGACCGTCGGAGAGCATTTGGCTCACTGAAATCATAATGCTCCCTGTCTGGGCGTCCAGATAAGGAGATACCACCACCGGTGTTCCGTTTCCGGCAATGGCGGCAGTATACCATGGCCGTTCTTTGGGAACATAGTCTTCTTCTGGAACCCAGCCAATGCCGTCGATGTATGTATCCTGGAACAGACCGTATATTCCCGTAAAGTTTTTGTCGATATGAATTTCATAGTCTTTGGATTCCTGCAAAAGATATTGTTTGATTTCCTCGGTGTCCCGTCCTTCTGACAGCATGTAATCAATGGTCAGGCCGGTTACTTGAAGGACATCCAGACCCCGGAGCAGGAAGTTATTGAGTTTTTCCGATTCTTCTGAGACAGTTCGTTCTCCGATGGTAACGACATCTTTTCGCGCAATGGAGTAGAAAGAACCGAAACTGTAACATACAATAGCAATCAGTGCCGCCAAAGTAAGAAACAGGGTCAAAAGATAATGAAGTTTATCCCTTCCGGTCTCGTAATCTTTTCTAGTCACTTTTTCCATAGCTATTTCCCCCATTTTTATATATGTGGGTACTGTCACAATATTCATTATACTTCCTGCGAGAGTATTTGTAAAGTTCTGTCCCAATAGAGTAGAGCGCAGGGGACTACAGTGAAAGGGACGGCGGCCGGGGTGGGGGAAGCTCTGCTCGGCCCGGGCAACGCCTCCGCCGGACTAACCGCCAACAAAAGCTAAGACACGAAAGTACTGTGTCTAAGCTTTTTGTAGGCGTTGGATTCCGTCTCCGGTCTAAGGGCGCCCTCAAGTGCTTTCCCAGAGCTTCCCCCACCCCGGCCGCCTGTATTGCTGCAAGTGGTAATATAAGGAAGTTGCAATTAGTCTTTTGTTAAAATCATGTAATATTTTACTTAATGCATACACAATTCCGAGAGGAATTGATACAATTAGCAATACATTTTATCCTAAATAGCCTGCATTACAATGTTCAACCTCTGATGAATTTATACAATTTAATACAAAAGACTATATTGAAGATAAAGAAACAAAAAGGCTGTGGCAAATCAAATAATAGTAAATTGTAAATAGGCTCCTCCGCACTTAGTTGAAAAGATAATACTTATGACTTGACAGGCAGGAGTTTCAGGCCATTTTAAACTGGGAAGACTGTTAATTCAACAAACAATGGAAAGAACTTTTAAATAAATTGGCTATACCAATTATGCGCAGGAAATATCTTGAAAATCCAGCATTTGTGCAGTCTATTTATTTTGAGGACATTCTAATAGACCCATTGGCATATCCTATAAGATACAAGAAAGTCGAAGATTCAAAGAAAAATGATTTGCTGATTCCAAACTGCGCAAAACCAGGTACCAATAATGTAAAACTTTCGGAAACACAGGCGTCGGGGGCATGGGGGGTTACGTGAATGCACCAGAGGGCGCCCTTAGACCGGAGATGAA
>CAJUGT010000174.1 GCA_910586435.1 uncultured Acetatifactor sp. | reverse complement strand
GCGCCCTCTGGTGCGTTCACGTAACCCCCCATGCCCCGGACGCCTGTTTTTCCGAGAGTTTTACAATGTTGGTACCTGGTCTGACGCCATTTGGAGCCAACAAATCACCCTTTTATAAATCCGCATTTTTTTGTATCTCATAAGATATACCAATAGGTCTATCATTTGCCTTGCTGTTTGATTTACAAATTGATTTGCCACTTGGCACATCTTTTTTGTTTTTTATACCACAGCATGTTTGAAATTTATTCCTGCCATCTGCATGCCCCACTTTGCGGTATTTTTGGCCCTCATTCGGTCAACGTAGCCCACTATGCCTTCCTAATTCGGGTCCAATCTACCACAAATTGTGACGAACAGTTGTCAGAAAGCAATTTTCAAACAAGCTCTAACACTTGCGGAAATACAGGCGGACGGGGTGGGGGAAGCTCTGCGAAAGCACCTGAGGGCGCTCTTAGACCGGAGACGGAATCCACCGCCTACAAAAAGCTTAGACACAGTACTTTCGTGTCTTAGCTTTTGTTGGCGGTTAGTCCGGCGGAGGCGTTGCCCGGGCCGAGCAGAGCTTCCCCCACCCCGGCCGCCGTCCCTTTCGCAAATTCACAACCCGCCTGGCGCTATTGGGGCTGAACAATAACCAGCAAGGTGTTTTCTGTGTAAATTCAACATGCCTTTTTCTTGTGTTTCGGAAGAACAGGGTATATAATGCCTGTGAGGGAACAGAGCTGTTATGATTGTCCGAAGCAATCACGCGAAAGACAAATGTAAATGAAGTATCACAGGAAAAGGAAGGACTATGTAAAATGAACATCATGGATTATCTGATTATTATGTTGGTTCTTATTGTATGTATCAACATGATAAACGAAAAATGGATTCATCTGCAAAGCGATATTGCGCTGATATTTTTTTCACTGATTTTCAGCACAATCCTACTTGGCATCAATGCTTTGCTTCCGGAAAAGCCGCTGTCAAACATGCTGCTTAGGTTTTCCGGTTTTGAGTTTGAGGCTTATTTGATTGATACCGTACTCTGCTTTATGCTTTTTGCCGGCGCAAGCAAAGTGAACTTGAGAAAATTCAGGCAGAATATCAGGGCAATCAGCCTGCTTGCTCTTCTCACAACCGTGGTGTCTTCTCTGTTTTATGGAATATTATTCTGGGGAGCGGCAATCCTGTTCCGGCTGCCTGTGGATATTTGGATGTGCATTCTGCTGGGGTGTATTGTCTCGCCCACGGACCCCATTGCCGCCACGGGAATTCTGAACAAGCTCAATCTCTCCAAAAACGTCACCTCAGTGATTGAAAGCGAATCCCTTTTCAATGATGGAACAGGGGTTGCGCTGTTTGTCTTTTTCAAAAGCATTGTGGGGCACAGCGGGGAGAACAACTTCCTTGTGGTAATGTTGAAAGAAGTTGTAGGGGCGCTGGTGGTGGCAATCACCATATCGTTTCTGCTTGGCCATTTGGTGAAGCTTACGAAAAAGCCCATACAACAGATATTAATCAGTGTTCTGGATGTTGCCCTGTCCTATGTAATCTGCGAACATTTTGGGTTCTCCGGGGTAATTGCCTCCGTAATATGCGGTATGTATTTTGCGTATGTCATGGGGGGAGAGGAACGCAAACGTATGGTATATGATCCTCATAACCTGTATATTGATTTCTGGGATATCCTGGACAGCATATTAAATGCCATTCTATTTGTGATGATTGGTATTTCAATATTAAACATACATATAAGCAATTATATTCTCATTGTGGTGCCGACTGCAATACTGGCGGTTATTTTATCCAGATTTGCGGGGGTGGCCATATCCACATTGCTGTTGGGGCGGAATAAAATTCCCAGCGGTTACAGTCTCGTGGAATTTGTCTCTCTTATGACATGGAGCGCCCTGAAGGGAGGCTTGTCTCTGGCGTTGGCTATGAGCACAAAAGGAATACTGGACCCGGATCAATATCTCATTGTGCTGAACACGGCGTATATTACAATTATTTTCACAGTCATTGTACAGGGATTGACTGTAAAAAATGGGTATTTGCTTATTGAAAGGCACAAGGCCGCAAGAATCAGAAAACAAAGTGAAGAAAGGACAAACGCATGAAAATTATAATTGTAGGTTTAGGTCAGACAGGAATCTTGTTGGCAGAGCGGATACCAATGGAAAATCATGATGCCACGGTGATAGATACTGATAAGGAAAAAATTGAGAATATTACAAATCTATATAATGTCAATGGAATATGCGGCAGCGGGGCATCAAAAGAAATATTGATGCAGGCAGGGGCCGCTACGGCAGATATTATTATTGCCGTATCTTCCGTGGATGAGATTAACCTGATGTCCTGTATGATTGCAAAAAACTGTGGAACCCGCTACGCAATGGCAAGAATGAACCAGCCGGAGCTTTCCAGGGATAAAGATTATTTTAAAAGTACGTTTCAAATTGACAGCATAATTAATCCGAAACTGGAAACTGCGCTGGAAATGCACCGTCAAATTTTTGTTCCGGGAGAACTGAAGGCAGACGCGTATTTCAGCGATGTGGCTACGATTATCCGGCTTCGTCTGACGGAAAAGCTGATTCCGGCTCAGGGCCTGCCCATGAAAGAGATAAAAGGAGTCTTAGGGGCGGACATGCTGATAGCCACTGTGACAAGGGGCAAAAAACTCTATATACCCAAAGGGGACTTTGTCTTGCAGAAAGATGATGTGGTGGGGGTGATTGCCGCGGATACGGCAATTTCGCAGATTGCGGCACGCCTTGGGGCGGAACATAAACCTGTGAGACATGCCATGCTGGTGGGCGGGGGCACAACAGCATACTATCTTGGAAAGCTGCTTTTAGAAGACAACAAATCCGTAACCATACTGGAAAATAACGCGAAACGATGCGCGGAACTGGCGGAACTCCTTCCCGAGGCGAATATCAGTTACGCAGATGGGACTGACACGGAGATATTGCTGGAAGAGGGCCTGGAAAAAACAGATTCCTGCATTTCCATGACGGGAAAAGACGATACGAATATGGTAATATCCCTGTTTGCCTGGTCCCAGGGTGTAAAGTCCATTATCACGAGAATTAATACCACGTCATACGAAAAGTTATTAAATAAAGTCAATATAGATATTACAATCCTTCCGGCCCTTATATCCGCCAATCATGTGTTAAGCTTTATCAGAAATCTTGCGGTACACAATGCCAAAGGGAACGATATTCAATGTCTGTACCAGCTGGCGGGGGGAATGGCGGAAGCTACAGAATTCATAGCTTATGACAACTGTAAAAAATTAGGAATAGCTTTCAGGCAGCCGGAACTGAAGCTGAAAAAGGATATTTTGATTGCCATGATTATACATGAGGGACAGGTGATTATACCGGATGGCAATAGCAGGATTTTATCGGGAGATCGGGTGATTGTTATCAGCAAGAAGGGGAATGGACTGAATACATTAAATGATATTTTTCATGGATAGATAAAAAAGCAGGTATGGGGCAGGGGAGCGGTATTTTGAAGAGGAAAACATTGCCCAGGATATTATTTGATAGGAAACGATATTCTGTATTTGTAAAACAATCCAAGTTGTGGTAAAATGTTGAACGGAAACGCCGGGAAGTCCTGAAACAATTTAGCGGCACATATTTTAGTGACCACCAATTGTTTGCGTGAAGAGAGGACTGGGAGGCGGATGGGGAATAAGTTCCCATAAGTGGAAGTAAGTTCCCGCAAGTGGAAGTAAGTTCCCATAAGTGGAAATAAGTTCCCGCAAGTGGGACAAGTTCCCACAAGTGGGATAAGTTCCCACAAGTGGGAACTGGAATAAAAACAGGAGGTTGCGACATGTCACAGAGAACAGATATACATAAGGTGTTAATCATAGGCTCCGGCCCCATCATCATAGGCCAGGCCTGCGAATTTGATTATTCCGGAACTCAGGCCTGCAAGGCCCTGAAAAAGCTGGGGTACGAAATTGTATTGGTGAATTCCAATCCGGCTACAATTATGACGGACCCGGAGACAGCGGATGTGACCTATATTGAACCGCTGAACAAGGAACGTCTGGAACAGATTATTGCCAAGGAACGTCCCGATGCGTTGCTGCCCAATCTGGGAGGACAGTCAGGACTTAATCTGTGCGCGGAACTGGCAGGCGCAGGCATTCTGGAGAAATATGATGTGAAAGTCATTGGTGTTCAGGTAGATGCCATTGAGCGGGGAGAAGACCGTGTTGAATTTAAGAACGCTATGAATGCTCTTGGCATTGAGATGGCCAGAAGCGAAGTGGCCTATACAGTGGAGGAGGCGCTGGGGATTGCGGACAGGCTTGGCTATCCTGTAGTCTTACGTCCGGCGTACACCATGGGCGGCGCCGGAGGCGGGCTGGTATATAACAAGGATGAGCTGAGCACAGTCTGCGCAAGGGGATTGCAGGCCAGCCTGGTAGGGCAGGTCTTAGTGGAGGAATCCATTTTAGGCTGGGAAGAGCTGGAGCTGGAAGTGGTGCGTGACGCAGAGGGCAATATGATCACGGTATGCTTCATTGAGAATATTGATCCCATGGGCGTGCATACGGGAGATTCCTTCTGTGCGGCCCCCATGCTTACCATTTCTGAAGAATTGCAGAAAAGACTTCAGAAGCAGGCGTACCAAATTGTGGAATCCGTGAAGGTAATTGGGGGAACCAATGTGCAGTTTGCCCATGACCCGGTCAGTGACAGAATCATAGTCATTGAGATTAATCCCAGAACCTCCCGTTCCTCTGCTCTGGCTTCCAAGGCCACTGGATTTCCCATAGCCCTGGTCAGCGCCATGCTGGCATCCGGTCTGACTTTGAAGGATATACCATGTGGAAAATACGGCACTCTGGATAAGTATGTGCCGGGCGGGGATTATGTGGTAATTAAGTTCGCCCGCTGGGCATTTGAGAAGTTCAAGGGTGTGGAAGATAAGCTTGGCACACAGATGCGTGCCGTGGGCGAGGTAATGAGTATCGGCAAGAATTACAAGGAAGCTTTCCAGAAGGCAATACGCTCCCTGGAAACCGGCAGATATGGCCTGGGGCAGCTTCCGAAACTGGAGGAGAAGTCAAAAGAGCAGCTGCTGCGTATGCTGGCAACGCCTTCCAGTGAGCGGCATTTTGCCATGTATGAGGCTTTGAAAAAAGGCGCCTCCGTGGAAGAATTAAATGAAGCTACCCATGTTAAAAAATGGTTTATTGAGCAGATGAAAGAACTGGTGGAGGAGGAGCAGGAACTTCTGAAGTGTAAGGGGGCTCTTCCGGAAGACGGACTGCTTATCCAGGCGAAAAAGGATGGATTTTCGGATAAATACCTGAGTATATTGTTGGGGATTCCAGAGCAGGAAATCAGGGAACACCGCATTGGGCTGGGGGTTGAGGAAGCATGGGAGGGTGTCCATGTGAGCGGCACACCGGACAGCGCTTATTATTATTCCACGTATAATGCCCCGGATAAGAACCCTGTGGGTACGGATAAGCCAAAGGTAATGATTCTTGGCGGCGGCCCCAACCGTATCGGCCAGGGAATTGAATTTGACTATTGCTGCGTACATGCTTCTCTGGCATTGAAGAAGCTGGGCTTTGAGACTATTATTGTCAACTGTAATCCTGAGACGGTATCCACGGACTATGACACTTCGGATAAGCTTTATTTTGAGCCATTGACTCTGGAAGATGTGTTAAGCATTTACAAAAAGGAACAGCCTGTGGGTGTCATTGCCCAGTTCGGGGGACAGACGCCATTAAATCTTGCGGCGGACTTGGAGAAAAACGGCGTGCGCATTCTGGGGACGGCCCCCAGTGTCATTGACCTTGCGGAGGACAGGGATTTGTTCCGTGCCATGATGGAGAAATTGGACATTCCCATGCCAGAGTCTGGAATGGCTACCACAGTGGAGGAGGCTTTGGAGATTGCCCACCGCATTGGTTATCCTGTGATGGTGCGCCCTTCCTATGTATTGGGAGGACGGGGCATGGAGGTGGTGTACCATGATGCCAGCCTTACGGATTATATGCGTGCTGCCGTGGGTGTGACGCCGGATCGGCCGATTCTGATAGATCGTTTCCTGAACCATGCAACGGAATGTGAGGCGGATGCCATCAGCGATGGAAGCCATGCGTTTGTGCCTGCGGTGATGGAACATATTGAGCTTGCGGGAGTGCATTCCGGTGATTCCGCGTGTATTATTCCCTCCAGGCATATTTCAGAGGAAAATGTGGCAACCATCAAAGAGTACACCAGAAAAATCGCGGAAGAAATGCATGTGCGGGGGCTGATGAATATGCAATACGCCATTGAGGATGGCAAGGTGTATGTGCTTGAGGCGAATCCCAGGGCTTCCCGGACGGTTCCGCTGGTGTCCAAAGTGTGTAACTTACGCATGGTTCCCCTGGCGACGGAGATTATCACCGGAGATATTACAGGAAGACCTTCTCCCGTCCCTGGTTTGAGGGAACAGGACATTCCCTATTACGGTGTAAAAGAAGCAGTGTTCCCCTTTAATATGTTCCAGGAAGTGGACCCTGTGCTTGGGCCGGAAATGCGGTCCACAGGTGAAGTATTGGGGCTTTCCGCATCTGTGGGTGAGGCATTTTTCAAGGCACAGGAGGCAACTCAGACAAGGCTGCCTTTAAGCGGCACAGTGCTAATCAGTGTAAACCGCAGGGACAAGGCGGAAGTGACAGAAGTGGGACGGGCTTTTCAGGAAGCGGGATTCCATATTCTGGCCACCGGAGGAACCTGCGCATTGCTGCGGGAGGCGGGAATTGAAGCCAAACTGGTGAAAAAGCTCTATGAAGGCAGACCCAATGTACTGGATTTGATTACCAATGGGGAGATTGACCTGATCATCAATTCCCCTGTGGGAGATGACAGTATACATGATGACAGTTATCTCAGAAAAGCCGCCATTAAGGCCAAAGTTCCCTATATGACCACAATTGCCGCCGCAAAGGCCACAGTGGAAGGAATTCTCTATGTACAGAAGGCAGGAAATGGAGAAGTACACTCCCTCCAGAAACTTCATGAACAGATTAGAGAGAAATAGGAACTGATGGGGGACAAAATGCGTTCAGGCATATTGTGGAACAAAAAGGAAAAGAGATGAAATGATAATAGATATTGACTTTGACAGGGCGGCGGTTTCGGCACGCCGCCGGGCGGAAGAGATGGTGCGGCGGGGGCTGTACAACAGGTTTGGGACGAATTTCGCCACAAGGGTGGAAC
>CAJUGT010000173.1 GCA_910586435.1 uncultured Acetatifactor sp. | reverse complement strand
CAGCCACTTTCGTGTCTGAAATTTCTTCCGGGCATCTTCGTTTCGAGACTGTTTTGTATTCCAGTTCCGATGTTTTATTCCCGCAGGCAATGAGCCAAGCGGCCGTGCTTGCACGGACAGTTGGCGAATGCTGCGAGGGTCAAATACCCCGCCCCTTGGGGCGTTGCAAGCTTGATACCCCGTTGCTTGCAGCGGGGTCTTTGATTTATTGATTTTTGTTGAGGATGCGGGTTTCGTATGTTCCGTCCGCTATGTTGATAAATCTGACAAACAGAGATACTTTATTCTCCTGGTTGAGATTCTCCCAGAGCATGTTGGTAAAGCTCTCTATATCGCCTTGTATCTCCACTGTTTCAGGTTCTCCCTGAAAGCTTGGCAGGGGATTGCCGTCACCCATATAGGTATGCAGGAATCGTCCCATTCCCGGAACAGGGTTGTCATAAGAAAAGGTATATCTGTTGCAGCATGCAGGATTGCCATTGTCGCTTTTTAAAATAGACAGGCAAAAGTCAAATTTTCCCTCTTCCACATGCATCAGGCCCGATATTCTGGGAGTATAGTTTGGTCCATCGGGTTCAAATTCCCGGCTTCTCAGCGCTTGCTCAAAGGTAAGGCCTTTTGCCAATCCATCATATATGGTATCTGTCTGGTCTCCGTTGGTGACAATCGTATTATGCCCCAATACTCTTACCGGCGCGTAAATTACCAGGCTGGGATCTTCCAGCTTGGAAGGGTCAAATGCCTTTGTTCGTATGCCTTCTCCCTCTGTGACAAAGACACGGTTACGGCTGTTACCGCTTCTCCCCATAATAAAATACGCCACAACGGCCTTGGCTCCGTCAGCAGAACGCCCTATGACAATTCCTCTGCCTGGATAAACATTGTTCCTCAATTCCTGATCCAATCGCAACATAATTTTCCTCCTATTTTAAGTCGCTGCCAGGCAGCACTAAAGGGTGTGGTGCCTGGCGCATTATATGTCCTTTTGTGGAAAAGGAAATAAAAACGACCCTCTGGGGCAGCACAATATAAACTGCGCCCAGACGGTCGGCTCTTCCTTCTCGCTGCACTCCCCGTAGGTACTCCTACTTCCGTCAGTTATGCAGCTCCTATCACATATATTACACGCCTTTCCCCAAAAAAGCAAGAGATTTTTTTCGGAATCTGGGCAGAAAGGCTGATAACATTCTATTGCCAAAGTTCACCGCAGGCGTTGCCCGAGCCGAACGTAACCCCATGCCCCGGACTCCGTCCCTTTCGCAGCCATAAAAGAAACCCACAAGCCACCAGGCATGATTGCGCAAAAAAACACACCCTTTACCAGTCCCCGGTACCAGGTGTGTTTTATACTGTTCCCAACATTTTCTATTTTTCCAGAAATCCTTTATAGTTGCGCACCAGCATCATGGATTCCATCTGCTTCATTGTCTCCAATACCACGCTGACAATAATAATCAGGCTTGTACCGCCAAAAGATACACTGGCATTAAATACACCACTGAAGAAATAAGGCAGAATCGCAATAATGGTAAGTCCTACGGCCCCCACAAATACTATATAATTCAACACCTTATTCAAATAGTCACTGGTAGGCTTTCCTGGCCTGATTCCGGGAATAAAGCCCCCCTGCTTTTTCATATTGTCGGCAATCATCAGGGGATTAAAGGTAATGGATGTGTAAAAATAAGCAAAGAATATAATCAATACAATATATGCCAGCAATCCAATGGAATATTTCAGCTGGCCCGGTTTACACCAATACCCTGCATCCAGATACTTCAGAATCTCACTCCAGACACCAGTTCCCGAATACCCTGCGAAAGAAGAAATCATTATGGGCAGCTGCATCAGGGATTGCGCGAAAATGACAGGAATAACTCCGGCAGTATTTACTTTCAGCGGAATATTGGATGTCTGACCGCCCACCATTTTCCTGCCCTGCACTTTGTTGGCATACTGTACAGGAATGCGGCGGACACCGTCATTCAATATAATGACAAGCACCACCATACCCACAATAATCGCAAGAATTACCACTGCCGCAAGAACCGCCGTGGCCGGTGCTTTGCCAAATACGAACTGCTCAAACAGATTCCTCAAGTCTTCCGGTAATCTGGAAATAATGTTGATAACCAACACAATAGAGATTCCGTTTCCAATTCCCTTTTCCGTAATCTGTTCTCCAACCCACATCAAAAAAGCACTGCCCGCCGTCAGAGTCGCGATTGCACAAATAACACTTAACGCATTGTAATTGATCAGGTATCCCTGCCTGCCAAAGCCAACCGACATGGCCGTTGACTGTATCAGCGCCAATGCTATCGTCACATATCTCGTAATGGTCGTAATCTTTTTTCTTCCATCCTCACCGTCACGCTGCATTTCTTCCAATTTGGGAATCGCAATGGTAAGCAGCTGTACTATAATAGAAGATGTGATATATGGGCTGATATTCAAAGCCAAAATCGACATATTGATAAAGGAACCACCTGTAATCGCATCCAAAAAACCGAAAGCGCCATTAGACTGGCCGGCAAACCAACTTTTGAAATACTCGCTGTTTACACCCGGCACCGGCAGTTGTGATCCAATACGAATCACAACCAGCATGGCAAAGGTGAAAAAGATCTTCTCTCTTAGTTCCTTAATTTTAAATGCGTTTTTCAGCGTAGCAAGCATTACATCACCTCTGCTGTTCCACCAAGCGCCTCAATCTTTTCTTTCGCAGATGCACTATAGGCGTCCACCTTGACGTTGAGCTTTTTGGTAAGTTCTCCATTTCCAAGTAACTTTACCCCATCCCTGGGATTCTTGATAACACCAGCTTTCATCAGCGTAGCTACGTCCACTGTTGCCCCATCCTCAAAACGCTCCAAAACGCTTACATTGACAGCGACAATCTCCTTTGAATTCCTGTTCTTAAATCCTCTCTTAGGAAGACGTCTGTATAAAGGCATCTGTCCGCCTTCAAACCCAGGCCTGGGCGCGCCGGAACGAGCCTTCTGTCCCTTGTGACCCTTTCCTGCGGTTTTCCCGTTTCCTGAGCCATGTCCACGGCCTTTTCTAAAATTTTTATGCCTGGAACCTTCTGCAGGTCTCAAATTGGATAATTCCATTTTTATACCTCCATGCCGCTTTTAGCGGCGCAAATGTTTCATGAGAAGAATGCCCGTCCTTGGCATTCTTCCGTATGAAATTTAGATTTTCTTAGTCAGTGTCTTTTACTGACTTAGAAAATCTTTTCATACTTATATCTCTTCGACTTTCAATAAATGACCAACCTTGCGAATCTGTCCCCTTGTGGCGTCATTGTCAGGAAGTATTATGGATCTGCCGATTTTGCGCAATCCCATAGATTCAACGACTTCCCTGTTTTTTCTCACGGCGCCAATGGTAGATTTTACCAAGGTAATCTTTAATTTCTTCTCTTCCATCCTTATTCTCCTTCCTACCCATCCGAAAATAACTTTCCATAAACCATGTGTTACATCCGTCATTCCCAAATATCGTCAGAACCCCTTACAGAGGTCCTTGCTGGTTATTATGCCAATATTTCATCAACGGACTTGCCACGGCTCTTAGCTACTTCTTCAGGAGACTTCAGCTGGCTTAAACCAGTGATTGTCGCAAGGACAACATTCTGCTTGTTATTGGAGCCCAGAGATTTTGTACGGATATTCTTAATTCCCGCAAGCTCACAGACCACACGGGCAGGACCGCCTGCGATGATACCTGTACCTTCGGGAGCCTTCTTCAGAAGCACATTTGCGGAGCCGTACTTACCGATAAAATCATGTGTGATAGAACAATTATCATCCATAGCAACTTCAATAAGGTGTTTCATTGCGTCTTCCTTACCCTTACGAATTGCTTCCGGAATTTCTACAGCCTTGCCAAGTCCGACACCCACATGGCCATTCCCGTCTCCAACCACTACCAAAGCAGTAAAGCGCATATTACGTCCGCCTTTCACGGTCTTGGTAACACGCTTAATGGTTACAACCTTGTCAGTCAATTCATACTGGCTTGCATCTATGATTGTGTGTTTCATGGTGATGTATTCCTCTTCCTTTCCTAGAATTCCAAGCCAGCTTCTCTGGCTGCTTCAGCTAATGCCGCAATCTTACCATGATATATAAAGCCGCCTCTATCGAAAACAACCTTTGTAATGCCTTTTTCAAGTGCCCTTTTACCGATGACAGTCCCCAGATATGCTGCCGCGTCTACATTATTGGTCTTTGTAAGCTCTGCCTTAACCTCTTTCTCAAGAGTGGAAGCAGCTACCAATGTATTCCCAACAGTATCGTCGATAATTTGAGCATACATATGATTATTGCTTCTGAATACTGCAAGACGGGGTCTTTCAGCAGTACCGCTGAAGCGGTTACGGATTCTCATGTGTTTTTTAACACGTACTTCTTTTCTTGATACCTTGCTAACCATCTTCATACTCTCCTTATCTGTTATTTCTTACCAGTCTTACCAACTTTACGTCTGATCGTCTCATCAGCATACTTAATACCCTTGCCCTTATAGGGTTCAGGTCTCCTCTTGTCTCTGATTTCAGCTGCGAATTGGCCAACTTTTTCTTTGTCAATACCCTTTACAACAATTACATTCTGTCCTTCAACAACGGTCTCAATTCCTTCCGGATCTTCCATCTCAACGGGATGAGAATATCCAAGGTTGAGGGTCAGTTTCTTTCCGGACTTTCCAACCCTGTAACCGACACCGTTTACCTCCAGCTTTTTCTCAAAGCCCTGTGTAACACCCAACACCATGTTGTTAATCAGTGTCCTGGTCAAACCGTGAAGAGATTTCATCTTTTTCAAGTCATTGGGTCTGCTTACAATCACTTCAGCTCCCTCTGTCTTGATTTCCATTTCAACCGGCAGTACTCTTGCCAGAGTACCCTTCGGTCCTTTCACTGTCACTTTATTATTTTCTGCAACTTCCACGGTAACACCCGCAGGAATTGCGATTGGCATTCTACCTATACGTGACATGCCCGTACCTCCTATCATATATTGTCATATTCCATGCTCTGGAATTTCTTCTTAACAGATAAAACACGGCAATCTCCCGATGCCCGAACTTTTCTGTTCCTATTTACCACACAAACGCCAATACTTCGCCGCCCACCTGTAATTCGCGGGCTTTCTTGTCCGTAACAACACCCTGGTTGGTAGAGATAATGGCAATGCCAAGACCTCCCAGCACCTTGGGAAGCTCATCCTTTCCGGCATACACACGAAGTCCCGGCTTGGAGATTCTCTTCAATCCGGAGATAATCTTTTCCTTTTTGTCTGCGCCATACTTCAGTGTAATATGAATTGTCTTGAACTTTCCATCATCTAAAATATCATACTTGGTTATATAACCCTCTTCCAAAAGTATCTGTGCGATAGAATGTTTCATTTTGGAATTGGGTACGTCAACCGTATCATGTTTTGCCATATTCGCGTTGCGGATTCTTGTCAGCATATCCGCAATAGGATCACTCATTGTCATTCTTTTTCTCCTCCTTCCTACCAGCTTGCCTTCTTAACGCCGGGAATCTCTCCCTTATATGCCAGTTCGCGGAAACATACTCTGCAAATGCCATATTTTCTTAAGTAAGCGTGAGGACGGCCACAAATCTTGCAACGGGTATAGGCCTGTGTCGAGAACCTGGGTTTGCGCTGCTGTTTAATTTTCATCGATGTCTTAGCCATGAAAAACTTACCTCCTTATTGTTTTGCGAATGGCATATTGAACAATGCCAGCAACTCACGTGCCTCTTCGTCGGTTTTCGCGGTAGTCACAAAAATAATATCCATACCCCTCACCTTGTCAATCTTATCATACTCGATTTCAGGGAAAATCAGCTGCTCCCTGATTCCAAGAGCATAATTTCCTCTTCCGTCAAAAGCATTTGAATTAACGCCTCTGAAGTCACGCACACGGGGTAATGCCAGATTCACCAGACGGTCAAGAAATTCATACATTTTCTCTCCCCGAAGTGTGGTCTTACAGCCAATATTCATTCCTTCTCTGATCTTGAAATTCGCAATAGACTTCTTCGCTTTGGTAAGAACAGCTTTCTGACCGGTAATGATTTCCATGTCCGATACGGCATTTTCAAGAATTTTCGCATTGTCCTTCGCTTCACCGACACCCATATTGACAACAATTTTAACGAGCTTGGGAACTTCCATTGCGTTCTTATATCCGAACTTCTTTGTCATCGCTTCTACTATTTCATTATAGTATAATTCTTTTAACCTTGCCACTTTTCGTTCCTCCTTCCTATTGATCAGTCAATCACTTCGCCTGTTGACTTTGCGAAACGAACTTTCTTGTCTCCATCCATTTTAAAGCCAACCCTGGTAGGTTTCCCTTTGAAGACAAGCATTACGTTTGATATATCAATAGGAGCCTCTCTCCGGATGATGCCTCCGTTGGGATTCGCCTGTGAAGGCTTTGCGTGTTTGGTAATCATGTTGATTCCCTCTACAAGCACCCTGTGCTTCTTGACATCAACGGAAATAACTTTTCCTTCCGCACCGTTGTCTTTGCCGGCGATTACTTTCACTGTATCGCCCTTTTTAATCTTCATCATTGACATGTGGCACCTCCTTACAGTACTTCCGGCGCCAGGGATACTATCTTCATGAACTGTTTCTCACGAAGTTCCCTTGCTACCGGCCCAAAAATACGGGTTCCTCTGGGTGTCTTATCATCCTTGATGATAACTGCCGCATTTTCATCAAACTTAATATAGGAACCATCCTTGCGACGGGCGCCCTTCACAGTACGCACCACAACCGCTTTGACAACATCACCCTTCTTTACAACGCCGCCTGGTGTTGCATCTTTAACGGAAGCAACAATCACATCGCCTATCTGCGCATATCTTCTTGTGGAACCGCCCATAACACGGATACAAAGCAACTCTTTCGCACCGGTGTTATCAGCAGCTTTCAATCTTGTTTCCTGTTGAACCATGATTTTCCTCCTTCACCGTGGCTACGGCTGGTTTTATTACTTAACTTTTTCTACAATCTCCACAAGTCTCCATCTCTTATCCTTTGAGAGGGGCCTTGTCTCCATTACCCTGACGGTATCACCGATACTGCACTCGTTTTTCTCATCATGGGCTTTCAGCTTATAGGTACGCTTTACAACCTTTTTATACAGAGGATGCTTCACATGCTCTTCAATAGCTACAACAATGGTTTTATCCATCTTATTGCTGGTCACCTTGCCAACACGGACTTTTCTTAAATTTCTTTCCACGATTGATCTCCTTTCCTCGCATCCGGGGGTTATGCCC
>CAJUGT010000172.1 GCA_910586435.1 uncultured Acetatifactor sp. | reverse complement strand
TTCTCCATGACTTAGAGCATGGAAAACAGGGAAAATCAAGAAAAAGTGATGAAAAATGATGAATACGTCCTTGACAAGTAGCAACAGGATTAGCTTTTCCGTCTGCTTTATCTCGCTACTGGTATTCCAATACCGCTTTTTCATTTTTGATAGCGTTTCCTGCAACTCGGACAGGGTGGAAATGTTGTTGCTCCGCAAAAAGCTGACCGCCTTTGCAAAACTCTTCAGGTCTTTTATCTTCCCGTAGCGGCTGTCCTGCTGTCAGGAGGTATTCCAGAGGCTGTCACTGCTCAGTCATGTGTCTTGCCCCTGTCCCATATTTCAGAAGGCTGTGCTTTCGGGGTGGGACAGCGGAAAAGCAGTCTTCCAAGGGCTTTTGCGTTGAATGGAATCAGGGGCCAGAAATAGCTGAAGCCGCCAAAGGTGGGGGTGGTTACGGCAGAGAGCATTATCAATACAAAGCCAGATATAAACCCCGGCAAACCAAAGCAGCCCACGGCGATTGTGAGCAGGATGCGGTATAGTCTGAGAGCGTCACTGAATTCCGTATTGGTGATGGACAGGGAAGTCAACAATGTTATGGCGGCGTAAAACAGAACCTCTACGGAGGCCCAGTTTAAGCTAACCGCAATATCTCCGATGAGCAGGCCGCCCACAATGGACAGGGAACCTGAGAATTTCCCGGAACTTAAGGAGGAGGAATATTTGAACAGGTCCAATAAAAATTCTACCCCTAATACATAGAAGAATAAACGTTGGGGGGTGAGACTGTCATCGGAAAGAAGTCCCCATTTCTGGGAAAATTCCGGATAATAGGCGGTTGCCAATAAAAATAAAGGCATTAACAACAGGCTCACTGGGATACAGAAAAAACGTACCAGACGAAAATAGGTGCCTACGGAAGGGCTTTTGTAGTAATCTTCAGGACTTTGGGTAAACTGGAAAATGGTGCAGGGGAGAACCAGCACCTGCGGGGAATTGTCTACCAGAACCAGAATATGGCCTTCCAATAAATAACTGCATGCCACATCAGGACGTTCGGTCATGCGGATGCTGGGCAGGGGATTCCACCAACGTTTATGGAGCAACAGCTCTTCCAGGCTTTTGGCGCCCATGGTCAGAGAGGTGGCCTGTATGGAATCCAGAGTATGGGAGACTTTGCTTAACAGCTCTTCATTGACAGTGCCTTCCAGATAGGCTATGGCCACGTCTGTTTTGCTGGCAGTGCCAACGGAATGCATGGCGAAACAAAGGTGAGGGGAGCGGACTCTGCGGCGAATTAAATTGGTATTGAACAGCAGCGTCTCCACAAAACCATCCCGGGAGCCTTTGGTTACTCGTTCCAGATCCGGCTCTGAGATGCCTCTGGCGGGGTAAGTGCGCACATCTATGAGAATTGCCTGGGCAAATCCGTCAATAAACAATGCCGAGGGGCCGCTGAGTACATTGCGGATAATATCCTCCCAGGAATCGGTCAGGGATGCCTGAGCATACCCTATCTTGCTGTTCATGTACTGCGCAATGTCTTCTATATGGGCATTTGCCATGTACATGGGATTTTGCAGGTCGGAGAAAATCTGCTGAAGAATGTCTGTTTTACAGAATCCATTGATGCCCAAAAAGTAAGCTTTGGTTTCTCCCAGGAAGAGTCTCCTGGTCATTAAATCAAAACTGGTGTGAATGGGGAGTCTGGATTCCAGCTCCCTGATATTATGTTCCAGATTCGTGGATAAAGCCATATGAAATACCATACCTTTCTGCGGCAGCGCTGCAACCTGTTTTTATTCCTGGGTACAAGAGCAAGAGGATTCGTCAGCATCCACCTGGCAAATGCCCTGGGGCCCAATATTCCGAAGCTTACTGCCTGGAATGCGTGGCAATATGCAAAGTTAGTGTTGCCCAAATGTGTGTTTTTTATGCGGAAAAAAATGGGAGAGGAGCCATTATCAGGAGTGTCCTGGTCAGGGAGGAAATGTCTTGAGATAAAAGGGTGGCAATGGGAAATTAAATTATGAGTAGAATATGTAGGCGAAACAGGGAGTCCTGTTTCACACGAGGTCATAGAAAAAATTGTATGACGCCAAGTCCTATGAGCAATATGCCAGAGAGAGGGTCCGCTGCTTTCCCGGCCAGCTGAAGTATGGGGCTTTGCCCCAGTCGGTTTCCGAAGAATAGAAAAAGTATGGAGCAGGCCAGGGTGCTGATGGCGGCGGGAAGAAGAGTAAGACCCGCAAGGCTGGCACTTAATCCGGCACTCAGATTATTGAGGGAAAGTGTCAGGCTTAAAGTGAAAACCTCCGCCAACTTTAACTGAGGAAGGTCAGCGCTGGCAGACGCGCTCTCCCGGCCGTATGCGGTTGCTGCTTCTGTAGGGTCTTCCGGAACGGATGTGGAGGTAATCTCCCTGGAATTGGTGATTTTATGAGTTTGTATGAAGGAGATCGCCCATTTAGCGATATAGTATAGCCCTAAAAGGATTAAGATGAGGCTTCCGGCGCATCCCTGGATGGCAGTCGGAAGAAATGGGATTAATTGATGCCCTAATCCAACGGACAGGCAGGTTCCCAAGAGGGTAATGAGGCTGATGACCAGGTTCTGCCAGAACCTGATACGAATCTGCCGGATGCCATAACTGATGCCCACTAAGAGAGCGTCCAGACTGGCGGAAACCCCAAACAGGAGAGAGGATAACAGCATGGGAATTCTCCTGTAATATTTTCTAATACTATATTCCCAGAGAGAAAAAAGGGTGATATAATAAAAAGAAATCCATACAAAATAAAAAACAACATAGAAAGTAAGAGGACAAGTATGAGATTCGTATATCCACAGGGGAAGAGAAAGGCATTGACTTTCAGTTATGATGATGGTCAAAATTTTGACGAACGTTTGGCGGAATTGCTCAGAAGCCATGGCATGAAAGGGACTTTTCATTTGAATTCAGGAAAGCTGGGGCTGCGCCATGGGAATGAGGTTTTCGTCAGCAAAGAGGAAATAGCGAAAGTTTACGCAGGACATGAAGTGGCCTGCCATGGGGTGGAACATAGAAATCTGCCAACAATTACCAGGCAGCAGGTTATTTTGGAGATTCAGGAAGACAGGAAGGCATTGGAGGCCATAACGGGTCAGCCTGTCCAGGGAATGTCCTATGCTTTTGGAAACTATAACGAAGAAGTCATGGATATTGCCAGGACTTTGGGGATAAAATACTCCCGTACCGTGCAGGAGACGAAGAATTTCTTTCCGCCCTCTGATTTTTTGGCATGGCATCCCTCCTGCCACCATAACAGTGGCCTGCTGGAACTGGGGGATAGTTTTATCAATATTGCCGGGTTTTATGAACTGCCCATTATGTATGTCTGGGGGCATAGTTTTGAATTCGGCCGTTCGGGAGATTGGAGTGTTATTGAGGCTTTTGTTGATAAGATGGCGGGGAAGGAAGATATATGGTATGCCACCAATATGGAAATCTATACATATATCCATGCGGTCAGGCAGCAGGATTTCTCCGCTGACGGCAAAGTTATGTACAATCCCACGGCTTATAGCGTTTGGGTGAATACGGGGCGGGGGACGGAGGAAGTAAAATCTCTGCAATCCATACAATTAGTGTAACGGTGTTAAAGGTAGCTATAAATATCCAGGGAGCAAATTGCATTCTTTCCCTTGTAGGGTAATAAAAATTATCCCCATGGCAGTTGTCGCTGTTGAAAAACGGCAGCGATATGGGAATGCCTGGGCAGGGCGGGCTGAGGAAAGGTATGGTGCTTGGTATGACCGAAGAAATGACAATCATTGGTGAAGAGGCATATAGAGCCGCAAAGGAACTTATAGAGGCTGCGGGGCTGGAAGAGGGGGATCTTCTTGTGGTGGGGTGTTCTACCAGTGAAGTGGCGGGAGCGAGTATTGGCACCTTTTCCAGTCCGGAACTGGCCGAGGTGGTCTTTGGCGGGATATATCAGGCGACCCAGGAGGCGAAGGTGTATCTGGCAGCCCAATGTTGTGAGCATTTGAATCGGGCCTTGATTCTGGAAAAGGAGGCGGTGGCGCGTTATGGATATGAAATGGTCAATGTGCTGCCACAGCCCAAGGCGGGAGGATCTTTTGCCACTGCGGCATATAAGGCATTTGAGAACCCGGCGGCGGTAGAACATATCAAGGCCCATGCCGGAATTGACATTGGTGATACTTTGATTGGAATGCACCTGCGGGATGTGGCGGTGCCTGTGCGGATTCGCACCAGAGAAATTGGAGATGCCCATGTGGTATGCGCCCGCACCAGACCGAAGTTCATCGGTGGGGGCAGGGCGGCATATGATGAGGGCCTGCTGTAAAGAAGGGGCTGTCGCATTAAGAAATTCTACACAAGATACAGGATGCCCGGTAATCAGACATACCTGTATCCAGTGTTCATAACCCTTAATGCGACAGCCCCCCCGTTTTGATTGTCATGGGTTTTGGGCAGAAGAAACTGCTTCTTCCAGAAGGCGCAGAATCGTCTTGATGGAATCCATCTGCCCGCTTTTGTTCATGGCATCCCGGAAGGTCTGTCTTGTAAAATACAATTCATGCACCTTATCCACCAGCATATCCGTTGTCAGGTCGTCTTCCTGAATCACCAGAGAGAAACCCTGGGCTTCAAAAGATTTGGCGTTGAGTATCTGGTCGCCCCGGCTGCTGGAAGCAGGGAGAGGAATCAGGATATTTGGTTTCTTCAATGCCAGCAGTTCACAGATGGCATTTGCGCCTGCGCGGGAAATTACCACATCCGCCATGGCGAACAAGTCTTTCAGTTCTGCTTTCACATATTCAAACTGTTTGTAACCGGTTGTGTTCAGCAGCAGATTGTCTATTTTATCCTTGCCGCACAGGTGTACTACCTGAAAATCCGCAAGCAGCGAAGGCAATGCGTCCCGGACAGCTTTATTGACATTGGCTGCGCCCAGGCTGCCGCCGATTACCATGATGACCGGAATGTTGGCGCTGAAGCCGCACATGGTGAGGCCTGCCAGCTTATTGCCCTGTGTCAGTTCCGTTCGGATGGGAGATCCTGTCAGAACTGCTTTTGCCTCGGGAAGCTGCTTCAGGGTCTCGGGAAAATTGCAGCAGATTTTTTGCGCTACAGGTATACACATTTTGTTGGCCAGTCCCGGTGTCATGTCAGATTCGTGTATAATGCAGGGGATGCCCAAGGAGGCCGCCGCACGGATGACAGGTACGGAAACAAAGCCCCCTTTGGAAAAAACCACATCCGGTTTGTAATTCTTTATAAATTTTCTGGCTTCCGCAAATCCCTTGATGACCCGGAAGGGATCTGTAAAGTTTTTAATATCCAGGTATCGACGGAATTTGCCCGTAGAGATACCCACATAGGGTATGTCAAAATCACCGATTAACCTTTTCTCTATGCCATCATAAGAGCCGATGTAAGTAATCTCATAGCCGGCGCTCTTTAAGGAAGGGAGCAGAGCTATGTTGGGGGTCACATGGCCTGCCGATCCCCCGCCTGTCAAAATAATTTTTTTCATAACAATGCCTTTCGGTATTAGAGCATTTGTTCAAGAGCCTGGGCCAGCTGATCAGGACAGGATGTCGACTTGGTGCCGCAGCGGATGCCTTTGAGTTTGGATATGGCTTCCTGGGCGGTCATTCCCTTTACCAGTGCGCTGACGCCCTGAAGATTGCCGTGACATCCGCCGGTGAACTGTACGGAATCAATGACGCCATCCTTTAATTTAATATCAATTTCTTTGGAACAGGTGCCTTGGGTTTTATATTTCAGTGAATCCATGAAAGTTCTCTCCTTTATCATTTTTTTATACGTTATATTCTATCAGATTTTGTTCTGTTCTGCAATCAGAGAATATCAGGTTCTGAAAGTCATAATTTCTTTTTTCATGTCAAATAAGGCAAAAATAATACGATGAAAAAATCTGTAATTCACAGATTGTATCAGTTATACTGGAATAAAGGACAAGTTCCTGTGATAAGTTTTGGGGATTTGTGAGAGGAGGCAGGATATGTTTCGTGTATTTCAGGAAGAAAAACTGATTACAATTGGTATGTTTCTATGTCTGGGATGCAGTATTGTTTTGAGGGTGTTTTTAGGGTTGCTTTACCGCAATATGATAAAGGAAGCCGATAATATGGCTTCCACGGAGAACAGGCTGTTAAGACAGTGTAAGACGAAGTTCGCAAGCTGTTATCAGATGAGCAATGGAGTGGCAAATATTCCGGTGTTTGTGGATAAGTTTTTGAATCGCATGGCGCTGGGGCATTTGTCTTTTGAAACCATTTATCACCTGTCAGGGCAGCTTATGCTTCTGTCAGTGGTATTTTCCGGCATAGGAGTATGCAAAAGTATTATGGGGGGAAGAACTCTGGGAGATGTGCTGCCTTTTTACATTGTCAGCTTTTTCGGGTTGTACATATATTTCAGTGTATCCACGGTGGTTGATATCAGAGGAAAGAAAAGGGTTCTGAAAGTCAACCTGGTGGATTATCTGGAAAATCACTTGTCCCCTCGGATTGATGTAACCAGACAGGACATTGAAATGCTGTATGGCGAGGCTGCCTATGAAGAGAAAAAGGGCAGTTTTGGCCGTTTGCAGGGTGGACGGGACACAAAAGGAAGAAGCCGTAAGGCAGGCAGGGGAGGACAGGTAAGACCTGCAAGGCGGACGGTGGAGCTGATGCCCATTGGAAACAGAATGGCTGTGGGAAGTGAGGACATACTAAATGAAGAGCCCCTGAAGGAAGGGACAGCGAACATAGAGGCAGTAGAACCGATGAGCAGTGAAATGCCCCAGACACAACTCCAGGCAGCGCAGGTGCGGCCGGAAGAGACATCGGAAGTGACGGAGGAGGAATTAGAAGCATTGCTGAAGGAATTTTTGACTTTATAATTTGGCAAGGATTAAGATTGCGTAAAGGAATGGTACGGTTTGTACAGGAGTGCTTGCGCTCCAAATACAAACCGTACTTTTTTTCCGGGAAATTTGCTGCCGGGCAGCGTGCGCTCAAGCTTTTGTGGGCGGCGGGACTTGTCTTTCCCGGGCACTTACTGTAAAATAAAAAGGAGAATTTCAGAATTTGGCGCCGAAGCCATATATGGCATACTTGGGAGGAACATAATGAAAATAGTGATTTTGGAGAGAAACAGTGTGGGAGAAGATGTGTCGGTGGAATGTCTGCGTGATTTTGGGGAAGTTATCCTATATGGAAACACCGTCACCATGGAGGAAGTGCGGGAAAGGGTGAGGGAAGCGGAGATTGTCATCGCCAATAAATCTCCCTTGTGTGAGGAGACATTGAAAGATGCCCCCAATGTAAAGC
>CAJUGT010000171.1 GCA_910586435.1 uncultured Acetatifactor sp. | reverse complement strand
TACGGCACCCGCCATAACCACCGCATTGTTCAAGGTATCTTCGCCGTCGTCCAGACCCAGACTTCTCAGCATTTCCTGCTGTTGATCCGGAAGGGCGCTGGCCGCCGCTATAATATTATTCAGTCTGGGCGGCAGGAACGACATCTTGGGACTCTGTACATACAAACCTGATTCATAGAAATCATTCCAATGCCACACCACGGAGAGCACCAATGCCACAACGATTGTAGCCTTTGCCAGAGGAAATACGACTCTCCAATAAGTCATCATAAATCCGCAGCCGTCAATTCTCGCCGCCTCTTCCAAACTCTTTGGCACTGTCAGGAAAAACTGTCTGAACAGGAATACATACAACGCTCCCCGCAGTCCGAACCCGAAAAAGGTGGGTACCAGAAGCGGAAGGAAAGTATCCAGCCACTTCAAGTTGGAATAAGTCAGATATAAGGGAATAATAATTGTCTGGGTCGGCACGATAAAGGAAAGAAGCACGCAGCCAAACAATATTTTTTTCAGCGGAAAATTGTATCTTGCGAAGCCGTATCCAATAAAGGAACAGGATATGATATGCCCAAAAGAAGCAATCACTGTCACAATAAA
This sequence comes from uncultured Acetatifactor sp., assembly GCA_910586435.1. GTDB lineage: Bacteria > Bacillota > Clostridia > Lachnospirales > Lachnospiraceae > Acetatifactor. Next base: position 6,766 of record CAJUGT010000171.1, on the reverse strand, counting down.
GGAATTAATGGCATACCGCTTCATTTTCATCAATTCTACCGCAATGGCATAGTTCTCAAATTTTATCTCCGTAGGTATCCACTTTACGGAAGAACTGTTCAAATCCGCATTTGACATCAGGGATGTCATAATCATATAGAGGAAAGGGTATACAAACACAAAAGCAAGACCCAATATGAGCATATACATCACCACTCTCACCAGAATGTGCTTTACTCCCGTGAGATTGGCATATTTCCTCTTCGCCAGATTCCAACGCAGTTGCAGACTAGTCATAATTGCGTTTGGGCGCTTTTTCGATTGTAAAGACTCTGTGCTTCCGCTCACGTTTCTTAACCTCCTCTACTTCACTGGTATGCATATATTTCTGCATCACCGCAAATACGATTGCCACTATAAAACCGATAAAGGCGAAATAAATCCATCCCAGCGCAGCGCCATAGGCGAATTGCGCATTTTTGAATCCAAATTCCTGGATATACTCAAGCAGCGGATTGGATATATTGGTAAAGGAATTTACCAGGGTATATACAATGTTCAGCAGGAGCATTGGGGAAATCATGGGGACAGTTACTTTCCAGAAGATTTCCCATTCCGTAGCGCCGTCAATCTTAGCCGCTTCATACAGGGAAGGTGAAATACTTTGGAGTCCGGACAGGAAGAGCAGAATCTGCACGCCTCCGTTCCACAGTACCGTCACCAGCAGACCCAGAACCGTCTGCACTACCTCCATAATGGTTTCCCCAAAATAACTCAATACGTTATAGGGAATCAATCGGCCATCCATAATATTCAGCACCGCGCGGTCAACGCCCTGGTTTAAGAGCTGCTCCATGACATTACCGGTTCCTAAGAGGAACGGAATAAAAAATATTACCCTGAAAAAACCTCTGAACTTAATATCCCTGTTTAAAAGAATCGCAATAATCAGCGAAAGCACTATAATCAAAGGAAATTGAGTCAAAGTCTGCTTCACTGCTTCCAAAAAGGTAGGCAGAAAATCAACGTCCACAATAAATGCCTTGATATAATGTTCCAGGGTAAAACCTGATACCTTCATTCCCAGAATGGAAACCTCTTTACCGATACTCAGCCTCAGGGAGAGATAAATCGGATAAAGAAAGAACACGATAATACCTACGATATAGGGAGCCACAAATACAAGACCCTTTAAGGAATTTCTTGTATGAAGCGACATCTTAGACCTCTTTTTTTCCTGTCCCATCACTTAGCACCTCCCCCCACAGCCACATAATCTTTTGCGGGAATTGTTACCCCATCCACAGTAGCCTCTTCATTGCTGTAATTGACATACACAACCGTTCCGTTTTCATATTCTATCCGAATCAAATCATCCGTCAGAATCTCATGACTGGTCATCTGCTGCCCATAAGTTCCAGACAATCTTTCCTTAAACTCCAGATATGTCTCCACCACTGTATCTTCCCAGTCAGCGTAAGTGGAACTAAACAGACTGTCATATCCTGTGTCCCGCAACTTCTGAGCGGATTCATAGGTCAGAACGAAATTGGGCAGTCCACCATATTCCACCCATTTTAACTTCTGAATCTGCAAATCATAGGACAAATTGCCCGCTCCCTGGGTAGAATAGGGAATCAATCCGGACACTACCATCTGGATAAAAGGAACTGCGTAATCCGTGATGGACAATCCATAGCTTTCTTCCTGCAAATTATACAGATAATCTGTATAGCTATACACATACTGATTGGTCCCTAAAGAAGCAACTCTTCTGCCCGAGTCTGCGGCACTGCCTAAAAGCTCTCGAAGTTTCAGTACTGCCTCCGCTTTGGTAAAAGGCGCCTGGGGATTAAAATCCGCATATACATATTTGCCCACATCATTGTATGCCACGCCCAGGTTTCCATATTTTTCCATTTTGGACAGAAACTCTTGATTGCGACGATAAGCAGCCTGGGGATTCATCATATAGAGTACTGTTCCATCCATATTCTGCACGCTGATTTCCACGTTCAAACCGTCATAAGCCACATCTGTGTCTTCCGCCAACCCGCTGGTCTCAGAACTGGCAAACATAAAACCATTTTCCAGGTATATCTTGTTCTCCGGATTGGCCTCCATATAACTGTTGAGTGCCTTTAATCCGCCTGTACCTCCCAACTGCCTTACAGGTCCCCAGGTTTCATATCGGTCATAGCCCTTTATCCAGGATTCCAGAACCACTTCCTTATTTGTGATGCCTCTTTCACTCAGTCTGTCCAGAATCTCCTGTACCTGTTCAAAATTCGTCATGGATACATATTCATCAAACACCATGCCTTCTTTGGTAGTTCCCATCAGCAATCCCAAAGCCAGAGCCATCTCTTCACCGTCAGCAATGGCGTCCTTAATCATGCCATTTGCCAGCAGATATTCCCGATAAACATTTGCCATGCCACTGTAGCTTGCCTCATCCCCGCTCAAAAAGCAGAACCTGGCCACTTTATCCTCCGGGATAATCTTCTTGTCAACTCTCTGAACGGAACCGCCAGTACTAGCGGTACCCAAACCTGTTGACATGGAATACATATCCACCACATACACATTACGGGTATATACCTCAAATCCCATGTGATTTAAGTCCACAATATATCCTGAAGGATATACCACCACACCACTGTTCTCCGCTCCCTCTGTAAATATTCCGAACAAAGCGTGATCACCGTTTTTAATGCCGTATATTGGCATGGCCGCCGTATACCGCATATAAGCGTCCCTGTTCCAGAGATTGGGGAAATTCACCGTTTTATTCGTATAAGTGTAATACCAGGCAGCCTTTACATTGGATGGCCTTGTATCCACTTTTTCATAGGTAGTAATGGCACCGCTTCCGTCAGGGTAAAATAAATACCCGTCCACACTGTTATCCGATGCTCCAAAAAAGGGAAGCAATTCAACTGTGGTCAGTGCGTACTTTGACTTCTCCACTATCTTTTCGTGGGGAATTCTAACTACAAATTCATCCCCTTCCAGCGTATACTCCACAGTGACATATATCCCCGGTGTCAGAAATCCGTATGTCACCGCCACTCCATTGGGAATGATCTCTGCCTCCAGCCACCCACAGTCCTTTCCGGCAAACTGCTTTGTCACACCGGAGTCCTTCTTCTTCAAGTCGTTAAAAGAAATGGTAATGGGGGACTGTAAATATGCCTTCCACTGTGCGTTTACCCCTTCCAGGTCATATACTTCATTGTCACAAATGCCTTTCCAAAGGTGATTGCTTTTCAGGTCCATTACCTGAATCGCGCCCTTTGCTTCATTATAGAAAAGCTCCAGACTATCCGTCTTAGCCACGGAAACATAACTCCCCTCCTGGGTAAAGTCCACATTTCCTTCCGGCGCCTCGTAATCCTCAACATAAGTAATTGCGTTATCCCTAGCTTCCTTTACTCTGAGAAATCCCCAGGTCACAAATATGATGATGATTGCGAAGAGTATGATGGTGCCCAGCCTTTCCTTTATAAACCGCTTAACCATATAAGTCTTTACTCCTTTCTGCCGTATCAGCACTTTGTGTTATAAGAAATTCAGCCTGAATTCATCCATGATGGAAATCACAAACTGAACCATCCTGCCTGTCAGTACATAACACAGCAATACCACCAGCCAAATTACCAACATCATAAATGCCGACACAAACATCATACCCACAGTTTTCCCAAAGTATAATTGTTCAAAATCATCATGGCCATGAACAAAATCAGGAACATACCCAAATACGCCATAGCAGAAAACACACCATACCAGGATCTCTGTGTTTTGGACAAAATATTGGAAAGGAACATCAAAGGCGCATTAATCACAATAAAAGGAACCAAGGACAATGCCGCTGTAAAGGTAATCTCGTTAATCTTACTCTCACCGCCGGAGATACTGGTTGCCATGAAGGACGCAGGAATCCAGGAAATCGGTACGATCCAGAGCTTCACTGCCTCAAACACAGGATTCACATCTTCCAGCTCTATTGAGGCAAGAGGGAAATGTACAATGTAGAGATATGCCATTCTCACCACAAAGGCAGTGGTAAAGAGAATAAACGGCACCGCCATATTAATTCTCAGCCGGTTATAACGAATTCCTTCCAATGTGTCTATTGGATGAAGCATTGTATAGAAGGAATACATAATTCCCTGACCAATTCCCATTTTCCTGTCTTTGTTGTTGAGATAACTCCAATACCCTTTCTTGGCATATTTCACAAAAAGGTTAAAGAGAAGAACCACTACCGCAATAATCGCTACCGCAATCAATATAATCTGAATAAATTTTTCACGGAGAACCACATACTTATATTCATCAAAAGCCATGGTATAAGTGTCCCTGTCTCCCACCAGCATACTTTCCTCCATGGAAAGCTTATACTGCTCCTGCTTATAATAGGTTCTGGCAATACCTATATGAGCCAGGTCATAATTCTCGTCTATGGCAAGAACCTTTCTCCATAAATCGTAGGAGCCTGGATAATCGCCATTATTGTATGCTGAAGTGGCAGAATGAACCAATTTGATAAATTCCGTAGGCTCAAATACCTGAATATTGGCATTTACCCTGTCAACAATCAATATGTTTCCCTTACTGTCCACATCAATGGCCGTAGCCCTTGTAAAGGTCCCCGCACGCTCTCCCAATCCGCCGAAAGCTACCAGCATCCTGCCGTCCTGGTCATATTGATATACTTTTCCGGTAATCTGCTCTATTATGGTAACAATACCGTCCCTGTCAACACATATATCCGTGAAAATCGGCTCTATGTACATACCATTGTCATCAAAATATTCACCAAACTTAAACGTATTCCCGGCAACCACCGCCTTCAGAATTTTCTTCTCGATGAAATCCGTAATAGGATTTTTAATGGCATTTCCAACTGTCTTATATTTCCGGTATATATTGTTACCCACGGAATTCAGCTTCTTAATTTCACCTTCCTCACGCTCCGTACTGGTGGCATAAATCATACCATCATCCCCTAATGTGAGGTTGATGTAGGAAGATGCCAGACGCTTTGTGATAAAGGCTTTCTGTTCCTCTGACGCAAAAATTCGCATCAGGGCTTCCGTCAGGTCGTAACCGATATTTGTCTGTCCGTAATATCCTCTGAACTCTCCATTTCCGTCAATGGCCATAATATTCTCGCCTTTGACCACATAAATGTATCCTGTCTTATTTACAATCAGCTTGGTCGGTTCAAAGGTACTTCCTGTCTCCAGACTGCTCTCCGGATTGGTAAACTCCTCGATATACTTTCCGTCCGGATCCATATGGATAATCCTTCCGTTTCCGGTATCCGCAAGGTACATATCCCCGTCCTCATCCACGAAAATGCCCTGGGGCTTTTTAAACGGTTTATCCGGTCCGTAAATCACATTCACCGTTTCATATTTGTCATTCATTTTCACGATACGGCTGTTATCTGAATCCACAATGTAAATATAATCCTTGTCGTCTATAAACAAATCCTGCGGACTCTTGAAATATGGATTATCATCCTCATAGCTGCCGATATTGTTAATCGTCTTCACCACGTTATAGGACTGGGGGACGGGCTGACGATAATTGTTATCACCGGTCACATAATTGTCACCTGTCGCAGCGACAACCGTCTGTGAAACCGAGAGCATACATGTGAGGCCGGCCAGCAGGCCAATACCTATTCTCTTCAGCGATTTCATATCTTCCCTCCATTCCTGTCATCCTTTGATTCCTGAATATGTCATAGTTTCCATAACCTGCCCCTGTTTTATCACGAAGATAATGACTGTGGGGGCCGTCATAAGAAAACTTGCCGCCGCAACAGCGCCTGCACGCCCCACCGACATTCCCGCAGCGCCGCCGCCAATGGTCTGCAATGCCAAAGGCAAAGTCTTCATTGCCTGGCTTGTGACATAAATCAAAGGGGAGAAATAGTCATTCCAGTTATTTACAAAGGAAAACACTGTCAAAGTGGCTGTCGCAGGCTTTAAGGCCGGCAGAACCATCTGAAGGAAAACCCTCATCTCTCCCGCCCCGTCAATCCTGGCCGCTTCCAGCAGCTCATCCGGATACTGTTCCATAAACTGCTTAATCAGGAAAATATTGTATGCCACCGCGATATTGGGCAAAATCAAAGCTCCATATGTATTAATCAGCCCCAGACCATTTACAACCATGTAGCTGGGTATCTTGGTTACATGAGCCGAAAACATCAGCGCAATCAGTATCAGGTTGAACAAAACCTTTCCTCCGGGAGGCTGAAGCTTCACCAGGGAATAAGCGCCCATACAGGAAACTGTCACGGTACAAATCACAATTATGGTCGTAATGACAATACTGTTAAACGCGTATCTGGTAAACGGTACGGTAGAACTTCCCAGCGAAACCACCAGGTCACTGAAACTCTTAGTGGTAGGATTCCTCACAAAAAACTGAGGCGGGTAGACAAAAAGTTCATCCAACGGCTTGAATGCAGTACTAATCAGGTATACCAGAGGCAACGCCGTAAAACATACCAGTGTTATCATAACCACATAGAGCAGTACTCTGGAAAAGGTAATATGCAGCCATTGCCCTCTGAACCATCTAATTTTTAACATCGTAGTTCCTCTCTTTCCTTGATTATTCAAATTCCTTTCACACCAACCTCCATGTCGCTGCTTCGCAGCGACACAAATCTGTGCGGAGAATGCCCGCTTTCTGGGCATTCTCTGGCGTGAGACTTAGAACTTCTTCGCGAAGCAGCCTTTGCTGTGAGCGTTAGAAGTTC
>CAJUGT010000170.1 GCA_910586435.1 uncultured Acetatifactor sp. | reverse complement strand
CCACCTGTCCAGCGAAACATTTATCATAAATGGCTTGACATTTCTTAGCTGGACTTATTCCAATAGCCATTTATGGCGATTTGTCCCGCAGGCGGGAACTTGTTCTGGTCTCTTAGCTGCGCACCTTGTCCTTCATGGCAAAACAGGGTTCAGTTTCCTGAACCCTGTGCCGCATTTTGCCCTCTTATTCCACAGAGATATATTTGTCAATAATTTTCTGAATGGTTCCGTCAGCAATCAGATCCTGTAGTGTCTGGTTCACTGCTTCATATAACTCAGGATTTGTCTTGCTCATGGCGGCGGCATAATCTTCATTGACATACTCCGTTTCCAGAATCTTCAGCCCTTCCACTTCCGCCACAAATGCTTTTGCCGGTTCACTGTCAATAACCACACAATCCACCTTACCGGTTTTCAATGCCTGTACCGCTTCCGCTCCCTTGCTGTAACGGTCAATTGTACCAAATCCTTTTTCTTCTATGTCCCCTGTGGTAAGTATGTCGCCGGTAGTATTTCTCTGTACCCCTACCACATGACTTGCGCCTTCCTTAAACAGGTCAGCCACACTGGTAATGGCACTGCCCTCTTTGACAATCACAACCTGTACTCCCGTAGCATAGCTTACAGTAAAGTCAACCTCTTCCTGACGGTCCGGCGTCACAGTCATGCCCGCAAGCCCAATGTCAGCTTTTCCGCCCTTAATGGCCTCTGTGATGGAATCAAATTCCATATCGTCAATCTGCAATTCCAACCCCAGCTTTTCGGCAATGGCCGCAGCGATTTCCGCGTCAATCCCCGCAACCTGACCACCTTCTATGTATTCATAAGGGGGGAACGCAGCATTTGTCGCCATGGTCAGCTTTCCCTTCACCGCAGTCGAAAAACCGTTCTGGTTCTCACCATTGTCATTTGATGGCGTACTGCCACACCCTGTCAGTGAAATCAACATCACCATAGCCAATGATAACGCAAATAATTTTTTCATCTTTCTCCTCCTGTCATAGTGCCTGATTCGGCTCCACCCATGCCTTCCGGCACATGGATTCTTCATGAACACTAATGGAGAGATATTATCACTTTATCACATAAATGTCAATGGTTACGGCAAAACTTGCCCTCATTGCATCAGCCCCATTCCCCTGATATCTCCTCTGTCATTTCAGTCTCTTCAAAGAGATATGCTTCCCCCTCCTGGGCCGTAACACTCACATTTTTCATACGAAGCCGGTCTGTAAAATATACCTTCATACCATACTTTCCCACTGCAGTAATGTTTTCCAGTACAATATTTTCACAATGCATTTCCGGGAGTCCTGAAATATAAATGGCATTGCCTCCGCAGGTATCCACCCTGGCATTGCGAAACACAATATTTCTAATCACAGGCGTCTCTTCACTGACAGGAACAGGCTCTTTTGAAATTTTGTCATTACTGTAATAACTGTCCACATAAATTCCGCCCCTGAACCACTTGCAGTCCTTATGTTCGGAATCCCGGTTATAAAGCTCTACGTCTTCAAACAGAATGTTCTCAATGACACCGCCCCTGCCCCTGCATGTTTTGACACTTCCAATGCTGAATGTATTGTGGAATACACATCGCTTTACAGTTACGTTCCGCACCCCGCCCGACATTTCACTTCCGATAGCCACACCAAAACCGCTCTCAAAGCGGCAATCGGAAATACATATATTTTCACTCTTCATTGCGGCCGCCCTGCCCTCCGCATCCCTGCCCGACTTAATTGCGATACAGTCATCCTGGCTGGCAATCAGAGAATTTGTAATGGATACGTCTTCGCAGGAGTCACAGTCTATTCCGTCCCCGTTAAAAATTCCCCTGTAACGGCTGCCCATCTCATCATACTTTGTATGTATCTTCACATGGTCTATTTTTACTTTCTGACAATGAATCAAATGCAGGCACCATGCCGGAGACTGGCGTATGGTTACACCATGTATACTGACTTCGGTTCCATTCCTGACGCATACCGCCCGTCCCCTTGCGCCTTTTTTCTCCGCCATTTCCTTTTCAAATAAAGCCACTCCGTTGGCATCAATTGTCCCCTCGCCTCCAATGGTGAGATTTCTGATACTATACTCATCTTCCCCGCCACCTGCATTTTCTGCCTGGTATGGGTCTATTCCCGCATTGATAAGAGAAGAATAACACGCAGTCTCCCTGCCTTCCCAGCGATACATACGAATGGGAAATTCCTCTGTATTGTCACTTCCTTTCAACACAGCGCCCTTTTCCAGATAAAAGGTCATATCACTCTTCAAGAAGAGGGCTCCACTGATATAGAGACCTTCCGGCACCACTACACATCCCCCCGGAGGGCACTGGTCAATGGCCTCCTGTATGGCTTTTGTGCTGGTCTTCCGCCCGGTCATATCCGCCCCAAATTGACAGACATTTAATTTCCTCATATCGTGCCTTTCCATTATGTTTCCAGATGTTATTGTCACTGAATCAAAGTCTCCTGTACAATTGATTTTATCATGGTTTTGTCAGAAGGTCCAACACTTTTTCAGTCAATTACTTTCTCCCTGCGGTTATGTGATACCATTCAGTCTGTATAACAAAAGTCCCTTCCATGTATGGTCTTGACTCCATACACGGAAGGGAAGGTACCGTATCACTCTTCTGATTACATCATGTCACTCATACAGCTTTTCCGGATATTTTCCCTCAGCAATAAGCCTGCGGATAGACTCCACCACAAGGGGCTTATCCTCCTTATACGTGACACCAAACCATTTATCATTTGTCTCCAGGACTCTCACACTGGCTTTGCCCTCCTGAATCAGAGAGTCCACAAACATGGGAAGCAGGAACTCACTGCTCACATCCTCCCCTTCCAACCCCGATAGGAACTCATAAAAACCCTTTTTCAAAATGTCCAGAAAATCCGCGGTAAATCCCCATATATTCATAGACACATAGCTGTGAATATCACATGGTGCCATTTTGCCGTCTTCGCCCTCACACGCAGCGCCATTTGCCGTCTTAACGATGCCTTTGGTCTCTCTCAGCCCAACAAGCCTTCCGCTTTCATCCACGGAACAGATTCCCCTTGTAACGCCGCCATTATCGCTCAAGGTATTGCCCAGAATAAAACCTGCCATGCAGAAATCATTTTCCCTGTCACTGTCATGTTCCTCAGTCAGATAGTCATGTATCACTTTAAACGCTTCTTTACCATAGTAATCATCGGCATTGATTACCACAAAAGGCGTATCTATAATGCCCTTACATGCCAGCACAGCCTGCCCCGTGCCCCAGGGTTTTGTCCTGCCGGAAGGTACATGAAATCCTTCAGGTATATCTGACAAATCCTGTATGACATATTCCACAGGAATCCTCTGACTCACCCGATTGCCAATGACATCTTTCAATATGTCCAGCAGATCATTTCTAGTGACAAAAACTACCTTATTAAATCCGGCCTCAACGGCATCATAAATGGAATAATCCATTATAATTTCACCGTTCGGCCCCATGGGCTCCAATTGCTTAATCCCTTCCCCAAAGCGGCTTCCCATTCCCGCCGCCATTATTACTAAAGTGGTATCTTTCATCCTCTCTCCTTTTCCTGATTCCATACATATCATCTCCACACCTGGGGTACCGGCCTCCTGACAGCCTGACTGCTGGTCTGAATTTCCTCCATTCGGCCGTTTCCTGCCTCAAGTATGGACATATTGTACCATGATTTCGTGCGCTTCAGCGCACATGGAATCAAAAGTTGACACAATGCCTTTCTGTGTCAACATTGTACCATACCTGCATAAGATAAACAAGCGTAATTGGCCAAATCTGTTATGACGGATCTCTTAATTTTTTATATAATTCCTCCGTTGCCAACCTTGTTTTCGCTACCACATCGCCTCCCTCCTTAGGAAAACAGTAATACAGAACCTCTGTGTTGCCGATGCAGATCATATCTCCAATTTCGTACCAATAATAATCCGAATACAGACTGTAAGACAGATTTGGTTTCTGTACATAGTCCAGCCTGCCCTCACAGCCAGTCAGATGAAACCCTTCCACTGTATGGCGCAGCCGTCCTTCCCCCACTTTATATATGCTTTTGGTATTCACCATCAGATAAATGTCCACCGCTACATCCAGAAGATAAGTTCCTTTTTCCAGTTCCCTGCGAACGTTTTCCCGTTCCCAGCGATACCAGTCAGGAATATGTGTAAACTCAGTCTCTCCTTCCACCGCCCTGATAAAACCATATTCTGTGAGCTCGTATTTCTTGCCGCAATTACCACAGAATATCCGCACACCCTTTCCAATCATTTGCCCTTCTGCCTCGCAATGAGGACATTGATAAAGTACACGGTTCAGGCAATCCGCCCGAAATGCTTCCCCAATGCGGATATGATTTTCCTGCTGCCACCGAAAATTATCAAAAGTAAACTTTTCCCTTAACATTCTGTTCAATTCTTCTATTGACCGAGCCCCAATCTCCTTTGGCGACAGTAAATATTCCATATCCGCTGACACATCCACTTTCCGCAGATTCAGATTATTATACAGAGGATCTCTGGCAAAAGCACCATAAGTCCGAATCATCACCACCGGCACTCCTAGAATTTTCAGACATTTTCCCATGCTGTCCGGCAGGGGTGTGGCCGTTCCGTCAAAACTGTAACTTGCTTCCGGAAACATCAGCACGGAGCTGTTCAGCTTTTTCAGCGCGTAAAGCATATCCCTCACCAATACCATGTCCGTCACAAATTTCTTTGTGGGAATGCACCCCACGGCACGCATAATTCGGTTTTTACCCACAAAACCATCGGAAGTACACACAATGTTAAAAGGTCTCGGGTACAATATTGTTGCCGCTATTTTCAGGTCTATAAAGCTGGAATGGTTCATAAGAAACAGGCAGGGTTCCTCATCTTTCAATTTTTCCATGCCTATTTTACGACAGGAAAAATTGACCGCTTTCAAATCACTTGCGGACAGCGCCTTTAACAGAAATCGGAACAACATGCCTGGCTTCCTTGGACGCCGATGCGCTTCCACAGGCTGTGTTAGTACCTCTTCATAGGCTCTTTCTTTCACTTTTATCTTCATGTAATCCCAGCTTCTCCTTTCACGGCTTACATGTTACGTAATTATATGCGCTTCAGCGCAGTTGAAATCAGAAATCCACACAGTGTCCTACTGTATTAACAGTATATCATATCTTTCCGACTTTGCCCAATAGTTTTCGGATTTTCATATCACTCTTGACAAATGCCTCCGAAACAGATACACTGTAAATAGCCGTGCATTTCCAGGGTGGGTGCAGTGATGAAATTCGGTCTTACGCAATGAGAATCTGTGAACCGTGTCAGGTTGGGAACAAAGCAGCACTAAACAGAACCTCTCATGTGCCGTAAGTCAGCCGGGTGGAACCGTGTTCATCCCTGGGATGTACGGTTTTATATTATTTCCTGGTCTATTTGCAAGGGAGAACACTGAATGAAAATGACTCTTGAAAAAATAGATGTCCTTATGAAGGACTGCACACTCTGTCCCCGACGGTGCCATGCCAATCGTAGTGCCGGAGAACGGGGCTTCTGTGGCCAGACTGCTGAAATTACCGCAGCAAGAGCTGCTTTGCACTTCTGGGAAGAACCCTGCATCTGCGGCCGTCAAGGTTCCGGCACCGTGTTTTTTACCGGGTGCAATCTGCAATGTGTGTTCTGTCAAAACTTTTCCATCGCCCACACAACTTCTGACGCACATGCCATCCCCCATGCCGGATTCTCTCTGTCCAGCCACCAGCTTGTTCGTATTTTTCTCAATTTGCAGGAGCAAGGCGCCGCTAATATCAATCTTGTCACCGCCGGACATTTCCTTCCTCAAATATGCCTTGCCTTACAGACCGCAAAAAGTCAGGGACTTTCTATTCCCATTGTATATAACAGTTCCGCATATGAAGAACCCGACTCCCTGCGCCTGTTGGAAGGCTTGGTGGATATTTATCTGCCGGATATGAAGTATCAGTCCCCAAAACTTTCCGCAGAATACTCCCACGCCCCTGATTACTTCGCAAAAGCCTCTGATGCCATAAGGGAAATGTTTCGTCAGACCGGCCCCCCTGTTTTCTCAGAGAACGGGCTAATGAAAACAGGAGTGATTGTGCGTCATTTGCTTCTTCCAGGCCAGGCCGGCGATTCCAAAAGAGTTCTCCGTTATCTGCACAGCACATACGGCAGCAATATCTATATCAGTATTATGAACCAATATACCCCCCTGGCACACACGGCGCAAATCCCCGGTCTGAACCGTCGGGTATCGCAGGAAGAATATGGCAGGGTGCTTGACTTTGCGTATAAAATTGGCATAGAGCGGGGATACATGCAGGTTGACAATACGGCTTTAGAAAGCTTCATCCCTGTTTTTGACGGAGAAGGCCTGGATGTTGGGACATTCTAAAGCTCTGCCCGCATCATGTAGTATCCGAAGTCCCCTACCTGCGCTGGTTCCTCCCCACATTCAAAACTTTCAAACCCGAACATAATCGCCACTTGTTTTTCTTTCTCAAAATAGCTTCCGGGAACACCTATATAATATCTGTATTCCCCCTTCTGTTCTACCCTTGTCAAAATCAGATGATGATAATTATAATATCCGTGGAGAAGAAAACTGTTATTTATCATTTTATAAGAGGCAGCCGAAAATAAGACGAAATCCGCCGGACTGATGGAAAGATATTCCCTCTTGTCATGAAAGGGATGGATATGGGGATAAATGGCGCATATCTGCATCCACTTATCCTCCAACAGTTTTACCGGCATTCCCGCCCCAGCCGTCCTTCTGCCGGGTGTTTCAGCCGCCTTCTTTACAACAGTTCCCGGTTCTTCCTGCACCACTTCCCACATTCTCCTCACCCCAGTCTCAGAATTGCCATTTGGCTTTTTTTGCCCCCTGGAATACACTCCTGTCCCTCTACCACAATCCTGTACTCCCTTTCGGGAACTTCTATTCTCTTCCGCTTTCAACTCTCCCTGGCTGTTCATAGCCCCCTCTGTCCCCTTTCGGCGGTCTGTATTTCTTTCCGCTTCCCCCGGTTCCATTTGAGTGTTTGCAGTTCGCCCCAATTTTGCTGGTTCTTGCTTCCGGTGAACGCTTCTTTCTGTACGCTGCGGTTCCTCTGGTTGCTCAACTGTTCTTTCTGGCAATTCCGATTCTCTCCATAGATTTATGGTTCCTTCCGACGATTCAGAACCTCTCCAGCCGGTGCAGGTTCCTTCCTTTGACACGGAATCCCTCCAACCGCTATCGGTTCTTTCCCTTGACTCGGAATCCCTCCAGCCGCTATCGCTTCTTTCCTTTGAATCGGCATCCCTCCAGCCGCTATCGGTTCTTTCCCTTGACTCGGCATCCCTCCAGCCGCTATCGGTTCTTTCCTTTGACCCAGCATCCCTCCAGCCGCTATCGGTTCTTTCCTTTGAATCGGCATCCCTCCAGCCGC
>CAJUGT010000169.1 GCA_910586435.1 uncultured Acetatifactor sp. | reverse complement strand
GCTTATAAGGAGCAAAAAGTTGAAGATTCATGAAAGAATGATTTGGGGGCGTCAAGCCAAGTACCTGTTTTGTGAAACTTTCGCAAATTTTCGCAAACACGGGCGTCCGGGGCATTGGGGGTTACGTGACAGCACAGGAGGGCGTCCTTAGACCAAAGGCGTTGCCCGAGCGTACCTCTCATGCCCCGGACGCCGTCCCTTGGAGAAACAAAGCATCCGCAAGTCACTTGGCACTATCAGGTCTGAGCAGTAACATTTTCCAAATTTAAACTGGCTGAAAGATTTTGTAATACCTTGCAAGTTCAAAAAAGATAGGGTATATTAGTAATAACAGCATCAAAAAATAAAGGAAAAGGACAGGTATGTAAGATGAGTGATACTTATGTGGAATGTCTGGTGAAGGCAAAGCCTTCCATACTGGGCAAATTTTTCAAGGTTCTGCTGATTGTGCTGACAGTTCTGTTTACCCTGGTCTTCATTGTATTGGGGACGGTGATACCCTTTATCATCATTGTTCCGGTTTTGACCGGAGCAGGCGCCTATTTTGTCAATATGTATACCGACCTGGAATATGAATATCTGTATCTGGACAGAGAACTTGTGGTGGACAAAGTTATGGCAAAGTCCAAAAGAAAACGTGTGGCCACATATCATCTTGACCAGATGGAGATATTGGCGCCCATTAAAAGCTATCATCTGGATAATTACAAGAACAGGAACGCAAAGGAAATTGATTACAGTATCGGTGAAGAGCTGAAGCCGGACAGGCGTTTTGTGATGTATTATGAAGGGGGATTAAAGATTATATTGAGTCCATCTGAGGAAATGATCAAAGTCATGAGAAACACGTCGCCCAGAAAAATATTTGCGGATTAAAAATCATATTGACATAAATCTTAAATTTTGGTAAACTCATGAAAATTAAGCAACAGACATAAGTGGGAACAGGGCGCCGAAGGGCGGAAACGAAACATTGATTAGGAGGACTTAAGATGGGACAGATTATCGGTGAAGGTATTACATTTGATGATGTGCTGTTGGTTCCAGCGTATTCACAGGTAATTCCGAACCAGGTGGAACTGACAACCTGGCTGACGAAGAAGATCAGGCTGAATATTCCTATGATGAGTGCCGGGATGGATACGGTCACAGAACATCGGATGGCGATTGCCATGGCGAGGCAGGGCGGTATCGGAGTGATTCATAAGAATATGTCCATAGAAGCACAGGCTGAGGAAGTGGACAAGGTGAAGCGGTCTGAGAATGGGGTAATCACAGATCCCTTCTCGCTGACGCCTGAACATACCCTGGCGGATGCGGATGCGCTGATGGGGAAATTCCGCATTTCCGGTGTTCCCATTACCGAGGGAAGAAAACTGGTAGGCATTATCACCAATCGAGATCTGAAGTTTGAGACTGATTTTTCCAAGAAGATTAAGGAATCCATGACAAGTGAAGGCCTGATTACCGCACTGGAAGGCATTACTCTGGAAGAGGCGAAGAAGATTCTGGGAAGGGCCAGGAAAGAGAAACTTCCCATTGTGGACAAGGACTACAATCTCAAAGGTCTCATTACCATTAAAGATATTGAGAAGACCATTCGTTATCCCCTGGCGGCAAAGGATGAACAGGGACGTCTGTTGTGCGGCGCCGGAGTGGGAATTACGTCAAATGTGCTGGAGCGTGTGGCGGCTCTGGTGGACGCGAAAGTGGATGTGATTGTTTTGGACAGCGCGCATGGTCACTCTCAGAACGTATTGAACTGTCTGAAGATGATTAAGGAGAAATATCCGGAACTTCAGGTGATAGCGGGAAATGTGGCTACGGCGGAAGCGACGAGAGATCTCATCGAAAACGGAGCGGATGCTGTGAAGGTGGGAATTGGCCCTGGTTCCATCTGTACTACGAGAGTGGTGGCGGGTATCGGTGTTCCCCAAATTACGGCGATTATGGACTGTTACGAAGCGGCCAAAAAGTATGATATTCCCATTATTGCGGATGGCGGTATCAAGTATTCCGGAGATATTACCAAGGCCATTGCCGCCGGCGGCAATGTGTGTATGATGGGCAGCATGTTTGCGGGATGCGAGGAGAGTCCGGGAGAATATGAACTGTTCCAGGGGAGGAAATATAAGGTATATCGTGGCATGGGTTCCATTTCCGCCATGGAAAACGGAAGTAAGGATCGCTATTTCCAGGAGAATGCCAGGAAGCTGGTGCCGGAAGGCGTGGAAGGGCGTGTGGCATATAAGGGGGATCTGGAAGACACGGTGTTCCAGCTGCTGGGCGGTCTGCGTTCCGGTATGGGGTATTGCGGAGCGCATAATATTCAGGAGCTGAAGGAAAACGGCAGGTTTGTCAAGATTTCCGCTGCTTCGCTGAAGGAAAGCCATCCCCATGACATTCATATTACGAAGGAAGCACCCAACTACAGTGTGGATGAGTGACATCAGATTGACGGAAAACAGCGGGGCGCATATTGGAATAATATGCGTCCCGGCTTTTTTTTACAATTATTTTTGTATTTTGGAAGGATTGATATTGCAAACTTTCCAAAAAATAGGTACAATAGGAATAAGGTTTGCAAAAAGAACGATATATATTGAATAAAAGCGAGGCAGGCAGATGAAAATTATAATGTTAGGCGCGCCTGGTGCCGGCAAGGGGACCCAGGCTAAGATGATTGCGGAGAAATTTGGTATTCCCCATATTTCCACAGGCGATATTTTCCGTTCCAATATCAAAGAGGGTACGGAATTAGGGGTGGAAGCGAAGAAGTATATGGATCAGGGACTTTTGGTTCCGGATGAACTGACAGTGAAGATTCTGCTGGACAGAGTGGCTAAGGAAGACTGTGAGGGAGGATATGTGCTGGATGGTTTTCCCAGAACCATTCCGCAGGCGGAAGTGCTGGATGAGGCTCTGAACAAAATAAATGATAAGATTGATTATGCGGTAAATGTGGATGTGTCGGATGACAATATTGTCAAAAGAATGTCCGGACGGCGTGCCTGCCTGAAATGCGGGGCTACCTTCCATATGGAACATATTCCGCCCAAACAGGAAGGAATCTGTGACAGCTGCGGCGGGGAATTGGTCCTGCGTGATGATGATAAACAGGAAACCGTACAGAACCGTCTGAAGGTATATCATGATCAGACACAGCCTCTGATTGACTACTATATGAAAAAAGGCATCCTGAAGTCTGTGGACGGCACCAGGGAGATGCGGAATGTATTTCAACTGATTTCGGATATTTTGGTATAGGAAAGTTGTGTAACCATGGCGATTATAATTAAGACAGAAGAACAGATTCAATTGATACGGGAGTCGTGCAGACGTCTGGCGATTGTACATAAAGAGCTGGAGGAGATGATACGGCCCGGTATCTCAACCAGAGAGATTGATATAAAGGGTGACAGCTTAATTCGCAAAATGGGCGGAATTCCCAATTTCCTGCATTATCACGGGTATCCTGCAAGCATATGTGTGTCCGTCAACGATGAAGTAGTGCATGGTATTCCCAATAAGCGTCGCATTTTGCAGGAAGGCGATATTGTCAGCCTGGATGCGGGCATGATATATAAGGGATACCATTCCGATGAGGCCAGGACCCACGGTGTGGGCCGTATCAGCCCGGAGGCCAGGAAACTTATTGATGTCACCAGAGAAAGCTTTTTTGCCGGTATAAAAATGGCAAAAGCCGGCAATCATCTGTTTGACATATCCAATGCAATTGCTGCGTATGTAAAGCCCTATGGTTACGGAATTGTGCGGGATTTGGTGGGACACGGAGTGGGCACAAAGCTTCATGAGGATCCGCAGATTCCCAATTACGCACAGTTAAAGCGGGGACCAAAACTTCGCCGGGGAATGACCCTTGCCATTGAACCCATGATTAATATGGGCAGGGGGGACGTGGAATGGCTGGACGATAATTGGACGGTGGTGACGGAAGACGGTTCGCTGTCGGCACACTATGAAAATACTATATTAATCACCGATGGAGAGCCGGAAATTCTGACGGTATGTTAGGTTGGGGCACCGAAGTGCAGAGACGGCACTGGAATAGAAGGTGCCCGGAAGGAAATTTCAGCTGAGTTCTTTGCAGATGAAATTTTCTTCCCTGGTTGGGGCACCGAAGTGAAGAGACGGCACTGGAATAGGAGGAATATGGTCGGACAGCTTGTTACTTCAAAAGCCGGGCATGACAAAGGCAGTGTGTATGTAATTGTGGCGGAGGAAGGAGATTTTGTCTTCCTGAGCGACGGGCGGCTGAAACTGCCTGACAAGCCGAAGAAGAAGCGCAGGAAGCATATACAGCCCATAAATGATATGGCGGAAAAATTATTGCTTCAAAAGCTGCAAAAAGGTGAAAAGGTGTATGCGGAGGAAATCAGGCATACCCTGAAACAATACAAAATTGCCCATGAGGGTTGTGACAATTGTTAAGGATGGAGGAAGTCTATGTCTAAA
Source organism: uncultured Acetatifactor sp. (assembly GCA_910586435.1). Lineage (GTDB taxonomy): Bacteria > Bacillota > Clostridia > Lachnospirales > Lachnospiraceae > Acetatifactor. Next base: position 3,049 of record CAJUGT010000169.1, on the reverse strand, counting down.
AGTGATGTGATTGAAATCGAGGGTACTGTCGTGGAGAAGCTGCCCAACACAATGTTTCAGGTGGAATTGGAGAACGGGCATCGGGTGCTGGCCCATATCAGCGGTAAACTGCGTCAGAATTTCATACGTATCCTGCCCGGTGACAGGGTAACGCTTGAGCTGTCACCCTATGATTTGAGCAAAGGACGTATTATCTGGAGAGATAAATAAATGAATTTGAAAGTAGGGCGATTCATCAAGCATATGGTTTTGGGAGGACTGGGCAGCGTCGTGGTGGGTACTTTGCTGCTTGTCCTGGTATTCTGTCTTCCCGTAGACAGGATGATAAAGCATGTGACGGTGGATGTGGATGAGATGATTCGCGATGCGGATCAGAGTTCGGAGAGCAGTATTGAGAATTATATCTGGGCCAAGAGAGAGACTTACACAGATACAATTATGGTTCAAAATGCCATTGAGGATATTGATGGAAAAACGCCTTACGAGCATGCCATGTGGATGTACCATAATGATGTGGATGAAGAATACTGGGAGCCGGAGGCTTCTCTTATGGCTTTGTGCCAGGGAGCGGATACTTCGGAAATGTTTTTGCATACCTATGCCCGATACTGGCATGGGTATTTGGTGTACCTGAAGCCTTTGCTGCTTTTTCTGAACTGGAAGCATATTGTATGGCTGGGAATTCTGGCGCAGCTGGCGCTTATGGCGGCAGTGCTTTTTGTGGCTGTGCGAAAAGGTCATCCGGAGATAGCAGTGGTTTTGGTGTGCGGAATTTTATTTATGAAACTTCTGCTGATTCTTATATCACTTACCATGTCCGTGTGCTGGATTATTACATTGGTTTCATTGCTTATTATGCTGATGGCCCGGGAGCGGCTGGAACATAAGAAATGCTATCCTGAGTTTTTCTTTGCCATAGGCATTGCCACGGCCTATTTTGATTTTCTCACATATCCGGTGGTGACACTGGGATTTCCGCTGTGTGTATTTTTCCTCTTACAGGAAGGCGGGAAGATAAAGGAAAAATTTCTGCGGCTGATTGGTTACTGTGTTTGTTGGGGCATGGGATATGTGGGGATGTGGGCGGCTAAATGGGTGATTGCGGATCTTACGTTGCGAACGGGAACCATCAAGGACGCCATCTGGTCCATCATAGGGCGGACGGAGGCCATAGGGGGCAGACCCCGTATGAACGGAGGATTTTATGTAATCGGGCTGAATGCGGAGGAGTATGATTTTGGATTTTTCCCCTTTGTGGCGGTGGTATTGGCCATAGCGGTTTTTTCTGCTGTCCTGTGGGCGTGCAGGAGAGTGGGCGTAAAATATATGGCTGCGAGATTGTTTCCTTATGCTATCATATTCTGCATTCCTTTTGTATGGATTATTCTGGTGCAGCATCATTCTGCGCTGCACGCAAGATTTACTTTTCGGATTCTGTCAGTGGCGGTATTGGCCATTAGCTGCATGGGAGCGGAGAGTATTCTTGCCATAAGAAGAAATCGTTTTGCGGGTCTGGACAAAAAAATGAGTAACAGTTCAGCCATGCAGAAATGATTGTACAAATTGCCCGTGGGAGCTTGCTCACTAAGGGCAACTTGTACAATCATTTCTATAGGGCGGACGCCCGACATGAAATAAGTTGCCGACAGCCATATTAATTGTTGGCAAAAATGTATATTTCGGCAACTTATGAATGGCATGGCTGAACTGTTACAAAAATGAGGTAAAATGTGTAAAAAGGGGTTGCCAACAGGCAACCCTTATGTTATAATACGGATTGGTCTTTTTTGAAAGGAGGGTTTAACGTGAAGGTTAGATCATCAGTAAAACCGATTTGCGAGAAATGCAAAATCATCAAGAGAAAGGGACGCATCAGAATCATTTGTGAAAATCCGAAGCACAAACAGAGGCAGGGATAATCACCGCCTGTAGGAATGTCTTGAGGACTTCCGTGGGTTCAGTGAGTTCTTTGTCCGGTTTTCATGTGCGGCTGCAACAATGTGCAAAGCATTGATTATCATAAAACTGGGATAGAGCTTACAGGAGATTACTTCTTGATACCAGGACGATACATGCACCGGGAATCGAAACCGACCGCAGGGGTAAAGGGACGGATTCCTGAAGTTTGCGGTTTGGCAGGCAAAATGCCGGGTGAATTGTATTCATCCTGGATAGATCGGATGGAACAGATATGTGTCCGATTGGGTGAGAACCCCAATCAATTAGTAACAGAATGTATGGCGATTCGGAGAACCGTACCCGGCGTAGGGAGCGGCGTCCGAATCATCATGCAAATGCGCATACCAAAAATGGTGCGCAAAGTGTCATCCGCATGGCGGAAACACAATAGGAATGGAGGAAATGTAAATGGCTCGTATCGCAGGTGTTGACTTACCTAGAGAAAAACGAATTGAAATCGGATTAACCTATGTCTATGGAATAGGCAGGGTGACCTCTAACAAGATTTTGAAAGAGGCGGGCGTAAATCCTGATACCAGAGTCAGGGATGTCACCGACGACGAAGTGAAGAAGATTACGGAAGCGATTGAGAAGCTTGGCGTGGTGGTAGAGGGTGATTTGAGGCGTGAAGTTGCTTTGAACATCAAGAGACTTCAGGAAATTGGCTGCTATCGTGGTATCCGCCATCGTAAGGGACTGCCTGTTCGCGGTCAGAATACCAAGAACAACGCAAGAACCCGCAAAGGGCCGAAGAGGACTGTGGCAAACAAGAAGAAATAAGGATTGACAGAGCATCCTAATATGAAGAAAGTAGGTTAGTTTAAAATGGCAAAGCAGGTTGCAAAAAAAGTAACAAAAAAACGTGTCAGGAAAAACGTTGAACGCGGACAGGCGCATATTCAATCTTCCTTTAACAATACGATTGTTACGTTGACAGATACAGAAGGAAATGCGCTCAGCTGGGCAAGTGCCGGCGGTCTGGGATTTAAAGGTTCAAGGAAATCTACTCCATATGCTGCGCAGATGGCAGCGGAAACAGCTACAAAGGCTGCTTTGATACATGGATTGAAATCCGTAGACGTATTTGTAA
>CAJUGT010000168.1 GCA_910586435.1 uncultured Acetatifactor sp. | reverse complement strand
AGTTCCCGCAAGCGGTACAAGTTCCCGCAAGCGGTATAAGTTCCCGCAAGCGGTATAAGTTCCCGCAAGCGGGAACTGGAATAGGAGATTTCGATATGGAAACGAAAGACTATTTAACAAATTATTATGAGAGATATGATGAAGAAGGCCGGCTTATTTCAAAACACGGAATGGTAGAGTATATTACTACTATGAAATATATTGAAAAGTATCTCAAGCCGAATATGCGAGTCATGGAGATTGGTGCGGCAACAGGCCGATATAGTCACGCTTTGGCACAAAAAGGCTATCGAGTGGATGCAGTCGAATTAGTTGAACATAATATCGAAATCTTCAAGCAAAACACAATCCCAGGCGAACACGTAACAATCACGCAAGGTAATGCTATGGATTTGTCTGATTTTGAAAGCGATACTTATGATATTACTCTGTTGCTTGGGCCGATGTACCACCTATTCACAACCGAAGATAAGCTAAAAGCATTGTCAGAAGCGATACGAGTGACAAAGAAGGGTGGTATTGTTTTTGCCGCTTATTGTATGGGTGATGCAAGTGTTTTGTCATACGGTTTTGTTCATGGCGAAATCTACAACATTATTGAAAAATGTATGCTCAACACAGAAACATTCGATACCTTTTCAAATCCGTGGGACATATTCGAGCTACATCGAAAAGAAGACATTGAGAAGCTCCGTTCAGAGTTCAGTGTTACTCAACTCCATTTCATTGCTACTGATGGATACACTAATCATATGAGAGAAACCATAGACCAAATGGAGGATCGAGTGTACGAACTGTATCTAAAGTATCACCTTGCCATTTGCGAAAGACAAGACATGGTTGGTTACTCTCATCACACACTTGATATATTTAGAAAGGAATAACCAGTTGTTACAGAAATAGATAGAATTGAATTTTTGAGCATTCATGAAAATGAAGGTGAATTCACATGTGAAATAGTTGACTGGCTTCCCACTTTGGATATTTTAACGAATGGTTTGGTGAAACCGCTTTCAGCAACACCAATCTGAAAGGAGTTTAAAACAGTCTCGGAACGGAGGCGCCCGGAAGGGTTTTCAGACGCAAAGGCGGCTGAATAACCCTTCCCTCATTGGGGCGCCGCAGTGGAGAGACCGGAACAAGTTCCCGCTTGCGGGAACTGGAATAGGAGAAAAACCATATTGAATAAGCGTAAAGTAGGCGCCGCAGGGGAGCAACTGGCAGCCAAGTATCTGACCGAGCACGGAATGAAGATTATTGCGTTCAATTTTCGCTGCCGTCAGGGTGAAATAGACCTGATTGGGTATCATCAGGCGTATCTGGTTTTCGTAGAGGTAAAATATCGAACGGGTACGGAGAAAGGATATGCCATTGCAGCCGTGGGTCATGCAAAACAGCGAAAAATCTGCCAGGTAGCGGATTATTACCGATTTATTCATGGGCTGGGAGAAAGTGTCAGTATTAGGTATGATGTGGTTGGCATACAAGATGGGAAAGTGGAGTGGATTCAAAATGCTTTCTCACACATTTATGCACATTATTGAAAGGTAAGGGCACATGTATCATATAAAACGATTTCACGAAAATGGGGAAGTTCTCAGGCAAAATGCGGTAACGCAAAAGGATGGGACGGAATTGGAATATCTCACCTTTCCGCTTTTGGAACATACAGGGATTATAAAACATATGGTTTCAACCCGCTTGGGAGGAAGAAGCATGGGTGAGTTTTCCACCATGAATCTGAGTTTTACCAGAGGGGACAATCCTGATGCAGTAAGAGAAAATTATGGAAGAATAGCGGATATACTGGAATGTAAAGTAAATGATATGGTGGCTTCGCATCAAACCCATACCACGAACATCCGAAAAGTGACCGCACAGGATAAGGGAACCGGCATTCTGCGGCAATCCTTCCAGGATGTGGACGGCCTCATTACCAATGAGCCCGGAATTGTGCTTGTGACCTATTTTGCGGACTGTGTTCCCCTGTTTTTTGTGGATGTGGAGCATTTCGCTGTTGGATTGGCACATTCTGGCTGGCGGGGGACTGTGGCCGGAATGGGGGCGTATATGGTGAGGGCTATGGAACAGGCTTATGGAAGCAGACCAGAGAGTTTATACGCAGCCATTGGACCTTCCATTTGCCGGGATTGTTATGAGGTCAGTGAGGATGTGGCCCAACGTTTTATGGATTTGTTTGGAGAGGATGTAGTCTTTCCGGGCAAAAGAGCCGGAAAATACCAATTGGATTTATGGAATTCCAATAAAAAAATATTGTTGCAGGCAGGAATTTTGCAGGAGCATATTACAGTAACAGATATCTGCACCTGCCATAACAGTGAATATCTCTTTTCTCACAGAGCCAACGGGGAACGGCGGGGGAATTTTGGCGCGTTTCTGATGCTTGCGCCAGGCGGCGGAGAGAGATAAATATCAGCAGGCAGCAAATCAAGGGAAACGACGGACGCAAATGGGCCGTCTGAGAGACAGTAATAAGAGGTACAATATGGCAAATATACTTGTATGTGATGATGACAGAGAAATAGTGGATGCAATTGAGATTTATCTAAGCCAGGATGGGTATCAGATATACAAAGCATTTGACGGTGCGCAGGCAATGGAAATTTTGAAAAAAGAGGACATTCATTTGTTGATTATGGACGTCATGATGCCGAAACTGGACGGAATTCGCGCAACTTTGAAGATACGTGAATACAGCAGTATTCCCATAATTATGCTTTCCGCCAAGTCAGAGGACACGGACAAAATATTGGGGCTGAACATCGGCGCCGACGATTATATTACAAAACCCTTTAATCCGTTGGAGCTGGCAGCCAGAGTGAAGTCTAATCTGCGCCGCTATACATCCCTTGGAAGTCTGAATGTGGAAAATAAGGCGGTTTATCAGGTGGGAGGGCTTGTCATCAATGATGACACCAAACAGGTGACGGTGGATGATGAACCGGTAAAAATGACCCCCATAGAATATAATATCCTGTTGTTATTAATGAAAAATCAGGGGAGGGTGTTTTCCATAGATCAGATTTATGAGAGCATCTGGAATGAAGACGCAATTGGCGCAGACAACACGGTTGCGGTGCATATCCGCCATATTCGGGAAAAAATTGAGATTAATCCCAAGGAACCAAGGTATCTTAAAGTGGTTTGGGGTGTGGGATACAAAATTGACAAACAATAAAAATATGCGGCAGGGAGGAACATGAAGAGGCCGATGTTAAAACGAATGTGGTTTGGGCTACTCCAGCATATTCTGGCAGCAGGCATAATGATAGCGGTTGCGGGTATTTTGCTGAATTCTTATATCACTGTCAATTCCATTGACGGAACCAAAACTTACAGGATTTTTCCCATAGATGCGGGGCTGGAATTTGAAGAATCCGATATTTACCATGACCTGTTCCGCAATGCTGTCTCCGACATTACGCAGCTGGTAGTGGTAAAGGAACAGTTGGAGACCAGGGACGAATTTGATCCTTATAAGAAAATAAATGTCACGGATTACGCAAGTAAAATTGGCGCAGACCAGGGATGCGCCGTATCTGTGGTATATGAGCTTGACGATATTATAAAATGGGGAAAATATGGCGTAAAACATACCACACGTATGATGAGTATGTCAGAATTTGTCAATTATTTTGGGTACTGCATTTATCCTGAAAATTTTGCCCTGGACAGTTATGGACAGCTTTATTTTGCGAATTTTAACAGGGTGGATAAGGGAGTTGAGGAACCTGTTACAGTCGATTCGGCAAAAGAAAACCATTTGGACTCGGGAAAGAATGCGGGAGAGATGAACGCTGTCTCAGAGAAACTAAGCGAATATACGCAGGATCAATTGGAGGATTTGGCGTTTTCATATATCATGTCTCAGGGGCTGAGCCAGATAAGCGTCAGCAGAGAAGACGATGGGAGTTTGACTGTGGCGGTTCCCATGCTGAATTGCCATTACAGTACTGCGGACGGAAAACGGCAGCTGACAGAATGTGTGGATAATTGGGTGGATTATATTAAGCTTCAGGATAATGTAGCTGCTGCAATCACCAGCCTGACAGCGAATTATCAGCGATACCAGCTTTTTAAAGATGCCTATAAAGAAAACAATACCAATGTAAAATATATGATAAGAATGATGACAGATCGTGGGATGTCCACATATACGAATATTCCGCAGATTAAGGATTTGAAGGACAATGAGGTCACAGAATATTTTCTGGAATACAGACGTTATCTGATTTATTATCCTGACAGTTTGGTATTTATGGGAAATACTGTTTTGAGCGAAGAAGAAATAGACGAATACATTGGTTTATACAATTATGCTTATCCTGACACCACACATATCTGGCTTTGCGTGGACACCAATTACGCAGTGGAAGGAGATGCCTTCTATACGGCAAATGCGGTGTACCAGAAGATAGTACCCAATGTGGACAGGATTATCAGTCTGATTGTCTTCCTGGCGGTACTATGGCTTGGAATTGGTATCTATATGACAATTACCACAGGCGTTTCCGTCAATGAGAACGGAGAAAATGTCTGGCTTTTGAATCGTTTTGATCATGTCTGGATAGAGGTTGTGGTTGTGCTGAACTGTATTCTGATGTACGGAGGCATAAAGGGATACCATTTGATTATGGAAATAGCTGACAACGGAGGAGTTCTTCCCATAGAGCTGCTGGGAATTCAGCTGGCAGGAGTATACCGCTATGGGGTATTTGCGCTCTATGGAATCTATATCAGTGTATCTTTTCAGCTCATCTGGTACAGCATGGTGCGCCGCACAAGGGCAAATCATCTGTGGAGGGGCAGTTTTCTATACTATGTCTGTGAAACAATCAGCCGCACCGCCCGGTTTATCCTGCAACATAAAAATTCGGTCATCAGTATGCTGCTGCCTTATAATCTGTTCCTGTTTTCCAACCTGGTGGGCATCGTAATGGCTTACAGATTTCTGGAACGGCAGCACATATATGCGGTATGTGTTTTAGTTGTTATGGTGGTATTGGATGTGGCTGTGGGCATGTATCTGTTTCGGCGGAATGTGGAGCAGATAGAAATAGTAGAAGCGATTAAAAAAATTCGTGACGGAGAAGTGGAGTTTAAGATAGACGCAGACAAACTTCATGGCTCGGGAAAAGAGCTGGCGGACGCAGTGAACAATATCGGAGAGGGAATCCATAAAGCGGTAAAAACCAGCATGAAAGACGAACGAATGAAGACAGATTTGATTACCAATGTGTCCCATGATATTAAGACGCCGCTCACATCAATTATCAATTATGTGGATTTGCTGAAACGATTGAAGATAGAAGATGAACCTGCAAAAGGATACATTGACATCCTTGACGGGAAAGCCCATCGCCTGAAACAGCTCACGGATGATTTGGTGGAAGCATCTAAGATTTCATCCGGTAATATTGTATTAAACAAGGAAAAATTGAATCTGGCTGAACTTATCAACCAAAGTATAGGTGAATTTTCCGAAAGGCTGGAAGAGTGTAAATTACAGGTGATTTTTGAAGATCATGACATACCGGCTTATGTGTGCGCGGACAGCAATAGAATGTGGAGGGTGATGGAAAATCTATTCAACAACATCTGCAAATATGCCCTGGAAGGAACAAGAATTTATATTGATATGGTGAAAGAGGGGAACAGAATAGAAGTATCTGTGAAGAACATCTCCAAAGAACAGATGAATATCCGCCCCGATGAACTGACAGAGCGCTTTATACGTGGTGATTCTGCCAGAACCACAGAGGGCAGCGGATTAGGGCTTTCCATTGCCAAAAGCCTGGTACAAGTGCAGGGAGGAAGCTTTGAAATTCTTCTGGACGGAGATTTATTCAAAACGATTATTTCGTTTCCAGAGTATATGGACCATTGAGGGATTTGAGGAGAAGGTCATTTGAGAAGAAGGCCTTTTCTGAGGATGATTGCCATATTCTTACATGGGACTGCCAGTACTCCATCCGGTCAGTAACCGCACTTTCAGCACCGCCTATTTTGCCATCTACTGCGTTGTCGTCAGCAGGCGTGTCCACCGCATCGCCTTATTCCTCCGCCTTGCAGACTGGCAAAATATCCGGCACTGGCAGTCCCATAATACATTTTTTCTCAGGTCAGGTCTATTTCCATACGATTATTGTATGCTTCCAGAATTCCATGGATTTTCTCTGTGGTGGCGAGGGTATTGGTAAGAGAAGCATCATGATTCATGAAATCTATCAGGGAGGCAATAAATTTGCTCATATCCGTTTCGATAAAGTAGGGACGGGAATAGAGTTCGGGAGGAAGATATGTCAGATTTGTCGTCACAACCTTATCAAAATATCCTTTTTCATATGCTTCGTCAAAGGAATCCAAGCCTTCGGTAAACAATCCAAAAGTACAACAGATAAATACCCGTCCGGCATTCTTTTTCTTAAGCTGCTTCGCAGTGTCCAACATGCTTTGGCCGGAAGAAATTATGTCGTCAATAATAATTATATCTTTACCATCAATATTGTCTCCCAGAAATTCATGGGCAACAATGGGATTCTTACCGTTTACCACAGTGGAATAATCACGCCGTTTATAGAACATACCTGTATCCACACCAAGGACGCTGGCAAAATATATCGCCCGGTCTAACGCACCTTCATCAGGACTGATCACAATCAAATGCTCTTTGTCTACAAATAAATCATCTTCGGAATTCAACAGTGCCTTTATAAACTGATAAGGGGGCGTGAAATTATCAAAACCATTCAGCGGTATGGAATTCTGCACCCTGGGATCATGCGCGTCGAAGGTTATGAAATTGCTGATTCCCATATCCCGCAGTTCTGCCAGAGCATAGGCGCAGTCCAGCGATTCCCGGCTGTTTCTCTTATGCTGTCTGCCCTCATATAGAAATGGCATAATGACATTGATGCGGTGTGCTTTGCCGTTGCAGGCGGCAATGACACGTTTCAAATCCTGATAATGGTCATCTGGGGACATGTGATTGGTATAGCCATTGATATTGTAGGTAATGCTATGATTACATACATCCACAAGCAGAAACAAATCTGTGCCGCGGATGGACTCACGGAAGCTGGCCTTCCCTTCTCCGCTGCCAAAACGGGGGGTTTCCACATCCACCAGATAATTGCTGACAATATAATTGTGAAAGGCAGGGTCTTTTTTTACTTTGTCATTGCGGATGCTTTTTCGGAATTGCACCATATACTCATTGATGCGTTGGCCCATTTGTCTTGCGGAAGGCAGCGGAACAATTTTTAAAGGCGCTACCGGCATGGCGTTTTCCAATTCGTGTAAGTTCGGCATGATAACCTCCAATTATTATGTTTCACTCAGTGGATAATAGTTTTGATGTTTTGTTTCTTTTGCTAATTAATTTATAACATTATGCCAGTGACACGTCAAGAATTTTCTTGTATGATATAATTACATATATAAATAAGCGTAACAGTTCGGACAGGCCACTGAATTGTTATAAATAAATGGCGGCGCCAGGGGGTTATGGAAAAACAGCAGTGAGCCCAAACGGCCCCAAGAGGGAGAAAATGAATGAAAGAGCATGTAATTACCGGAATCCATCCAG
>CAJUGT010000167.1 GCA_910586435.1 uncultured Acetatifactor sp. | reverse complement strand
ACCCGAGCCTGGTTCAGAAAAACATCCTGCAAATTTGTTGTTTTCATAATTCTTCCATCCTTTTTAATTGAGCGATCTAAATCTGTAACTTCTTGGGAAAAAACTATAACATTATTTTTCAGTATAACACACTTTGAGAAAATTTTCTACTGAATCCCCAATTTTTTTTTCGGCTTCAGCTGTTCCAATTTCATCCAGCTTATACCACTCAATTTGCGGATCTCTCCGGAACCAGGTCAGCTGCCGTTTTGCAAAATGTCTGGTATTACGTTTTAAATTTTCCACTGCGTTCTCCAGAGTGAATTCCCCTTCCAGAAAGGCCAGAATCTCCTTATATCCCAGTCCCTGCATGGAAACCAGTCCCCTGTGACAGCCCATGGAAACCAGTTCTTTCACTTCCGAAATCAGCCCCTGGTTCATCATGTCATTGACACGCTGGTCGATGCGGGCATACAAATGCTCTCTCACATCATTCAATACAAAATACCTGCATTGATAAGCGCAGTCCTTTTCCCGTTCTCTCTCGTTATGACACGATATGGGTTCTCCTGTCAGATGATAATATTCCAGCGCTCGAATCACACGCTTCACATTATTCTTATGGATGTTTTGGGCGGAAATGGAATCTATCTGTTCCAGCATTGCATGAAGATATGCCGTTCCCTCCCGTTTCGCCAATGATTCCAGATATGCTCTGTATTCCGTATTGCTTTCATTTTCAGTGAAAGAAATGTCCCGAAGCAGCGCCTGGATATAAAAACCGGTTCCTCCAACCACGATGGGAATGTGTCCTCTCTCATATATTCCGGGAAGGCATTGTTCGCATCCGGCTTTAAACAATGCCACATTGTAGTCCTCCCAGGGGTCCAAAATGTCAATCATATGATGTGGAATATTCCGCATTTCTTCCTTTGTGATTTTAGCAGTTCCGATATTCATATGCCGGTATACCTGCATGGAATCCGCGGAAATGATTTCGCCCCCCACCGCCTCTGCCAAAGCAATGGAAAGTTTTGTCTTACCTGCGGCCGTAGGACCTGCAATAACAATCATTGGACGTTTCTCAATGTCATTTTTCATTTTTACTCCCAAGTTATCTCAAAGCCAACAAGTTGGCTTATAAAGAATTCCCATATTCAGGGAAAACAATTCGCTGTCATATTGATTATGAAACAATTCGCTTGAATTTTCTCTCCATCTCCTTTTTGGTTATTGTGACCATAGTAGGTCTGCCATGGGGACAGTTATATGGATTGTCCAGCGTCAGCAATTCATCAATCAATGCCTCTGCTTCCGCAAAACTAAGCCTGTTATTGCCCTTTACGGCCGCTTTGCAGGACATGGAAGCAATTTTTTCCTCTATCACACGAAGAGTTCCTCCCTCCGAACTTTTCAAAGCGCTTCCCTCCGCAAGTCCTTCCAACACCTCAAGAAACATTTCCTGCTCATTACAGCCATAGAGATCCGTAGGAACGCTGCGCAACGCATACTCACTGCCGCCAAAGTCTTCCACTTCAAATCCCAGAGCGGCAAAAGAGTCCATATGCTCTTTCAGCACGGTTTCTTCCTGACCTGACAGACTGACAATCACGGGCGGCAGTAGATTTTGCGAAAGAACAGCGTTTTCTCGATACTGTTTTATCAGCCTTTCATAATTGACTTTTTCATGTGCCGCATGTTGGTCAATCATGAGCATTTTATCTTCAAATTCCACCAGCCAATAAGTCTCAAAAACCTGTCCGATAATCCGAAACCTGTACCTGTTTTTCAGTGTAAGAATCTTCTCTTCAAACAAATCCAGCTGCACTCCGTTTGTCAGCTGACTTTCAACCGGGAGCGTTGTCTCCTTTAAGCCAATAGTGGAATTTCCATCCTGCGGGATTTGGATTTTTGTGCTGACGGAGGAATTCGCTTCCGGCGTGGTTTCGCTTGTTATGCTGACACCGGAATTTGTTCCCGGCAGAATTTCGTTTGTTATGCTGACAGACGGATTCGCATCGGGCAGAGTTTTTCTTGTTATGCCGGCACCGGAATTTGTTCCCGGCGCAGTTTCGCTTGTTATGCTGACATCGGAATTTGTTTCCGGCAGAATTTCGCTTGTTATGCTGACAGACGGATTCGCATTGGGCAGAGTTTTTCTTGTTATGCCGGCATCGGAATTTGCTTCCGGCGCAGTATCGTTTTTAAGGTCAGAAACAGATGAAACATATTTTTCCTGCAAAACTGATTTATTCCCCGATTCAGTATCAGAGCTTTTTTCCAAGGTAATTTCACTTTTTTCGTCGGAAGGCAATATCAAAAGTTCTGAGGTTTCCGTGAAAAACTCTTCCTGTGAAGCAAGTTCCGTTCTGTCAGCGGACAAATCCATTTTCACATGGTCCGTTGCCAGTTCTTCCATGTCTTTCACTTCTTCTGTAGGTGAAACGTTTTTTACACGATTCCAAACGGGATTATGGGTAAAATCCTGTTTTGGTGACTGGCTTTTCGTATATTGCGCTTCTTCCATAACACGGTATGCGCTGCTGCGTTTCTGCTCAAAAGGCTCCGGCGTACTTTTTGAGTCCCGATTTTTCGCTTCTGCCAGCCTCGCCGCTCTTAATTCCTGTTCTGTGGAAAGCAGGGCTTCCGGAATCATCTCCTGCCTTCGCAATGTATTTCTGACAGATTCCGTCAAGAAATTGCAAAACCCTATGGCATCGCTGAACCGCACATCCATTTTGGTAGGATGCACGTTTACATCCACACTGGAGGCTTCCATGGTAATATGCAGAACACACAAAGGGAATTTGTGCTGCATGAGATATTGTTTGTATCCCTCTTCCAGAGCTTTTGAAATGATATTACTGCGGATAAACCTTCCATTGATAAAATAAATTTCAAAATTTCGGTTAGAACGCACCTGTATGGGTTTACCGAGATAGCCCTCCACACGTATTCCATGGCTTTCTTCCTGAATCGGTATCAGCGCTCCCGCAATTTCTCTGCCGTAAATACGGTAAATCACCTCCCGCAAATCGCCGTTTCCCGTGGTATGGAATCTCATCTGACTGCCGAGAAGCAATTTAAAAGATATGTCCGGCCGAGACAGCGCAAGATGTTCCATTAGAGCCACAATGTACCCGCCCTCCGTAGCGGGCTGTTTCAGAAACTTTCGTCGGACAGGGGTATTAAAAAAAAGATGACGCACGATAAATGTGGTACCTTCCGGAACTCCAACTTCGTCAAAGCTAACCTCTTTTCCGCCTTCTAATAAAATGCGGCTGCCCGTCAGACTATCTGCTACTTTGGTGGCCACTTCTACTTTTGCCACTGCCGCAATACTTGACAGCGCTTCCCCCCGGAACCCCAAACTTGAGATACGCATCAAATCATCCGCGCTCTCAATCTTGCTGGTGGCATGGCGCAAAAATGCTCTGCGCAGCTGCTCACGTTCCATACCGCAGCCATTATCCGTGACGCGAATCAGTTCAATTCCTCCGTCCTTAATCTCCACCGTAACAGCGCCCGCCCCTGCGTCAACAGCATTTTCAACCAGCTCTTTTACCACACTTGCGGGCCGCTCCACTACCTCCCCGGCCGCAATTTTATCTATCGTTTCCGAATCCAGAATATGTATTATAGCCATTTTTTACCTCATGCTTTGTCACTGCGTCTTTCGGAGAACTCACACCTGCCACCTGTTTTTTAGTTTGTTTTGCAGTCGATAAAGCACATTTAACGCATCGATTGGCGTCAGTGTGTTTAATTCTATCTCTGTCAATTCTTTTACCACATCTTCATCCGTCACTGAGTCAAATAATGATATTTGTGCCAAATCCACCTCATCCAGTTTGGGCTGTTTTCTGGGCAAAATTCCCTTCTCACTCTTGACATCCACTGCAATGGTTTGAATTTTTTCAATAATGTCATTGTCTGTAAGCTGCTCCACAATTTCTTTTGCCCTGCCGATTACCATATCCGGAACTCCGGCCAGTTTTGCCACCTGAATTCCGTAGCTTTTGTCGGCGCCACCTTTGATAATTTTGCGAAGAAAGACAATATCATCCCCACACTCTTTTACCGCAATACAGTAATTATTCACATTACTCATTTTGCCTTCTAATTCCGTAAGCTCATGATAATGTGTGGCAAAGAGGGTTTTTGCACCCAGAAGTCTTCGGTTGCTGATATGTTCAATTACCGCCCACGCAATACTGAGTCCGTCAAAAGTTGAAGTGCCCCTTCCGATTTCATCCAGTATCAACAGGCTGTCAGCAGTGGCATTTCGCAGGATATTGGCAACCTCGTTCATTTCTACCATAAAAGTTGACTGCCCGCTGGCCAGGTCATCCGATGCCCCCACCCTGGTAAAAATTCTGTCTACGATACCAATATTCGCGTTTTTTGCGGGAACAAAACATCCTATTTGCGCCATCAGAACAATCAATGCTGTCTGGCGCATATAGGTGGATTTTCCCGCCATATTGGGGCCGGTGATAATACTGATGCAATGATTGTTGTTATCCAGGAAGGTATCGTTGGCGATAAACATATCATTGGTAATCATCTGTTCCACCACAGGGTGCCTTCCATCCTTAATGTCAATAATTCCTTTTTCATTTAGTTTGGGACGGACATAATGATTTCGTTCTGATACCAGTGACAGAGAGGTATACACATCCAAACGGGCTATGGCTTTTGCCGTGGTCTGAATCCTCTCCAATTCCGCAGCAATGGAATCTCTGATTTTACAGAACAAATCATATTCCAAAGTGGTCAGTTTGTCCTCGGCGTTCAGTATCATGTCTTCCAGTTCTTTTAACTTAGGAGTGGTATATCTTTCCGCATTTGCCAATGTCTGTTTTCTGGTATAATCTTCCGGCACCATATTTTTATAGGAATTCGTCACCTCAAAATAATAGCCAAAGACTTTATTGTACTTGATTCGGAGATTTTTGATTCCCGTTCTCTCCCGATCCTGTTCTTCCAATTGAGCCAGCCATTGTTTCCCATCCTTTTTAGCGCTTCGCAGGGTATCTATTGTCTCATCAAATCCATCTTTGATAATACCGCCTTCCCTGATGGTAATTGGAGGTTCCTCTTGTATAGAGGCGAGAATAAGTTGAAAAATATCCTGCAATTCATCCATATTTAATTCGATGTCCTGCAACTCCTGCCCTGTAAATCCCCTCATTACTTTTTTCAGCGCCGGAAGCATTTCAAGAGAATTGCGCAGCGCAATAAAGTCCCGGGGATTCGCGGTTTTATATGTTACTTTACTCAACAGCCGTTCCATGTCATATACGGAATTCAAGTATTCCCTGACTTCGTCCCGTGATACACTGTCTTTGCTCAATGCCTCCACCGCATCCAGACGTTTCTCCATTTCCGCCTTATCTATCAGGGGTTGTTCCAGCATACTCCGAAGAAGACGTCCGCCCATGGCGGTTTTTGTTTTGTCCAGCACCCAAAGAAGAGAACCTCTTTTTTGCTTTTCCCGCAAAGTTTCCGTAAGTTCAAGGTTTCTTCTGGTAGAACTGTCCAGCAACATATATTTATTGGTCAAATAGGGATAAATATGTGTAAAATGGGATAGTTCCGTCTTCTGAGTATCATACAGATATTGCAGCAGTGCGCCTGCGGCAGTCATTCCCACGGGAAATTCCTCAATTCCCAGTCCAATCAGAGTATTCACTCGAAAATGCCGTAATAACAACCGTTTGCAACCATCATCGTCAAACATATGAGCTTCCAGCGCATTGACTGAAATATGATACCTGTTTCGCAAGTCTTCTATATCAAAACCACTTACAAGAAAGGCTTCGTTACAGATTATTTCCGAGGGCTCATACTTCATCAGTTCGTCTTTTAGTTTTCTCAAATCCTCCACTTCGGTCAGATAATAGTCTCCTGTGGTGACGTCCGCCACGGAAATTCCTGTTTTAGTGGGTGTATAGGAAATGCACATGAGAAAATTATTTTTTGACTCCTCCAATGACTGCATGTTTAAATTGGTTCCGGGAGTCACAATCCTGGTGACATCCCTTTTCACCAGGCCCTTTGCGAGTTTTGGGTCTTCTATCTGTTCACAGATAGCCACCTTGTATCCCCTGCTGACTAATTTTGTCAGGTATCCTTCCACCGCATGGTAGGGAACACCACACATTGGGGCGCGTTCCTCCAACCCACAGGCTTTTCCTGTCAACGTCAAATCCAATTCCCTGGCCACGGTTTGCGCATCCTGGAAAAACATCTCATAAAAATCTCCCAGACGATAAAAAAGGATACAGTCAGCATATTGTTTTTTGGTCTCCACATACTGCTGCATCATTGGGGTCAGGTCTTCAACGGGTATCTGTTCAGGCATGTTTTTTGCTCCTGTTCTTTCGTTCTGTACTGCTTGACTGCTTGTATTTCTGTCCCTGTAGTTTCCGGACAATACACAGGGACAAAGACACAAATATTTGTGTTTTTGTCCCTATTCTACCACAAAATACTGTAATTGTAAATGAATTCCATCCGGTTTTTCCATCCGGAGGAACCACGCCGCCCCGACGTATTCTTCACTGTTGTTACCACTCCAATGTCCGTTGTGCTAATATCCAGACTAGAAAAATCTTGTCTGCTGTTAAATAGTCCAACCGCAAGCCGACAGGCATTATCAGGCTGAACGGCAATCATGAGATTGCATAGGCAGCAGTACAGGGAACTTATTAAAAACTGCTCCATGTCACGGGAGAATGATTACCTGACCGGGATAAATAACATTCGCATTCGTAATATGAGGATTGGCTGCCAGCAATGATTTTAGTTTCAGACCGTTTCTCCTGGCAATACCATCCAAATGTTCTCCCGGCTTAACCACATAAGCGTCTCCTTCACGAACTACGGCGATATATTCATCTCCTCTGTTCAATGCGAACATTGCATGTCCGGACTCTGTAATTGGATAGATTCCCGCCAGCCTTAAGGTATTTGCCGCTTCATCATAACAGTACAACATGGCCGGCTTACCTGAATACTCCGCCCCAAGACTTACATGCACATTGACACAGAAAGGATAACGTTCTTTCTCTGGCATACTGAATTCACGAGCGGCAAGCGCACTTTCCAACACTTGCTGTTTTACACTGTCTGGAATCACCCCTTCTGCCGAAAGAACCAGCCGGAAAGTCCTGTCAGTGGCTCTAATATCGGTTCCAGTCAGGCTGATTGCGATTCCGTCTCCGGTATGCAGCGCCAATGTTGTTTTTTTGCCTGCCAGTTCCTTCAAAATGCTATTGGGAACTTCAATCGCATATCCTGTAATTACGTCAATATTCCGACTCCCGCCTGTGTAAAGTCTTGTATTCATCTGCTCCGACAATGTACCCCAATCCGACTCTTCCAGATTTAATACATCATTTGGTGTTTCAGCATTTTCCTGCGCAGCAGCCACTACAGGGACAAATGGGTCTGTTACGGGCGCAACGATTAAAACCAGTGTTGACAATAAAGCGGTAATATATTTTCTCTTCATTTCCATTTTTCCTCCAATTCCAGTTCCGTCCCTTCCCTACGGTGCCCTTCTTCACGGAAGCAATTTCTGACACTTACGTGTCTTAAATTCCTTCCTGGCACCTTCGGTCCGGGACTGTATTTTAGTTCCGTCTTCTCTTCTTTGTGCCTCTTTCATAATTCTTTTTTATTATATCCTTGAGAAGTGTAATTAATTCTATGAATGGAAAATGGAAAAATTTATACCGCCTTTCATGTAATTGAGTTTAAAATATTCCTTATTCACGTTACTGTCATATTTTATGGCCAAGATAATAAAAGCCTTTACATTCATCCAATGATACA
>CAJUGT010000166.1 GCA_910586435.1 uncultured Acetatifactor sp. | reverse complement strand
GAGGATTTTCAGACACTTATGTGGCTGAAAATTCTCACAGTTTAAGGGGGCGTGGGAGGCACGTTGCGGAACTAATTTATGCAACAGCAACGGGCCGCACTCGCCCGGGAGGATTTTCAGACACTTATGTGGCTGAAAATTCTCACAGTTTAAGGGGGCGTGGGAGGCACGTTGCGGAACTACATTAAAGAAAGGAAACACACATGACAAAAAGGAAGAATCATCGAAGTCTTAAGACTGATCTGGGCCTGATCCTTCGGGGCTATAAAGTGTTATATGAGGTCTGCCCGCAGAACATCATTTGGATGACCATAAATTCCATTGCAAGACAGTTTGCGCCGTACTTTACACTCTATATGTCTGCGGAGATCATCAATCAGCTCATCATAAAAGCATCCCTTCAGACACTGCTCACACTGGCACTGGCCACAGTCACAGGGCAGCTGCTTTTAAATGTTGCCTTGCATCTGCTCTCCCGCAAGACACAGGAAACGGAGAACATTAATTTTGACCTAAACGAATTGTACATGCTAAAGGTTGGATGCCGTATACAGTACAAACATCTGGAGGCTCCGGATACTGCGCTGCTGCGTCAGAAAATCCGCAATTTTTCCAACTTTGGTGGAAACGGACTGTCACGGCTGCTTCAATGCTCCAAGAACCTGTTTGGCGCCATTGCCAATATCATTTTTTCGGTGTCCCTTACGATGTCATTGTTCCGAACCATGTCCAATGTATCGCTTACAGGATTTCTCGCCTTCGTAAACCATCCCTTTTGTGCTTTTGGCCCTAATCGGACTCAACATCGCAGTTGAGATGGTCAATATTTATCGGCTTGAGCCAAAACGTACAAAACTTTGGAACTCTTTTAGCCTCCGTTATTCCCGCAGCCTGGAATACGCAAATCATAACGCTGATATAACCATAATGGGCGCAGTGGGACTATGTATTGAAAGATATCGTCAGACGATGATTGATGATAACAACGAATGTATGCGGAAGAATTTCAAAATCTCAGCATCCCGCTCTTTCATCAGCAGAACCATAAACACTGTGACAAATCTTGCGCTGTATCTCTATATCGGCGCAAAAGCCTACATCGGAGTCTTTGGAGTCGGGAATTTTTTTCTTTATACAGGTTCCGTAGAGAGATTTTTGAGAGCGGTATCCGATTTTGGCAGCAGCATCAGCAGTCTCCGCCAAAATAATGACTATCTCATTGAGGTATATCGCTATCTGGATTTGCCGGATGAAATGTATCATGGCACATTGTCAGTTGAAAAACGGGAAGATAATAAGTTTGAGATTGAGTTCCGCAACGTCAGCTTCCGGTACCCCGGCTCGGATACTTTTGCCTTAAAAAATGTATCATTCAAATTCCGTATCGGTGAACGTCTGGCTTTCGTGGGGATGAACGGAAGCGGCAAGACCACCTTTGTGAAACTCATGTGCCGTCTCTATGACCCCACTGAGGGCCAGATCCTGTTAAAGGGCATTGACATTTCAAAATATAATTACGACGAGTATGTAAAGCTGTTCTCCGTTGTCTTTCAGGATTACTTTACCTTTGACTTCTCCCTGGGAGAAAATGTCTCAGCGCAGCAGAACTACAATGCAGAGAAGGTGTGGTCATGTCTGAAGAAGGTGGGCGTTTGGGATAAATTCTCCAAAGCAGAGCGTGGGCTGGAAACACCGCTGGGGTTAGGCTATCAAAATGATGGTGTGGAAATCTCCGAAGGGGAGGCACAGAAGGTTGCGCTTGCCCGGGCACTGTATAAGGATGCCCC
This sequence comes from uncultured Acetatifactor sp., assembly GCA_910586435.1. Taxonomy (GTDB): domain Bacteria; phylum Bacillota; class Clostridia; order Lachnospirales; family Lachnospiraceae; genus Acetatifactor. The sequence goes on along the minus strand of CAJUGT010000166.1, from coordinate 6,103 downwards.
CTACATTATTTTGGACGAACCCACCGCTGCGCTGGACCCCATTGCCGAGGAGGAAGTATACTCCAAATTCAATGAAATCGTCGGAGACAAGACGGCAATCTATATCAGCCACCGCTTATCCTCCTGCCGCCTTGCCGATCAAATATTGGTATTCCATGACGGTGAAATTGTTCAGCAGGGAAGCCACGAACAACTTATGACAGATATTGCCGGAAAATATTATGAGCTCTGGAATGCGCAGGCCCAGTATTATACATGAGAATGCCTGCTGTTCGGTAATGGGGCGGAACCGCCCGGCTGCACACACATAACAGATACTCCCATTATTACAGTGTGTGTACCAGGCGCCGCCTTTATGCTGTCTGATTCACAATACCGTCACTCCCTGCCTTGCGGCTGTCTTCTCTGCCGCATTTCTTATGTTGACAAAAAATAGCTTGTCAGCTTATCTTCCAATGTCTCGCCCGACTGGGAGAAATTCATCTTCACAATAATGCCGTTACACTGTACGCAATACGGATTCTTCACCTGCCTTATGTAATCCGTTATCCTCTCCTCACGGCTTAAATTTCTATCTATCTTTACATCCTTGATATCTGCTAAAGATTCTTTTGAAACCGTCCGAATATCTACTTCCGCCAGTGCCTGTAACGTCTGCGCATCCATCTCCATACTGCTCACTCCCTGCATTTAATGTAGGAAACCACCAAGATAGACAGCCTCATTTGCCTATACCAAGAATAGGCAAGTAAAGCAGACCATCAAAATCATTTCCTACACTAAATATATTTCAAGACACCCATCCGATATTCATTCTCCGTAAACATTCATAACTATTTCTTTTACTAAGATAAACTTCCAGTTCCTTTTTCCTGCTTCTTTTCCCTGCCAAGGACAAAAAGCATCACCAGCAGAATCACCGGAAATACAAGCCCAATGCCCATCCCTGCGCGAATGTTGTCTCCTGCGTATTGTGTAACTCGGCCCACAATCCCCGGTCCGATGCTGCCGCCCAAATCCCCTGCCATGGCCAGCAGCGCAAACATGGCAGTTCCCCCCGCCGGGAACTGCTTCGAGGAAATACTGATTGTCCCAGGCCACATAATTCCTACAGAAAAACCACATACAATACACCCCGCAAGTCCCACCGCCGGACTTTCCGAAAGAGAGGTCAGAAGGTAACATACAACGCATAAGACTCCTGAGCCCGTCATAAATTTCATCAAATCCATTCTGTCACCATATTTTCCAAAAATAATGCGGCTGATTCCCATTGTTACCGCAAACATACAGGGCCCCGCCAGGTCTCCTGCGGTTTTCGACAATCCCAATGCCGCTTCCGCATATGCCGACGCCCATTGCGCCATGGCAAGCTCTGAAGCGCCGGAACAGACCATCAGACAAACCGCCAGCCAGAACAGTGGTTTTTGGAACAGCTCCCTGATTCCCATTCCTCCCCCATCTTCCACTAAATACTTGATGGGACATGTGGCAAAATAGTAGATATTCACCGCCGGGATAAGGGCCCATAGTACAGCCAGCCATTTCCAGCTGTCCATTCCAAACAGCAGGAAAAACAGAGTTGAAATCAATATCGTTCCCACCGCTCCCCAGCAGTAAAAGGAATGAAGCAGGCTCATTGTGGCTTCTTTATTCTCAAAGGGACATGCCTCCATAATGGGACTGCCCAGCACTTCAATCAGGCCGCTCCCCACTGCGTAAATAACGACGCTGCATAATATCCCGGCAAACGGGTTCGGCAAAATATCCGGCAGCAAGGCCAGCCCAACCAGTCCGGCGGCGGAGCACACCTCTGAAGCTACAATACAGACACGGTATCCAATCTTATCCACAAATTTTGCGCAAAACAAATCCACCAGAAGCTGTGTTAAGAAAAAGCAAGTGGATATCCACGCAATATTTCCAAGGGAAATATGATAATCATTATGAAATTTTAAAAACAGTAGCGGCGCGAAATTCGCCGCTATGGCCTGTGTGATAAATCCCAGATAACAGGCTTTTTTCGTTTTTCCATAGTTTGGCATAGCCATTCCTCCTAATTTAAGTCGCTGCCAGGCGGCACTAAAGGGTGAGGTTCCATCGGCGCACACAGGAGAGACAAATTTCATTCGGAAGTACCCAGAGACACTAAGTAGTGTCTCATGAAATTTGCTCTCGTGTACCTTCACAACCTCACCTGTCCAGCTAAATATTTTTAATAAATAAATTGATGTTTCTTAGCTGGACTTTTTATTTTTCCGCTCTGCGCACCTGAAGGCACGCAGGCTCTCCTTTCCTTATGAACCTGGTTTCATGTAACCATTGTAATTTCATCTTCAGCCTCCTCATCATTTCATACTTCCAGCTATAACATTGTCCTGGAACATAAGTCTTGTCTGCTGCGGCGCCGTCCGCAATAAGTGACTCCATCATTGGATTATATAATATAAAAATACGATTTTCATTGATTTATATCCCATATTTATTGTACAATATCTTAAAACTTCTTTTCTTAGAAGGGGGATGATTTGAGTATGAATTTTGATACCACATATAGCAGGATTACTACAGATGAAAGCTTAATGGAAACGGTTCAGCATGGCAGCAGAAGCTACCCCTTCCGCTTTTATTATGAAAATTTGGCACTGTTTGATTTTAATTGTGTTGAATGGCATTGGCATACAGAGTTGGAATTTGTATACATTGAGTCAGGGACCGTTACCTTCTGGATCGGAGAAAAACAGTTTGTGCTGCCGGAAGGAAACGGCGTATTCATTAACTCTAAAATTCTCCACCGCTTTTATTCTCCCACCGATGCCATTATTCCGAATTTTTTATGTATGCCTTCTTTTATCGCCCCACAGGACAGCTTTATCTATCAGAAATATGTCCAGCCCATTGTAACCTCTTCGCTGGCTTTTCAGGTTCTCCATGGGGATGTTCGCTGGCAGGCAGAGGCTTTATCCTCCATAAAACAAATCATAGCTGTTCAGAACCACGCTTCCTCCAGGGAACTGGCTACAGCCTCCCTCCTGCAAAAGCTCTGGCTGGAGCTATATGAAAACGCGGATATTACATACGCAAAATGCCCCATGCAGGATTCAGCTTCTTCCCAGGCAAGATTACAGCTAATGATGCAGTATATTCACCAAAATTATCCACAGGACATTTTATTGGGTGATATTGCCGGATGCGCAGGCGTCAGTAAAAGCACTGTATTAAATCTTTTTCACAGATATTTACACCTTACTCCAATCTGTTATCTCATAAACTATCGCCTAAATGAAGCTGCGCTGCTGCTATCCAAAACCGAGAAAAAAATAGCCACTGTTTCCAGTGAAACAGGATTTCATAATGTAGACTATTTTTGCAGGTTATTTAAAAAACACTATCACTTAACCCCCACCGAATACCGGAAAAAGAAAGCTCTGCCTTCACTGCCGCCTGTGTATGCTTCCCCAGAAACTACGCCAGCGGACACACATCCAGACAACTCTCGTCCTCCCTTTCCTTCCCGGACCCATGGAGAATCATCGTAACAGTTCAGACACCCCTCCCGCGAAGTCAAAATCGCGTCTCTGTGCGATTTTGCGAGACTTTCGGGCGCCAAAACGCATTTTTCTGCGTTTTGTGTGCATCTACGTAACAGTTCAGTGACCTGTCTGAACTGTTACGAATAATCTGCGCCCCCTGCACATACGAAAATGAAATGTCTTGACAAACATACCAACAGTATGATAATATAATTACGTACCAATGGTATGTTAAGGAGGTGAGAAAATATGGCAAGAAACAGGCATCCGGAGGAAACTGTTCATTTAATATTAGATGTTGCTTTTCGCTTATTTATGGAAAAGGGGTATGAGCATACTTCCATTCAGGATATTATAAATAATTTAGGCGGTCTTAGCAAAGGGGCCATCTATCATCATTTTAAGTCAAAGGAGGATATTTTAGTTGCCGTTACAGATAGAATGACGGCTGAATCTAATCAGATGCTTGCAGTCATTCGTGACCGTTCTGACCTTAGCGGCAGGGAAAAGTTGAAAACAATTTTTAAGGAATCCATCAGCCGGCCGGTACAGAACGATATTTTTACAGTCGCTCCAGATTTTCATAATAACCCGAAACTTCTTTTCAGCCTTTTGCATGATACCATAGATAATGCGGCGCCAAACTATATTTTGCCGATTATCAGGCAGGGTATTTCAGACGGCTCTATCAATACGGATTACCCGGAGCAATTGGCAGAACTGATCTTACTTGCAGCAAATGTCTGGATGAATCCTATGATATTTGACAGTTCTGAGGAAGAATCCTTCCGCAAGTTTATGGTATTCAGACAGATGCTGCAAGGTTTTGATCTGGATATTATAGACAGCGAAATCTTAGAGAGATTGCAGGAGCTGGCATCCATCTATCAAAAGAACAAGGGCTAAAGCGTCCATGACCCTTAATGTGACAACCCCACATAAATATTTCTGCTCAGTTAAATGGGCAGATATATTTTGAATCACATACATACCGACGCGCGGTACCGAAAGGAGATATTATGCAAACTATTGTTGATGTAAATTCTGTTGAAAAAAGCTACGGATTCACACAAGTAATAAATCATTGCAGCTTTCAGATTTATGAAGGAGAAATCTACGGGCTTTTAGGAATTAACGGCGCAGGAAAAACAACCTTAATGAAGATGATGATTGGGCTGCAGCAAATTGACAGAGGAAGTATTTATATTCTGGGCAAAGAAGTAAGCAGCAACACAGAATATTTATCAAATATTGGAAGTGTCATAGAGAATCCAACTTTTTATGAACACTTAAACGCTCGTGAGCTTCTGTCTATGCACTTGAGCTATATGCGGAAGAAAGCAGATATATCAGAGGTATTACATTTAGTTGGACTTGAAAAAGCAGATAAGAAGCGGATTTCAGAGTATTCTCTTGGAATGAAGCAAAGGCTTGGCCTGGCAAGGGCAATTGTTCATCATCCTAAATTATTAATTTTGGATGAACCCCTTAACGGTCTTGACCCTATTGCGATTGCGGAAATGCGTGGACTGATGAGAACTCTGGCAAACGAGGGAATGTCCATTTTGCTTTCAAGCCACATTATCGAAGAAATCAGGCATACAGCAGACAGGATAGGCATTCTTTCGGATGGCCATATAATACAGGAATTGAGCCGCTGCTTTTCAAGCAGTGATACGGACAGAAAACAAAGTGATTGTGAGTTTGTTACAGAGGATGAGCAGAAACTTTTAGTAGAGAATTTTGAGGATTATGTAATAGGTCTTATGAGGGGGGAACGGATATGAATTTGTGCAGACTTGAATTGATGAAAATACGGTTATCTACTTACTTATGGGCAATATTAGGAGTGTTTGCCAGTTTGCTTGCGATTGGTATTATGTTTCTTTTTATTTTCCAGATGGAAGCAGGAGAAAACGGCACATCCGCAGAAGCAGAGCTGTTTGCGAACTGGAATGGATTATTGGCGCTTACAACTGCTTTAGCGTTTTCCTGCTTTAGTATTATGTCAGCGGTTATTGCGTCAAAAGTGATTATCAGCGAATATTGCGGAAGAAATGCGGTAGTCTTATTGAGCTATCCTGTCAGTCGAAAGACAATGCTTGGAATAAAGTGTTTGATTGTCAGCGGCATTACAACGGTTTTCGCGTTTATCAGTAATACGCTGGTTATAGGCATTATGTATATTTCAGCACATATTTTTGAGATCATGCCGCAAATGAACACGGAGCATTTTCTCTCTACTGTTTTGATTTCCAGTTTTTTAATGGGTATTTTATCCTCTGCTGTGGGCATCATTTCCACTGCTTTGGGATGGAAAAAACGCTCAGCAGTCACAGCGATTGTATGCTCGTTGATTATGGTATGCATTTTCGCTAATTGCATTACAGTTTCCCCAGGGAATATTGTCTGGGTAATGTTGGCAATGGGTGTGATTTTTGTTATGGCAGCTAATATTGTATATCGTATTCTGACAAACGGAATAGAAAAAATGGAGGTCTAACGAATGCATCGGAAACTATTTTCAAAGGATTTTACGTTAGTTGTCATCGGTCAGATTATCTCTTTGT
>CAJUGT010000165.1 GCA_910586435.1 uncultured Acetatifactor sp. | reverse complement strand
CGGCAGGAAATTCTCCCAGATTCAGGGGGCTTGGGAGGCAAGTTGCGGAACTAAAGGAAGAGGTCGAGAATATGTACCAGCAGCTGCAATGGCTGTTGGACGAAGGAGAATTTGGAGATCCCTGGGGCGGAAATCCCACGGACGATGCGGGGAAGGTCAGTGAAGACGTGCTGGGAGACTTTTTCCTTTTTCTGATTGAGCTTTACACGGAAAATGTGCCGGAATTGATATTTATGTTCCTGCAAGTATACAATTGGCATTATCAGTCCATTCACGAAGGCCCCATGTCCTATTATGAGAATTTTTACCATGTGGATCAGGAAGATGGCATACAGAGATTATCCGAGGGGCTTCATCGGCACGGTTATCATGAGCTGGCCATGTGGTATGACTATGGAATTATTGATTATAAGCTGTATCCCGATGGACATTTCCCGTCGGAGCAGTATGTGAGGACAAAGGAAATCAGGGAATGGATTGATGAAAATCCGGAGGCCATATGGGAGGTCTATGTGGATTTGCTCTTAAAAAATAAAGAGATATTGTTACAGGATGCCCAGGCTGCCAAAGTGGAGGAAGTGGAAAATAGCGCTCCTCCAAATCGGCAACGAAAACAGGCGGAAAAACATCAGAAAGATGAATTTGCGTCTATAATACAGTTGGGTGAGACAAGAAGTGACAGTTATTTTTTCGGGTATCTGGACTTTTCTCAGATGGATGAGCCGCTGGCATTACGCCTGGCAGAGGCGCAAAATGTAAATCGCATCCAGACAGTGAAGGATATTCCCGTACAGGTGCTGGAACTTCTGGACAGGAAAGTATTTTCAGTCCGCAGTGATATTCTGTTTCGTATATTTCGCAGGGATGAAAAAGCTGTATGTGACATAAAGGATTTTGAGATACTGAAACATGTGCGGAAATTGAGTATTGACAGTGTCCGGGATGTGGAACATGCGGAAGTTTTGTCCCGTCTGGAGAGTCTGGAAGAACTGGAGTTGGATTTGATGGGACGGAAGGAGTATGGTTTTGTAAATCATCTGCCGGCGGGAATTACAGACCTTACCATTCATCTTGGGCAGGAGGTGGAAGAATGTACCTTTGGATCCGGGGGACTGTATGATATGGAATGGTGGTTAAGGTTGCCCGGACTTCGCAAAGGCTATGTGGGTAAATTTATAAAACACATGGAACTTGTGACCAGGGGAGACTCGGTGAGGGAGTTTCGCGTCATGGATATGCCCTGTCCCGGAGCGGAATTTCTGAATCAACTCAGTCCAGGCAAGATAGTGGTTCATCAGAAACGGGCGGAAGGTGTTGAGGTCCTGGGAAAGGTGCCGATGTTGGAGGAAGTAGAACTTCTCGGAATGGAGGATCTCCAATGCCTGGACTTTCTGGCAGAGCTGCCAAACCTGAGAAAAGCAGTGCTTCGTGGACTTTCAGAAGTGACAGAGCTGCCCTGTTTCCCCAAAGGGCATGGGCTGAGGGAAATGGAGGTACATAACTGCGAAAAACTTAAGGATATTTCAGGGTTGAGGGGATTAGAGTATCTTGAAAAACTGACCCTTTATTTTACAGATGTCTCGGAAGAGGATGTGAGGGATGTGACAGCAGGATCTTCTTTGACGCTGAGATTTGGATAATATGTGCCCCGGGCTTTGCGGAATCATCGTGAAGCCCGGGGGTTTTTATGGACACGCTCTGGGGAGGGAAAGGGATGTGCCCGTTCCCCTGCTCGATTGTTACTGAGAAGGTTTTCAGCTGCCTGGCAGCGGCTTTCAATAGTCCAGCTAAGAAATGTCAAGAGGAATAAAAACACTGCAATTAGTTTGTTGCCAAAATTATGTAATATTTTACTTATTGCATACACAACTCCGAGACAAATTGATAAAATAAGCAACATATTTTATCCTAAATAGCCTGCATTATGACGGTCTGCTTCTGATGAATTTATGCAATTTCATGCAAAAGACTAATTGAAGTTAAAAACAGTCTCTATATTTCAGTGCCATGAAGGGTTTTCAGACGCATCAGCGGCTGAATAACCCTTCATGGCACTGAAATATAGAGACAGGACTGGAATAAAAGACAGGACTGGAATAGGAGAATGGAGTTCCATTACTTGGGCATTCGGAGATTCTGCGATTTGAGAGAGTTTTATGGGACTTATAATTTTGTATGATTTTCTTGTTTAAAACATTGACAAATCAGAACAAATGTTTTATTCTATAAGAAATCAGAACGCACGTTCAAGTCAAGGAGGAGATTGTTATGAGGAGAGGGACGAAAAATATTGGGTTTGTAATGACGGTTTTGGCATTGGTGACGGTGATGGTATTTTGCTGGACAGGCGTGGCAATGAGCAGGATGCGGGTGAATGCCCAGGAACTTGAAGTATATTATCAGGAGATGGAGCGGGAAATGGTAGAGGACGCAAGGATGCTCTTGAGCGAAAGGGGATTTGTGAATAGTGGTGTGATGCTGACCAGAGTGATTGATCAGGACGGAAGCAGACAATATACGCTTACGGTGCATCATGGAAGAATCAGCAGAATGTGTGAAGAAGACAGGCAGCTGTTAATGGAAGAATTGGAACAGATTGCTTTTGAAGACGAAAATTGTATTTTCTTTCATAAATTTTTTGAAAATCATTAGAAGGAATTACATGACATTTTATAAAAATAGGGGTATACTTTCATTGAGAGAAAACAGAAAGGAGTCCCTGAGATGTCATTTATTCCGAAACCACATGAAATCTATAAGCATTTTAAAGGGAACTTGTATCAGGTGACGGCAATTGCGGAACATACTGAGACAGGAGAGCAGCTGGTAGTATATCAGGCGCTGTATGGTGACTTCCGGACATATGCCAGGCCGCTGGATATGTTTGTCAGCAGGATTGACAGAGAGAAGTATCCGGATGCGGCACAGGAATTCCGGTTTGAATTGCAGGGGCCGGAAGCCGGGAGACAGATAGAAGAATCAATGGAAATGGAACAACCTGGTATGAGTGTCAAAAAAGAAGAAGTTCCGGCAGCAGACACTGGCTCCGAGGAGCTTTTGGAAAAGCATACGGGGGATTCCGCTTTCGGAATGGTGAAAACGGAGCAGGAGGAAGTGCCCAATCTTGATCCCCTGGTTTTGGAATTCCTGGATGCGGATAACTATGGGGAACAACTGAATATCCTTGCGGGGCTTCATCATAGAATTACGGATGACATGATCAATACCATGGCGGTGGCGTGTGATATAGAAATTAATGAGGGTGATATTGAAGAGCGTTATGAGGCGTTGAAGACATGTCTTCTGACCCTGGAACGATATGAATGTAACCGGTTGAGATAACATCATGTTTTCCGTTTAACGCAGGCGAACCCCCTGAGAAAATGCCAGTGCATATAATTGTGAGGATGAAATCCTGTCTGTAGAGGTACTGTATGTGGGGCTTGCGGAAACGGAGGAGTATATGGCGGTGATTGACAGAAAGATGGTGATTGGTATTTCTTCAAGGGCGCTGTTTGACTTAAGTACGGAACATGAGATATTTGAACGGCAGGGATTGGAGGCATATTGCGGGTATCAGGTGGAGCATGAACAGGATATTCTAAAACCCGGTCCGGGGTTTGAACTGGTGAAGGCGCTGCTGAAATTAAACGATTACAGTGAGGAAGGAAATCTGGTTGAGGTCATTATCATGTCCCGCAACAGCCCGGATACCTCCCTTAGGGTATTTAACGCCATTGCTCACTACGGGCTGAATATTACTCGGGCAGTATTGGTGAGCGGAGCGGCCCTGGCGCCATATCTGGAAGCGTTTCGGACAGATTTATTTCTATCCGCATATGAGGATGATGTGCAATCTGCTATTGAAAGTGGTATTGCCGCAGGGATAATCTGTACGGAACACAGAGCGGAAGTAATTCCCATGCCTTTTTCTGAAGAGCTGACATGTGGTTTAGAGGAGAAGGAGTGCAGAATCCGGATTGCTTTTGACGGAGATGCGGTATTGTTTGGAGATGAGGCGGAAATGATTTTTCGAGAACAGGGGCTGAATGCGTTTGAGGAAAATGAGAGGCTGCATGCCAGGGAACCTTTGGGAGAGGGACCGTTTGCCAATTTCTTGAAAAAGCTCTCTGATTTGCAAAAAAAGTTGGGAGGGGAGAAATGTCCTATCCGTACCGCTCTTGTCACTTCCCGGAGCGCCCCAGCCCATGAGCGTGTCATCCGAACCCTGCGGGAATGGGATGTTCGGGTGGATGAAGCTTTTTTTCTTGGAGGTCTGGAAAAAAGGGATGTTCTGAAAGCATTTGGCGCTCAGATATTTTTTGATGACCAATCAATTCATACTTTCAGTGCCGCACAGTCGGTTCCTGCGGCCAGGGTACCATACGGCAGAATGGCAGAGCGTTCGCCGGTGTATGCGTTTCGGTCAAAGCAGGCAGAATGATTCCGTGTGGGCATAGGGACTGCAACAGACTGCGGAGGAGACAGGTTTTAAATGGAATACGAAAATATTGAAGAAGGGCGTTTTCTGGAACGGCCAAACCGATTTATTGCCAAGGTTGAGATAGCGGGACAGGTAGAAACCGTTCACGTAAAGAACACGGGCAGGTGCAGAGAACTTCTTAGCGAGGGTGCCCGGGTGTATTTGGATAAAAGCGGGAGAATGGGGCGAAGCACGGCATATGATCTCATTGCGGTGGAAAAAGGAAAACGTCTGGTGAATATAGATTCGCAGGCGCCCAATAAGGTGGTGTTAGAATGGCTACGGCGTGGAATCTTGTTTGAAAATATCAAATTAATACGTCCTGAGACCCAATATGGCAGTTCCAGATTTGATTTTTATATTGAAACCGGGGAAGACAGGATTTTCATGGAAGTAAAAGGTGTCACTCTGGAGGATAACGGCGTTGTGAGCTTTCCTGACGCGCCTTCGGACAGGGCGGTAAAGCATGTGGAAGAACTGATCAGAGCGAAGGAAGAGGGATACCAGGCATTTGTCATGTTCGTAATACAGATGGAAGGGGTGGATTACTTTACTGCAAATTTTGATACACATCCTGAATTTGCCAAAGCTTTGATTGAGGCGGCGAAAGCAGGGGTAAGGGTATTGGCGTATGATAGTGTGGTAACACCCCATACTTTGGAGGTGAATCATCCGGTTCCTGTAATGTTTCTTCCCAGGCTGGCAAATATATCCGCCCCCCTGTTAAAGTGGTTTGACGGTAATAAGCGCAGTCTTCCATGGAGGGATATTCCGTCTCCATACCGTGTGTGGGTATCGGAAATCATGCTTCAGCAGACCAGGGTGGAGGCTGTCAAGCCGTATTTCGAGCGTTTTATGAATGCGCTGCCCAACATTGGCGCACTGGCGGATGTGGAGGAGGAAAAACTCCTGAAATTGTGGGAAGGACTTGGATATTATAACAGGGTTCGCAACATGCAGAAGGCGGCAGTCACCATTGTGGAGAAATTTGGCGGAGAAATGCCAAAGGATTATGATGTGCTTCTGGGGCTGCCTGGGATAGGAAGTTATACGGCGGGGGCAATTGCTTCCATTGCGTTTGGACGCAAGGTCCCTGCGGTGGATGGGAATGTATTGCGGGTGGCGGCAAGGCTTAGAGGGGATGGAAGGCTGATTACCGATGAGAAGGTCAGACAGGCGGTTTGGCGGGATTTTTTGAAGATTATGCCGGAAAATCGTCCTGGTGATTTTAATCAGGCAATGATGGAAATCGGTGCCTGCGTCTGTATTCCCAACGGGGCGCCGCTCTGTGTACAGTGCCCCCTGGCGGGGGAATGTATGGCTCATGCCATGGGGAAAGAACAGGAATATCCCAGAAAACAGAGAAAAAAACCGAGACAAATTCAGGAAAAAACCATATTGATTCTGAAGGATGAAGATAAGGTGATACTTCGTAAAAGGCCAAAGACAGGACTTCTGGCCGGAATGTATGAACCTCCTTCCGTGGAGGGATTTTGTACTGCAAAAGAGGTGGAGGAATACCTGGCAAAAAAGGGGGTTCCTGTATTGCGTATACAGTCCCTTGGGGAAGCAAAACATGTCTTTACTCATAAGGAGTGGCATATGAAGGGGTATCTTGTCAAAGTGAATCTGGGAGACGCAGTGACAGAGGGGCAATTCCGGCAAGGGGAATTCGCTGATTGGCAAATGATTGAGGTTGCGGATACAAAAGAAAAATATCCCATTCCTTCAGCTTTTGCGGCTTATGCGAAGTATCTTGGCAACAGGTAGACGGCAAGTGTTCCGGGGGAATGACAAAAGTGCTGTGAAATGAAAATATAGGGAGTGGATGTGGGGCCTGGGGGCGGGTCCTGGAATGGAGGAAAAAAGTGAAACTTTTATCTGTAGCGATACCATGCTATAATTCAGAAAAATATATGAGAAAATGTGTGGATTCTCTTCTGGAAGGCGGAGAGGATGTGGAGATTATCATAGTGGATGATGGCTCCAGTGACGGCACTGCGGAAATTGCGGATGAATATGCCTGCAAGTATCCTGCGGTTGTGAAAGCAGTACATCAGTCAAATGGAGGGCATGGCGCCGCCGTGAATACGGGAATCAGAAATGCCAGTGGTTTGTACTTTAAAGTGGTTGACAGTGACGACTGGGTGAAACGGGAGGCATATTTGCAGGTACTTGACACATTGAGGAATCTTGCCGGAGGGGATCGTGCGCTGGATATGCTGATTTGCAACTTTGTGTATGAGAAAGAAGGAGAGCGGCGCAAAAAGGTCATGCAATATCGCCGCATTCTGCCAAAAGAGAAAATGTTTACCTGGGAAGACTGCCATCACTTCCTGAAAGGACATTATATTTTGATGCATTCGGTTATCTTCCGAACGAGACTGTTGAAGGAATGCGGAATCAGACTGCCGGAACATACTTTTTATGTGGATAATATTTATGTGTTTGAACCCCTTCCCTATGTGAGAAATCTATATTATCTGGATGTAAATTTTTACCGTTATTACATTGGCCGGGAAGATCAGTCCGTGAATGAGCAGATCATGATTAACAGAATAGATCAGCAGATTAAGGTGAATAAACTGATGATTGACTATTTTGTGGATAAAAAGCAGGAAATACTGAAAAATAAACGTCTGTATCAGTATATGCGCAATCATCTGGAGATTATTACAACGGTTTCTTCCGTGCTATTAATTCGTTCCGGCACGGAAGAAAACCTGGAGAAAAAGAAAGAATTGTGGCAATATCTGAAATCCAGAGACAGAAGGCTTTTTAGCTGGATGAGGCATGGGATTATGGGCAATGCCATGAACCTTCCCGGAAGAGGGGGACGAAGGATTTCCGTGGGAGGATATAAAATTTGCCAGAAAATTTTTAAATTTAATTAGATGTTTGTTCCTTTTGGGGACTGATGATTTGGATTGCTGATTTTTCGCATGTCACACAGATGCGGCGGCTCTTGCGTGTCACTTCGCCATCCGTATGTACCCAAAGGGGGGTGCTGGTTTCAATTGTCAAATTGCTTGTCTTATAGGCGGTGATACCCTGAAATCTGTAATGACTTCCTTTGAATGCGGTGGGCAGCGCAAATAGTACAAAGAGTTTTGAGAGATCACCGACCACGCACAGGTTCAGAATTCCGTCGTTATCCACTGCGTCGGGAGCGAACTGAAAGCCGCCGCCTTCAAAGCGATGAAGCATACAGGCGATAAAAAGGATATTGCCGATATTGACAGACTTATTGTCATCCATGATAAGCCTGCCGGATACTGCTTTTGAAGCAAAGAGTTGTTTTAAAGCGATGCCCAGGTAAGTCAGTTTGCCAAGTCCTAGCTTGTTCATCGTCTTTTTCATAGGAGAACGCAATGCTTCTTCACAGACTGCGGCGTCGAAACCTATGCCGCTGCTGACGGCAAATATGCGTTTGGCGCCGTCGGGGTATGTAA